>NZ_JBFBJK010000004.1:110529-470314 GCF_040686095.1 Streptomyces sp. NPDC086554
GGGGGGTCGGGCCGGGCGGGGCGGTGTGGGGGGGGGGGGGGGGTGGGTGCGGGGGGGCGGGGGGGGCGGGGGGGGGGGGGCGGGGGCCCGCCGCCCCCCCCCCCCCCCATGCCTGGTGGATCAGCCGAGCGGGAGGCCCTTGACCGGCAGCTGGTCGGCGGGCAGGCCACCGCCTACGGCGCCGGTGGGCAGACCGCCCTCGGTGGCCGTGTTCGCGGTCTGGCCGAGCAACCTGCCCGCGCTGCCCGCGACGCCGCCGGCGGCCTTCTGCGCCGCGGGGGCGGTGGTCTTGGCGCTCTTGGTGCCCGAGCGGACGGCCTTGCCCGCGGTCGGCACGGACTTCTTCACTGCCTTGCCCGCGGGCGGCACGGACTTCTTCACGGCCTTGCTGCCGGTCTCGCCCGCGAGACGGGTGACGTTCTGTGCCGCGCCGTCGACGGCGTTGCCCAGGCCGGCACCGTCGAGGGCGGTGACGCCGCCGAGGTTGGGGGTGGCGGGGAGTTCGGCGGCGCTTGCGGAGCCGGCCGCACCGACCACGGGAGCCGTCCCCGCTGCGATGAGCAGCGCGGCGCGGGCGATCCGGCGGGTCAGGGGGAGGGACATGATGCTCCTTCAGACGGGAGAGAACGTGGGTGTGTCCGGCCGGATGGGGCCCGGCGTTCGGACGCAGTGAATACCGCTCGAAGCCCGCGAAGGTTGCGGTGGCCCAACGTAAAGAGTTGGCAATGCATCGCATAATCGGCTGCGGATAAAGACGGGCAAAGGACTCGCCTCACGCGAGCCTGCTGAATCGTCAATGCCCTGTGTTCGCAAGGGGTTTGGCGGATGTGGCGGGCAGTGCGCGAAAACCTGGACGGTGCGTCGCCCCTGAGTGATCAGCGTGGTCAGATCGGGTGAAGCGTCGTACTACTGTCCAGTGACGATTCGGACCTCGCCCGCGCCGTTCCCGGCGTCCGTGCCCGACTCGTCCGCGTCCGCCTTGCCGGGCTTGTGCCATTTCTTGCCGGAATCCCCGACACGCCACTCCCGGCCCGCGTACGACACCTTCTCGATGCCGAGCGCGGACGCCTGGGCCACCGCCCAGTGCGCCAGCTCCCAGCCCCGCTGTCCGGCCCCGCCCCCGGCGGTCCCCGCCGTCGCGGACACCGGCACGGTCACCGCGCGGCCGTCACCCTCGGGCGCCACATCGCGGCCGAAGTCGCGTACGAGCGCGGCCTGCACCTGAGCCGGATCGCCCGGCTCCGCGGGCTCCCGGCCCTCGCAGCTGAGGGTGGCGGGGGCGCGGCCGGTCAGCGCGGCGGCAAGCAGCGCCGCGTTCGGCTCGTGCTTCGCGTACGCCTGCGGATAGCCGCTGCGCTGCACGCGCTGCGCGGCGACCGTCAGGGGGAGGCGGGAGTAGCCGGGGACCTTGTCGAGATGGGCGTAGAAACGCGCGGCCGAGTACGCCGGGTCCATGATCTGCCCTTCATTGCCCCAGCCCTGCGAAGGCCGCTGCTGGAAGAGGCCGAGCGAATCCCGGTCGCCATGGCTGATGTTGCGCAGACCGGACTCCTGCAGGGCGGTCGCGATGGCGATCGTCACCGCGCGCTCGGGCATGCCGCGGGATGTGCCCACGGCGGCGACCGTCGCGGCGTTCTCCGCCTGCTCGGCCGCGAACTCGTACGACGCCCCGTCGCCGTCGCCCGACACGACCTCGCAGCGTGGCGCGGCCCTGCCCCCGGATACGTACTGCACCACCACATAGCCGACGAGGGCGAGCAGCACCGCGACGGCCGCCCCGATACGGAGGAGGCGGCCGCGCCGGACGAGGGTGGGGGGCTCAGGCACGCGACCAAGGTACTGGAGGCCGCTGACAAGGCGGCGCGCCGAGGGGCGTTAGGGTCGAAGCCATGGCTCAGACCTCGCATCAGCCCCCGCTCGACCTCACCCTCGACGCCGCCGAGCTCACTGCCCGGCTCGTCGACTTCCCGTCGCCGAGCGGCGAGGAGAAGGCGCTCGCGGATGCCATCGAGACGGCGCTGCGGGGTCTGCCGCACCTGACCGTCGACCGGCACGGCAACAACATCGTGGCCCGCACGAACCTGGGCCGCGCCGAGCGCGTGATCCTTGCCGGGCACATCGACACCGTGCCGATCGCGGACAACGTGCCCTCCCGCCTGGACGAGCACGGGATCCTGTGGGGCTGCGGCACCTGCGACATGAAGTCGGGCGTCGCGGTGCAGCTGCGCATCGCCCAGACGGTCACCGAGCCCAACCGCGACCTGACCTTCGTCTTCTACGACAACGAAGAGGTCGCCGCCCACCTCAACGGCCTCGGCCATGTCGCCGATGCCCACCCCGACTGGCTCGCGGGCGACTTCGCGGTCCTCCTGGAGCCGACGGACTGCCAGGTCGAGGGCGGCTGCCAGGGCACGCTGCGGGTGTTCCTGAAGACGAAGGGCGAGCGCGCCCACTCCGCACGCGCGTGGATGGGCTCCAACGCGATCCACAAGGTCGCGCCGATCCTCGACAAGCTGGCCGCGTACGAGCCGCGCAAGCCGGTGGTCGACGGGCTTGAGTTCCACGAGGGACTCAACGCCGTACGGATCGAGGGCGGCGTCGCGACCAACGTCATCCCCGACGAGTGCACCGTCGTCGTCAACTTCCGCTACGCGCCCGACCGCACCGAGGACGAGGCGCTCGCCTTCGTGCGCGACTACTTCGCCGACTGCGACATCGCCGAGTTCATCGTCGACGACCACACCGGCGGCGCACGGCCCGGTCTCACCCACCCCGCGGCGGCGGCCTTCGTGGCGGCGGTCGGCGGCACTCCGCGGCCCAAGTTCGGCTGGACGGACGTCTCCCGCTTCAGCGCGCTCGGCGTGCCCGCGGTGAACTACGGGCCCGGCGCCCCGCTGCTCGCCCACAAGGTCGACGAGCGGGTCGAGGCCGCGCTGATCCCGGAGGCGGAGAAGCGGCTCACCGCCTGGCTGACATCGTGAGTTCCCGCAAGGATGCGCCGTTTGTAACGCCCGTAGACCTACGCTGAAGCGGCAAGTGAGCGTGACCGCAGCGGAAGGGGATGTTCGTGGGTAATCCAGAAGCGCAGGGGCCGCCGGAGGAGCAGTACCTGGGGCCCGTGGTGCGGCGGCGTGAACAGATCACTCCCGGCACCACCGACCAGCGGCTGCTCGACACCGAGGGCGACTCGGAGTGGGTGCACACCGACCCCTGGCGGGTCATGCGCATCCAGTCGGAGTTCGTGGAAGGCTTCGGCGCGCTCGCCGAACTCCCCAGCGCCATCAGCGTCTTCGGCTCGGCGCGTACGCCGCCCGGTTCGCCCGAGTACGAGGCGGGCGTCCGCATCGGCAAGGCACTGGTCGACGCGGGCTTCGCGGTGATCACGGGCGGCGGCCCGGGCGCGATGGAGGCCGCGAACCGGGGCGCGCGCGAGGCCAGGGGCATCTCCGTCGGCCTCGGCATCGAGCTGCCCTTCGAACAGGGGCTCAACGACCACGTCGACATCGGCGTCAACTTCCGCTACTTCTTCGTACGCAAGACCATGTTCGTGAAGTACGCCCAGGGCTTCGTGGTCCTGCCCGGCGGACTCGGCACCCTGGACGAGCTCTTCGAGGCGCTCACCCTCGTCCAGACCCGCAAGGTGACCCGCTTCCCCATCGTCCTGTTCGGCTCGGAGTACTGGGGCGGCCTCGTCGACTGGCTCCGCCACACGGTGGTGGCGGGCGGCAAGGCCTCGGAGCACGATCTGCACCTGTTCCACATCACGGACGACGTGGAAGAGGCGGTGGCCCTGGTCACCAAGGAGGTCGGCCGCTAGGCCCTGCCGGGCGGGCGGGTCTCTCCCGCCCGCTCACGCGACCGCCTGGTGTTACGCCAGTCCGCGCCGGGCGACAGCCGGGTCCCGGTGCCCCGCGATCGTCGCCACCATGTCAAGGACCTGCCGCGTCTCCGCGACCTCGTGCACCCGGTACACCTGCGCCCCCAGCCACGCCGAGACCGCGGTCGTCGCCAGCGTCCCGATGACCCGCTCCTTCACCGGCCGGTCCAGCGTCTCGCCGACAAAGTCCTTGTTGGAGAGGGAGACAAGCACCGGCCATCCCGTCTCCACCATCTCGCCGAGCCGCCGGGTCGCCTCCAGCGAATGCCGGGTGTTCTTCCCGAAGTCGTGCCCTGGATCGATCATCACGGACTCGCGCGGGACTCCGAGCTCCACGGCGCGCTCGGCAAGACCGACGGTGACGTCGAGGATGTCGGCCATCACGTCCTCGTACGCGATCCGGTGCGGACGGGTCCGCGGCTCGGCACCGCCCGCGTGCGTGCACACAAGACCCACCCCGTACCGCGCGGCGACCTCCGCCAGCTTCGGGTCGACGCCGCCCCAGGCGTCGTTCAGGAGATCGGCCCCGGCCTCGCAGACCGCCTCGCCGACCTCGTGCCGCCACGTGTCAACGCTGATGACGACGTCGGGGAAGCGCTTGCGTACATCGGCGACGAAACCGACTGTCCGCCGCGCCTCCTCCTCGGCCGTGACTTCCTCGCCGGGACCGGCCTTGACCCCGCCGATGTCGATGATGGCCGCGCCCTCGGACACCGCCTGCTCCACGCGGGCGAGCGCGGGTTCGTCGCGGAACGTGGCGCCCTGGTCGTAGAAGGAGTCAGGGGTCCGGTTCACGATCGCCATGATCACCGGCTCGTGCGCGTCGAATGCACGCCTGCCAAGCCTGAGCATCCCCTGTGATCCTCCTCTGTCGGTGCCGTAGGCCGCCGCTGCCCGGCCGCCTGCGACCTTAACTGTCACAGCCGCATGGCACGATCGGACCCTGACAGATTCAGCACCGAGTTGCTGCATGGGCAGTCGAGCGTGGGGGCCCGAAGAGATGGTCTTGTTCTTGTTCCTGGTCATCGCCCTTGTGGTGGTGGTCGGCGCGGTGACGCTCGCGGTGGTGGGCGGCGGCGATCGCGCCGCGCTGCCCGACGTGTCGCCCGAGCGGTTCACCGATCCGCTGCCCCAAGGCCGCGCCCTGCGCCGCGCCGACGTCGAGGCGCTGCGCTTCCCGCTGACCGTGCGGGGCTACCGCATGGCGGACGTGGACGACGCGCTCGGCCGCCTCGGCGCCGAACTGGCCGAGCGGGACGCCCACATCGCGGAGCTTGAGGCGGCCCTGGCCGGCGCGCAGGCGGCCGCGGTGGGCGGCCCCGGCCTGTTCAAGACGCACGGCAAGGACACGGAGCCGGTGCGGGACGCGGCCGAGGAGGAGAACGACCAGTGAGCGGCGACGCGGTGGCGGGCCCGGACGGCGGACTGCGCTGCCCCTGGGGGCTTTCGACCGAGGACTATGTGGCGTACCACGACGAGGAGTGGGGCCGTCCGGTCCACGGGGACGACGCGTTGTACGAGCGCCTCTGCCTGGAGGCCTTCCAGTCGGGCCTGTCCTGGATCACGATCCTGCGCCGCCGCGAGGGCTTCCGCGCGGCCTTCGCCGGCTTCAAGATCGCCGAGGTGGCGCGGTTCACGGACGCCGACCGGGAGCGGCTGCTCGCCGACCCCGGCATCATCCGCAACCGCGCCAAGGTCGACGCGACGCTCGCCAACGCGCGCGTGCTCGTCGACTGGGCCGAGGGCGAGCTCGACGAGCTCATCTGGTCGCACGCCCCGGACCCGGCGTCCCTCAAGGCGCCGGGCAGGCTGGCCGACGTACCGGCGATCACGCCCGAGTCCACGGCCCTGTCCAAGGCCCTCAAGAAGCGCGGCATCCGGTTCGTCGGCCCCACCACGGCGTACGCCCTGATGCAGGCCTGCGGCCTGGTGAACGACCACCTCGAGGACTGCGTGATCCGGGTCCCCTAGGTCCTGTCAGGCCCTGTCCTCAAACGCGGCCGGGGCTCAGCGGCCCAGGTACTTCGGCTTCGCCTTGTCCAGGAAGGCCTGCACGGCGATCGCGTGGTCCTCGGACGCGCCCGCCTTCGCCTGGAGTTCGTCCTCCTTCTCCAGGGCCTCCTCCAGGGTGCGCCCGGCCGCGTAGGCGAGCGACTCCTTGAGCGCGCCGTACGCGAGCGTCGGGCCCTCGGCGAGGGTGCGGGCCAGCTGCTCTGCCTCGGCCGCGAGATCGTCCGCGGGGACGACCTTGTTGACGAGCCCCAGGTCGTACGCCTCCTGCGCGCTGATGTTGCGCGGGAAGAGCAGCAGGTCGGCGGCCCTGCCGGGGCCGATCAGGCGCTGCAGCGTCCAGGAGACCCCCGAGTCGGCGGTCAGCGCGACCCCGGCGAAGGAGGTGTTGAAGCGCGCGGTGTCCGCGACGATCCGGTAGTCGGCGGCGAGCGCGAAGCCGAGCCCGGCGCCGGCCGCGACGCCGTTGACGCCCGCGACGACCGGCTTCGCCATCCCGGTGAGC
The DNA here is from genome assembly GCF_040686095.1 of Streptomyces sp. NPDC086554. Classification (NCBI taxonomy): domain Bacteria; kingdom Bacillati; phylum Actinomycetota; class Actinomycetes; order Kitasatosporales; family Streptomycetaceae; genus Streptomyces; species Streptomyces sp. NPDC086554. The sequence continues at coordinate 116,922 of NZ_JBFBJK010000004.1, forward strand.
GCCTTCAGGATGGGGTTGTAGTGCTCGTGCACCGTGCTCATCGTCTGCCGGGTGCCCGCCTCGCGGTCGGCGAGCAGCGAGCCCACGTGCTCTTTCAGGTCCTGTCCCACGCAGAAGGCGCGCCCGGTCGCGGTGAGCAGTACGGCGCGCACCGCGGGGTCCGACTCGGCCGATTGCGCCGCCTCCCGCAGGGCGACCTTGGCCTCGGTGTTCATCGCGTTCATCGCGTCGGGGCGGTTCAGCGTGATCGTCGCGAGTCCGTCGCTCACCTCGTAGAGCACGGTGTCGGCCATGGTGAATCCCCTCCGGTGGTCCTGTCCTTGCCATCTTTGTCCGCACCCAGCATGTCGGAGATCATCGACCTCCGACATGAGGGGAGATATGTGACCTGCGTCAAAGAATTCCGGGCCCTGCAAGGCTATGAAGCGGCGAAGTATCGCAGCCACATCGCCGAATTGAGTGGTTTTGCGGGCGCGCGTTGCGCAAGCGATGCAGACCGATGTTGGTCATCGGGTCCCGCCATGCGGGATAATGGCCTGGAAGCAATGTGTTCGATGCCGGTGACACCTGGGTTGTCGGCTGCGATGAGCTGGTTTCAGGAAGGGGAACGAGCATGGCGGCCATGAAGCCGCGGACGGGCGACGGCCCGCTCGAGGTGACCAAGGAGGGGCGGGGCATCGTCATGCGCGTTCCGCTCGAAGGCGGCGGACGACTTGTCGTCGAACTGACTCCGGACGAGGCCGATGCACTCGGCGACGCCCTGAAGAAGGTCGTCGGCTGACGCGGAAGCGCGCCCAAACTTTTCACTGCCCCGGCATCGTAAAAGGTGCCGGGGCGGTGCTGTGTCCGGGGTTCGGGCGCCCCGAAGCTAGCGCTTCACGGCGCAGAGAAGCCCGTCGCCCACCGGCAACAGCGACGGCATCAGATCCTGGCTCTCGCGTACGGCGCGCAACAGCTCGCGGATGCGCAGCACCTCGGCCGGCTGCGGGCCGGAGTCGACCGTGCGGCCGTCCGCGAAGGTGCCCTCGAAGCAGACGAGCCCGCCGGGCCGCAACAGGCGCAACGATTCAGCGAGGTAGTCGAGGTACTCCGTGCGGTCGCCGTCGCAGAAGACGAGGTCGTAGCCCCCGTCCGCGAGGCGCGGCAGTACGTCGAGGGCGCGTCCGGGGATGAAGCGCGCGCGGTTGCCGGCGAACCCGGCGGCGCGGAAGGCCTGCCGGGCGAACTGCTGGCGGTCGGGCTCCGGGTCGACGGTGGTCAGCACCCCGTCGGGCCGCATGCCGTGCAGGAGATGGATTCCGGACACTCCTGTGCCCGTCCCGATCTCGGCCACGGCCTTGGCGTCCGCGGTGGCGGCGAGCATCCGCAGCGCGGCGCCGGTACCGGGCGACACCGAGGGCAGCCCCGCTTCCCGGGCCCGGTCACGGGCCCAGCGCAGAGCTTCGTCCTCGGCGACAAAGGCGTCGGCGAACGCCCAGCTCGTCTGCCGGTTGCCGGTAATGGCCCTCTCCTGTCCCCGTGGATGCCTGGCCGTGACTGTATCCGTTGGGGGTGGGAACCCGCAGATGGGACCGGGCGTTTAGTAAGGGTGTGAGGACAGCGGGGGTAACGAATGGATCAAGACTGGGCGCGGGCCCTTCGGCCAGGCAGGACACCTGGCGAGAAGCCCGTACCAAATTCCGGTAAAAACGCTTATCCGGAGCTAACGGGCGAGGTGGCTATGGTAGGGGCTCCACTGGACACCACCAGAGCCGACAGGGGAGGTGCGGCTGCGTCCGCGGATCGGGGAGGAGCGCTGAGGCGCTTTCTCAGGTTGGCGGGTGAGCCGAAATCCGTGACCGACACCGCTGACCGATCCCACGCTGCCCACTCCGCTCAGACCGCGACCTTTGCCGCTGATGCGGAATCGCAGGCGTGGACCCCTCCCACCTGGGAGGAGATCGTCAGCACGCACAGCGGACGGGTCTATCGCCTCGCGTACCGCCTGACCGGCAACCAGCACGACGCCGAGGACCTCACGCAAGAGGTCTTCGTCCGTGTCTTCCGGTCCCTCTCCACGTACACGCCCGGCACCTTCGAGGGCTGGCTGCACCGCATCACCACGAACCTCTTCCTGGACATGGTGCGCCGCAAGCAGCGCATCCGCTTCGACGCCCTCGGGGACGACGCGGCGGAGCGCCTTCCCAGCCGCGAGCCGTCGCCGCAGCAGGTCTTCAACGACACGCATTTCGACGCGGACGTGCAGCAGGCGCTCGACACCCTCGCTCCCGAGTTCCGCGCGGCCGTGGTCCTGTGTGACATCGAAGGTCTCTCGTACGAGGAGATCGCCGCGACCCTGGGCGTCAAGCTGGGTACGGTCCGCAGCCGTATCCACCGTGGCCGTTCGCAGCTGCGCAAGGCGCTTCAGCACCGGTCGCCCGAAGCCCGCGCCGAGCGCCGCTCGCTCGCCGGAGCCATGGCGCTGGGAGGAGGGGGCGCGACCGCGTGAGTGGATCACGGTCGAATCCTGCCGAACGGCATCTAGCCGAGGCCGAGCAGCATCTGGGGGACCGACTCGCCGCCCTGGTGGACGGTGAGTTGGGCCATGACGCGCGTGAGCGGGTTCTCGCTCATCTCGCGACCTGTCCGAAGTGCAAGACCGAGGCCGACTCGCAGCGGCGGCTCAAGAGCGTTTTCGCGGAGGTGGCGCCGCCGCCGCCCTCCGAGAGTTTCCTCGCCCGTCTCCAGGGGCTTCCCGGCGGCGGCAGCGAGCCGCCCGGCGGTCCCCGTGCGCCAGGTGGCGGCTTCGCCACCGCGGACACCGAGTCAGGGCTGCCCCCGACCGGGGTCTTCGGCGTCAAGGGCGAGAGCTTCGGCTATGTGCCGTCGGGGGCTCATGCCACGGTGCTGCCCGGAGCGGGGCGCGGTTTCCGCATCCATGACGTCAGCCGGCACGACGCCGAGCGGTCGCTGTGGCGTGGCAGGCGCTTCGCGTTCGCCGCGGCGGGCGCGGTGTCGCTGGCCGCGATAGCGCTGGGCGGCGTCACCACGGGCATTCCCGCCGATCCGGGCGACCCGCGCGCGGGCGGCTCGGGAAGCAGCAGCAACAGCAATGCGTCGCCGCTGCGTTCGCAGGGCTCGGGCACCGGCACGGCTCCCGCCGACTCCTCGCGGCGCCGCGGCAGTGGCCCGCTCACCGTGCAGGGGCAGCGCCCTGGCGTCCTCGCGGCGCCGGTCGCGCCGACGGAGGCGGCAGGTCCGCTGCTGCCCGGCGGGCCGGGACGGGGGCCACGCGTACCGGAGCCGGTCCAGGCCACGGCGCCGCTCTTCACCGGCGCGGCGGTCATGTCCCCGTTGATACGGCCGGTGGCTCCCGTCTCGCCGGGCGCCATGTCTCCCGGTGTCGCCTCCGGTGCCGCACTGCCGACCCCGGGGCCCGCGGCTCCGGGGCAGACAGCGGACCCGGCGCGCACTTCCGCGTCCTCGCCGATAGAGGGCACGCTGCAGGGCACTTCGCAGATCCGCTGACGTGCTCTGCGCTTCGGCGCGGGAACCTGATTGAATCCTGGGTGGGCCGTGCCTGCCCAGGTTTCGTGGCGGGCGCGGAGTTGAGCACGTAATCGGCGTCCGCCGCAGGCCAGTTGTGGGGAGAGCATGGACGAGGGCAAGCCCACGAAGGCGAAGTGGTGGAGCCGTCCCCGGCCGGCGTCCGCGTCCGCGTCCGCGCCCGACGGCGGACCGAGCGGCACGGGCACCGGGCCCGCGGGTGAGCCGGGCGGCTCCGACGACGCGATAGCCGCCGCCGGACCGGCGACGGACGCGGCCTCGGGCGATTTCACCTTGGCAGCGGCGAACCCACCGGAGCCGGCCCCAGCCGCGGCGCAGCAGACGACGCCCGTACCTCCGGCTCCCGCACCGGCGGCTCCCGCAGAGGCAGCCGTCGCACCTGCGGCTCCCGCACAGGCAGCTCCCGCAGAGGCAGCCCAAGCACCAGCGGCTCCGGCGCCGAGCGGTCCCGCACAGGCGACATCCGCCGAGCCCGTTCCCGACCAGCCCGCCGCCGCGCAAGCTGCGCAGGACGCGCCCGGCCCGGGTCGGCTCGCTCCCGACCAGCCCGCTGCCGCGCAAGCCGCGCAGGACGCGCCCCGCCCGGGCCGGCTCGCTCCCGATCACCCCGCTTCCGCGCAAGCCGCGCAGGACGCCCAGGCCCCGGCCCACACGGCCCCCGCCCCCGCCGACACGCCCCCCGCGGACTGCCCACGCCCGCTGCACGACCCCGACCCGTACAGCACGCCGCCCTACGGCGAGCCCGGTCCCTGGGCCCCCGCCCCGCCCGTCCAGCACCCGGTGGCGACCCCCGCCCACGGCACGCAGCTCCCGGCGGCGACCCCGGGCGCGACCCCGCCCCACGGCACCCCGGGCCAGGCCCCAGCGGCCGCCGCCCCCGCCCCCGTACACGGCGGTACCACGCCCCACGGCACCGCGCACCCCACGCCCCCGCAGCAGCCGGCGGCCCAGCAGTCGCTCCCGCAGGCACAGGCACAGCCGCACCCGGACCCGCAGGCCCAAGCGGCCCCGCCCCGGCAGCCGTACGACCCCTGGAACGCGCCGCTTCAGCAGAGTGGGGCCGTCCCCGTCGACCCGGTCAAGAAGCGGAAGCGCGCGAACCGCGCACTCCTGGTCTTCGTCGCCGTCATCGCCATCGTCTCCGGCGTCATCGGCGGAGCCGTCGGTGGCTACCTGGAGCGCAACGGCGGCACGGAGGTCGAGCTGCCGCAGGTGGACACGGAGGCCAAGGGGCGGGCCAAGGACAGCGTGGCCGGCATCGCCGCGAGCTCGCTGCCCGGCGTCGTGACCCTGCACGTCAGCGGCGACGATGCACAGGGCACCGGCACCGGCTTCGTGCTCGACGGCAAGGGGCACATTCTGACCAACAATCACGTGGTCGAGCCCGCAGGCACCGGCGGTGAGATATCGGTGACGTTCAGCGGCGGTGAGACGGCGGAGGCCGAGGTCATCGGGCGCGACTCCGGGTACGACCTGGCCGTCGTCAAGGTGTCGGGCGTACGCGGACTCAAGCCGCTGCCCCTCGGGAACTCCGAGAGCGTCCAGGTGGGCGACCCCGTCGTCGCCATAGGCGCCCCCTTCGACCTCGCCAACACCGTCACCTCCGGCATCATCAGCGCCAAGGAGCGCCCCATCACCGCCGGTGGTGAGAAGGGCGACGGCAGCGATGTCAGTTACGTCGACGCGTTGCAGACCGACGCCCCGATCAATCCCGGCAACTCCGGCGGTCCCCTGGTCGACGCCCAGGCCCGTGTCATCGGCATCAACAGCGCCATCCGCTCCGCCGACGACAGCTCGGCGCCCGGCGGCGGCCAGGCCGGTTCCATCGGGCTCGGCTTCGCCATCCCTATCAACCAGGGCAAGCGCGTCGCCGAAGAGCTGATCAACACCGGCAAGGCCACGCACCCTGTGATCGGTGTCACGCTCGACATGGAGTACACGGGCGACGGCGCCCGCGTCGGCGCCAAGGGCAAGGACGGCGGCCCCGCCGTGAACAAGGGCGGCCCGGGCGACCGCGCGGGAATCGAACCGGGCGACGTCATCACCGAAGTGGACGGCCAGCGCATCCATTCCGGCGACGAGCTGATCGTCAAGATTCGCGCCCACCGCCCCAAGGACAGTCTGGAACTGACCGTCCAGCGCGACGGAAAGGACCGGAAAGTGACCCTCGTGCTCGGCTCGGCCGGCGGGAGCTGATCCCCGCCTGTCGCCCAGCGGCTACCGGACGGACAGGAACGCCGGGTACCGTGGACCCGGTCCGGATGGCAAGGAGTTCAAGGTGTTCTCAGACATTGGCCCGCTCGAGGTAGTGGCGCTGATCATCCTCGCCGTGCTCGTCTTCGGCCCGGACAAGCTGCCCAAGCTGATTCAGGACGCCTCGCGCACCATCCGTAAGATCCGCGAATTCTCGGACAGCGCGAAGGCGGATATACGCAGTGAACTCGGCCCGGAATTCAAGGACTTCGAGTTCGAGGACCTGAATCCGAAGACCTTCATCCGCAAGCAGCTCGACAACGACGAGCTCGGCCTGAAGGAAATCCGCAACGGCTTCGACCTCAAGAAAGAGATGGCCGAGGTCACGGACGCCGTGCACGGGCGCGAGAGCGAGTCGGACGCTTCGGATGGCCGAGATGGCCCAGATGGCTCAGTCAGAACGTCGGACGCGGCCTCAGGTGGCAGGATCGACATGACGAAGAGGTCCGAGCAGGCCCCGGCCGTCGAGCGCCCGCCGTTCGACTCCGACGCCACCTGACCTCCTGCTGCGCACCCTCGGTGCGCCCCGTGGCACGCCCTGTGAGGCACCCGTGTGTCGACCGGTGTCCCGGCTTCCCCAACCGGTGTGGCTATCCTGCCTTGTTGTCCGGCTGAGGACGCCCGAGGGGGGCGGGCCCTGCGGACCGACGAGAACGAGGAGGCGGCCGGGTACATGGAGACGACAAGTCGCGTAGGCGCACAGGCGCCGGCCGCGGACGGTGCCGCACAAGCGGCGCCCTCCGCCCGGCACACGGTCGACGGCTATCTGCGGGCGTCCTTCCCCTGGTACGGCCTGGACGAGGCCTTCACGGGGCAGCGCTGGCTGATGCAGGTCGGCACTGCGGACGGCGAGGTGGCGCACGGCTCCATCGGCCACGGCGACGAGCCGTCGCTCCGCAGCGAGGGGCCGCTCGGCACGAACGACAAGGAGCGCTTCGCGGTCGTGGTGACCGTCGAGGCCAACCCCGTCCGGCGCAGCGCGGACGGCACGGGCCTGCTCGAAGCGACCTCGGTGTCGTCCGCCGCCTGGCTCGCCGGGGTGGGGCTGCTCGCCGTCACCTGGCCGGGGCAGATGGACCACAACCTGCGCAACGACTGGCTGGACCAGCAGACCGAGACGGCCTGGGTGCTCGCCGACGATCTTCAGGGCGAGGACTGGTCGACGCTCTCGCTGCCGGTGGACGGGGCGCCGACCTCGTTCCACTACCGCGAGACCGAGTTCGGCTGGGTGCTCGCCGGGTCCACCGACGAGGGCGTCCACCTGGGCGCCTACGGCCGTGGCATGAGCGCGTACGGCCTGGGCTTCTCGGTGGTCAAGGACATCGCCGAGTACGGGGCCTGACGACTTCCGGTCACGCCGATGGGGGCGCCGCTTATCACGAGCGGCGCCCCCATCGGCGTACGGAGGAAGACCTAGAACTTGTTGCGCGGCGTGATGCCGAGCGTCATGCCCGCGAGGCCGCGCTGGCGGCCGCCCAGCTTGCCCGCGATGGCGCGCAGGGCCGAACCCGCGGGGGAATCCGGGTCGGTCAGGACGACCGGCTTGCCCTCGTCGCCGCCCTCGCGAAGGCGGACGTCGATCGGGATGGAGCCGAGGACCGGGACGTTGGCGCCGGTGGTCTTCGTCAGGCCCTCGGCGACCTTCTGGCCGCCGCCCGTGCCGAACACGTCGACCATCTCGTCGCAGTGCGGACAGGGCAGACCCGACATGTTCTCGACGACGCCGACGATCTTCTGGTGAGTCTGTACGGCGATGGATCCCGCACGCTCGGCGACCTCGGCCGCCGCCTGCTGGGGCGTCGTCACGACGAGGATCTCGGCGTTCGGGACCAGCTGCGCCACGGAGATCGCGATGTCGCCCGTGCCCGGCGGCAGGTCGAGCAGGAGCACGTCCAGGTCGCCCCAGAACACATCAGCGAGGAACTGCTGGAGCGCGCGGTGCAGCATCGGGCCTCGCCACACCACCGGCGCGTTGCCCGGCGTGAACATGCCGATGGAGATGACCTTCACGCCGTTCGCCGACGGCGGCATGATCATGTTCTCGACCTGGGTGGGCTTGCCGTAGGCGCCCAGCATGCGGGGCACGGAGTGGCCGTAGATGTCCGCGTCCACGACGCCGACCTTGAGGCCGTCCGCCGCCATCGCCGCCGCGAGGTTCACCGTCACCGAGGACTTGCCGACGCCGCCCTTGCCGGACGCGACCGCGTAGACACGGGTCAGCGAGCCGGGCTTGGCGAAGGGCACCTCGCGCTCGGCGGTGCCGCCGCGCAGCGCGGAGGCGAGCTCCTTGCGCTGCTCGTCGCTCATCACGTCCAGCGTGACGTCGACGCGCGTGACGCCGTCCACACGCGCGACCGCGTCCGTCACGTTCTTCGTGATCGTCTCGCGCATCGGACAGCCGGAGACCGTGAGGTAGACCGTGACGGCAACGGCGCCGTCCGCGCCGATCTCCACCGATTTGACCATCCCCAGCTCGGTGATGGGTCGCTGGATCTCGGGGTCGTTCACTGTCGCCAGTGCTTCACGCACCGCGTCTTCCGTAGCCATACGACCGATAGTACGGCGCGGTAACCGTGGGTCGGAAAGCCCCGTCAGCGGTCGCCTACATCACGTACGCCGCGCTCCTCGGCCGGGAATACGACGCGGTTCGCCGTCCGCTGCTCCTCCAGCTCCTTGACCAGGTCCTGGAGCTCGGAGCGGATCCAGTCGCGGGTGGCCACCTCGCCCAGGCCCATGCGCAGCGAGGCGATCTCGCGGCTCAGGTATTCGGTGTCCGCGATGGAGCGCTCGTTCTGCTTGCGGTCCTGTTCGAGATTGACGCGGTCCCGGTCGTCCTGCCGGTTCTGCGCCAGGAGGATCAGCGGGGCCGCGTAGGACGCCTGCAGGGACAGGGCGAGCGTCAGGAAGAGGAACGGGAAGGGGTCGAAGCGCAGCCCGTCGGGTGCCGTGACGTTCCAGACGACCCACACCGCGATGGTGACCGTCATCCAGACGATGAAGCGCCCGGTGCCCAGGAACCGCGCGATGCGCTCGGAGAGCCGCCCGAAGGCCTCGGGGTCGTACTCGGGGAGCAGCTTGCGGCGCCGCGGCCGCGGCAGGTCGAGACGGAAGCGGGCGGGCCTGGGCTCGGCGCGGGGCTCACGGTCGCGGTCAGCCGGTGGCACGGCGGGCCTCCCCCTGCTGCTCCAGGTGGAACTCCGTCTCGCGCCAGTCGTCGGGCAGCATGTGGTCGAGTACGTCGTCGACGGTGACCGCGCCGAGCAGCGATCCGCCCTCGTCGACCACGGGGGCCGCCACCATGTCGTACGTGGCGAAGAACCCGGCGACCTGCGGCAGCGCGGTCTCCGGCGTGAGCGGCAGCAGATCGTCGTCGAGGATCGAGCCGACCAGGGTGTACGGCGGATCGCGAAGCAGCCGCTGGAAGTGGACGGTGCCCAGGTATTTGCCGGTCGGCGTCTCGTCCGGCGGCCGGCACACGTAGACCTGTGCGGCGAGCGCGGGGGACAGGTCCTGCTGCCGCACGCGGGCCAGCGCGTCCGCGACGGTGGCGTCGGGCCGCAGCACGATCGGTTCGGTGGTCATCAGACCGCCGGCGGTGCGCTCCTCGTACGCCATCAGGCGCCGCACATCGGCGGCGTCGTCCGGCTGCATGAGGGTCAGCAGCCGCTCCTTGTCGTCCTCGGGCAGCTCGGCGAGCAGGTCGGCGGCGTCGTCCGGGTCCATCGCCTCAAGGACGTCCGCGGCGCGCTCCTCCTTGAGCTTGCCGAGGATCTCGATCTGGTCGTCCTCGGGGAGCTCTTCGAGCACGTCGGCGAGCCGGTCGTCGTCGAGCGCGGCGGCGACCTCGGCCCGCCGCTTGGGCGAGAGGTGGTGGAGCACATTGGCGAGGTCGGCGGGGCGCAGCTGCTCGAAGGTGGCGAGCAGGCTCTCGGCGCCCTGGCCGTGCTCCTCCAGGGAGAAGCCGTCGACGGCGGACCAGTCGACGGTGAGCGTCTCGCCCTTGCGCCGGAACGTGCCGCCCTTGCCCTTGCGTACGAAGACCCGGTCGATCTCCCAGTCCCTGCGGGCCGGCAGCTGCAGCACCGACACGTCGAGGACGGTCACCTCCTCGCCGCTCTCGACGAGCCTGACCCGGCGGTCGAGCATCTCGCCGAGCACCAGCCGCTCGGTGGGCCGCTGCTCGAAGCGCCGCACGTTCAGTACGCCGGTGGTGATGACCTGGCCCGACTCGATGCCGGTCACGCGGGTCATGGGCAGGAAGATGTGGCGCCGCGTGGACAGCTCGACGACGAGGCCGAGCAGCCGCGGCGGCCTGCGGCTCACCCGCAGCATCGCGACGAGGTCGCGGACCCGTCCGACCTGGTCGCCGTTCGGGTCGAAGACGGCGATGCCGGCGAGGTGCGAGACGAAGATCCGGGAGGGGCTTGCCGCCATCACGCGCGCCTCCTCCACCCGTAGGGATTTATGCCGTCCTGTCCGGTATTGCGGGCTTCAGGCTAGCCCGTCCCGGTCGGATACGCCCCGGTGGTGCGTCCGGACGGACTGGGGCCGAAGGGCGTAGTCGGCCCAGGTACGCTGCCGTACTGCCGTAGCCGTCGTCCCCACGAGAGGCAGTGCCACCTGTGACTGCGATTCCCCTGGCCCGCCGCACCCGCAAGGCGGCAGTCGTGAGCGCGCTGTGCGCGGGTCTCGTCGTGGGGGTGACCGGTCTCACCGGGTGCAGCAGCAGCGAGGAGGACCCGGACGCGGGCACGAACGGTGTCGGCAAGCTCTCCGCGTCGAAGATCCAGCGCAAGTCCCTCGCGGCCGCCGACGCGGCGGACGCGGTGCGGCTCTCGGGCACGGTGGTCAGCAAGGGCCACACGTACAAGCTCGACATGCGGCTCAAGGGCGAGGGCGGCGAGGGCTCGGTCACCTCGAAGGGCGACACGTTCAAGCTGCTCCGCGTCGGCAAGCAGCTGTATCTGATGGCCGACTCCGGCTTCTGGGACCACGCGGACGCCAAGGACGGCGAGAAGCCCGGCAAGGCGGACGACGAGGCCGCGGCCAAGCTCGACGGCAAGTATGTGAAGGTCCCCCAGGAGGACGCCGCCTACAAGCAGCTGAGCGGCTTCACGGACAAGGACGTCCTCCTGTCGGGCATGCTCACCCTGCACGGCAAGCTGGAGACCGGCGAGCGCGGCAGGACCGGCGGCATCCCCAGCATCAAGATCACCGGCGACAAGGGCGCGGGCGGCACCCTGGACGTCTCCCTCCAGGGCAAGCCCTACCCCCTGCGCCTGCAGCGCGCGGGCGACGCGGGCACGCTACGCCTCACCGACTGGGGCAAGGACTTCAGCCTCGAAGAGCCGCGCAAGGACGAGATGGTGGACTACGGGGAGCAGCTGCCGACGTCGTAGGAACGAAAGCGGAGCTCTCAGCGCTTCTTCCGCCTGAAAAGCAGCCGCGGCAACGCATCCGGCACAGGAAGACGGGTCGTCGCCCCGGTCGCCAGCGGCGCCGCGGCGAGCGATCCATCGGGCAGGTCCGTGACGATCTGCTCAGGCGTGAGACGCACGACCCGGCACTCGGCGGCCCAGCGCTCCGCAATCCGCTCCGCGTCGGGCGCGTTCAGCCGCTTGCCCTTGAGCTCCGCGACGGCCGCCTCCCACGCCTCCGAGCGCGGCGCGAGCTCGCTCACCGCGGCCGTCCAGGCGATGAGGCGCCCGCCCTTGTCCTTGCTGCGTACGGTCACCTCGGCGGTGGAGCCGTCGGCGAGACCGGGCAGCGGCTGCTCGCCGGGGCCGTCGCCGATCAGATGGACCGCGCCCTCGTGCCATACGTGCCACAGGGCGCGGACCGGCCCTTCGCCACGCACCCAGATGAGGCCCGACTTCTTGGTGGCCTCCTCGACGAGGGCCCGGTCGAGCAGCGTTTCTGTCATGCGCGCAGCCTACCGAGTGGGGTGCTACAGCCAGCCGTTGCGCTTGAGGGTGCGGTGGATCGCCCAGCAGACGCCGCCGATGAGGCCGAGCACCATGGGGTAGCCGTACCGCCAGTGCAGTTCGGGCATGTGGTCGAAGTTCATGCCGTAGACCCCGCAGACCGCCGTCGGCACGGCGATGATCGCCGCCCAGGAGGTGATCTTGCGCATGTCCTCGTTCTGCGCGACCGCGGCCTGCGCGAGGTTGGCCTGCAGGATCGAGTTGAGCAGTTCGTCGAAGCCGACGACCTGCTCCTGGACGCGCGCCAGGTGGTCGGCGACGTCACGGAAGTACTTCTGGATGTCGGGGTCGACGAGCCGCATGGGCCGCTCGCTCAGAAGCAGCATGGGACGAAGCAGTGGAGAGACCGCCCGCTTGAACTCCAGGACCTCGCGCTTGAGTTGGTAGATCCGCCCGGCGTCGACACCGCGCGCGGACCCCTTGCCCTTGCTCGGCGCGGAGAACACCTCGCTCTCGACGTCGTCGATGTCGTCCTGCATCGCGTCGGCCACCGCGAGATAGCCGTCGACGACATGGTCGGCGATGGTGTGCAGAACGGCGGAGGGGCCCTTGGCGAGCAGCTCGGGCTCCTCCTGGAGCCGCCGCCGCAGCGCCCGCAGCGAGCCGTGCCCGCCGTGCCGCACGGTGATGAAGAAGTCCCGCCCGGTGAAGCACATGACCTCGCCGGTCTCGACGACCTCGCTGGTCGCGGTGAGCTCGGCGTGCTCCACGTAGTGAATCGTCTTGAAGACGGTGAAGAGCGTGTCGTCGTAACGCTCCAGCTTGGGCCGCTGGTGCGCGTGCACCGCGTCCTCGACGGCGAGCGGGTGCAGCCCGAACTCGGCGGCGATACCGGCGAATTCGGCCTCGGTCGGCTCGTGCAGACCGATCCAGGCGAAGCCGCCGTCGCGGCGCACCTGGAGCATCGCCTCGTGCGGGGTGAGGGTGTCGTCGCAGGCGGCGCGGCGGCCGTCACGGTAGACGGCGCAGTCCACGACGGCGGACGCCGCCTCGCGGGTCGCGTCGTACGAGATGTAGGTGTTGCCGTCCTTGCGGGGCGCGGGGCGGACGGCGGCACGCAGGTCGCGGATCATCGACATGGGCAGGCTCCTTTGACGGAGGCCGCCGGCGACGGTTGGAACTGCCCGGAATGGGGACGTCCTGCTGAGGATGTTTGGCACGTCCACAAAGCGGGGAGCACCGCACCGTCGCGGTGGCAGCTTCGCTACTGACTCAGACCGGAGAACTCAGAGAGATCAGGTGGAAACGAAGTGCTCTTCCGTCGCACGCGGCACCGAGGAGTACGTACGCACAGTGGCAGCTACAGGGCTGCGTGAGGTGTCAGACGGAAGAACGGGTGGTACTGCACGGTCGACTTCGATCCATGGCAGCCCCACCTCCTCCGGCCGGTCCCCCGTGGGGGAAGTCCCAAGCGCGTAGCGCGCGAAGTCATCTGCCCGGGCTGGAGAGCGCGCTCTGCGTGCTGCCCGGAACCAGCTGCCAACACTATCAGCCGACTGAAAGGTCAAGCTCCGCCTTTACCCATCACTGACGAGATCTATGCTCGCGTCATGGCTGATGTTCTTGCTCTGGTGGAGGCCCGTCTCCGTACTGGCCTCGGCGAACCCGACGCGCGCGCCGCGGTGACCTTCCTCGGCACCGACCGCGTCGAAGTGCTGCGCTTCACAGACGGGGACGTGGTCAGATACGCCACCCTCGGCATGTCGGTCCATCCGATGACCGACCCCACCGCCGCCCTCGCCGACCCGGTCAAGGGCCCGCGCGCGGAACTGGTGTTGTCGGTACGAGGCGGCATCGCCGACACGGACAAGGTGCTCCGCCCGCTCGCGGTCCTCGCGGCCTCCCCGCAGGTCGAGGGGCTCGTCGTGGCCCCGGGCGCCTCGCTCGACGTGGGCGAACCGCTGTGGCCCGGCGCGCAGTTCACGTCCGTACTGGTCGCGGAGCCGGGCGGCTTGGTGGAGGACCTGGACCTCGATGAGCCGATGGATCCCGTACGTTTCCTGCCGCTGCTGCCCATGACGCCGAACGAGGCCGCGTGGAAGCGGGTGCACGGTGCGGGGGCGCTCCAGGAGCGCTGGCTGAACAGCGGAACGGACCTGCGCGATCCGCTGCGCAAGTCCGTTTCCCTGGACTGAAGTTCCTTACTGGGGACTTCAGTTGGCGAAGACCGTGACGCCGTCCTCCGTCGCGTGCTTCGGTTCGAGTTCCTCGGCTTCGTGGGTGAGGGCGTCCTTGCGGACCCAGACCACGACCGCGCCGAGGACCGCCGTGACGGCCGCGACCACGAACGGGATGTGGATGTCGCTCCACTCCTCGATCTTCGGCGCGAAGAACGGGGCAGCGGCCGCCGCGAACCACCGGACGAAGTTGTAGCCGGCGCTGGCCACCGGGCGCGGTGCGTCGGAGACCCCGAGGGCGAGCTCGGTGTAGACGGTGTTGTTCACGCCGATGAAGGCGCCGGACAGGATCGTGCAGACGATGGCCGTGGTGTGGTTGCCGTACCCGAGCACCAGCACGTCCACGGCGAGCAGCACCAGCGAGCCGCCGAGCACCTTCAGGGAGCCGAGCCGCGCTTGCAGCCGCGGGGCCACGAGCACCGAGAACACGGCGAGCAGCAGACCCCAGGCGAAGAAGATCGCGCCCGACTTGTACGGCGTCATGTTCAGCACGAACGGCGTGAAGGCCAGGACCGTGAAGAACGTGTAGTTGTAGAAGAACGCGGAGGCCGCGGCGGAGGCGAGCCCTCCGTGGCCGAGCGCCTTGATCGGGGCGAGCAGTGACGTCTTCTGCGCGGGCTTCGGCTGCTCCTTCAGGAACGCCGTGATGCAGAGGAAGCCGACCGCCATCAGGGCCGCGGTGCCGAAGAACGGGTAGCGCCAGCTGGCGTTGCCGAGCACCGCGCCGAGCAGCGGACCGCACGCCATGCCGAGGCCGAGCGCCGACTCGTACAGCAGGATCGCGGCGGCGCTGCCGCCGGCTGCCGCGCCGACGATGACGGCGAGCGCGGTCGACACGAAGAGCGCGTTGCCCAGACCCCAGCCGGCCCGGAACCCGACGAGTTCGCCGACCGAACCCGATGTGCCGGCGAGGCCCGCGAAGACCACGACGAGCGCGAGACCGAGGAGCAGGGTCTTCTTGCCGCCGATGCGGCTGGAGACGAAGCCGGTCACCAGCATCGCGACGGCGGTGATCAGGAAGTACGAAGTGAAGAGCAGGGAGACCTGGCTCGCCGACGCGTCCAGGCCCTTGGCGATGGAGGGGAGGATCGGGTCGACGAGCCCGATGCCCATGAAGGCGACGACGGACGCGCCTGCCGTGGCCCAGACGGCCTTCGGCTGCCGCAGCAGGCCGGTTGCGCCCTCGTCGAACGGATCCCCTTCTGCGGGGCCTCCTGTACTGCTGTTCATGCCTGCTCCTTCGTGGCTGCCGGCGGGATCGTTGACGTATACACATATTAGTTAGCAAGGCTAAAAGATGCAAGCTACATCTAAGTTTGCCTGGTGATGAGGGGTACGCCGCCGACTCCGGACGGGTGATCGTCCTTGACGCGGCGACGACCGGGGAGGACCGTTGGGCGCTATGAGGGGCGAACCCAGTTGCCCGAAGTGTGGTGGCCGGGTCAGGGCTCCCGGTCTCTTTGCCGACTCCTGGCAGTGCGATGTGCACGGGACGGTGCATCCGCTGCAGCCTGTGATCCCGCCCAGCGTCGAGGCCCTCCAAGTCGTGGTGCACCGCGCGCAGGTGCCCGTGTGGATGCCGTGGCCGCTCCCGGTGGGCTGGCTCTTCACGGGTGTGGCCTGCGCGGGTGACGACAGAAGCGGCGGCCGCGCGACCGCCGTGGCCTGCTCGGGTCCCGCACCGCTCGGCGGCATCGGCGAACTCGTCCTGGTCGCCGAGGAGCTCGGCGTCGGCCTCGGGGCGCGGTACGCCGGCATCGACGGTCCGGATCCCGGTCCCTATATGAGCGTCGAGAAGCCGCCGCAGGTGAAGGTCCTCGCGGCGGGGCGGCCGACCCCGATGTGGCATGTGGCGGGCACGCCGGACGACCGGGCCGTCTTCGCGGGTGAGGCGCGCGGGCTCTGGCTGTGGGCGGTCGCGTGGCCGGAGCAGTCGGGGCTCTTGATGTACGACGAGCTGGTCCTGACCGATCTGCGCGACGCGGGCGCCGAGGTGGACCTGCTGCCGTGCGGGGCGCTTTCGCCGCGGATTCTGATGCCGTAGCGGTCCCCTCGGTGGGCGGTGAGGGTTCTCCGGGGCGGTGAGCGGTGCGCTGCGGGTGCTCTCGGCCCGCGGTCGTGTTTCCCGCCCACCCGCCCGTTTGCCCCGCAGCGTCCTCTGCGGGCGTGAGCAGCGCCTCCCTCGCGGCGGCAGGGGGAGCGGTCGACTCCCGTTACCCTTGAGTGCCCCCTCGTCCGCCCCGTCAGAGCCTGGAGTCCGCGTCGTGCGCATCGACCTGCACACCCACTCCACCGCTTCCGACGGCACGGACACCCCGGCCGAGCTGGTGCGGGGCGCTGCCGCCGCCGGGCTCGACGTCGTCGCGCTCACGGATCACGACACCACCCGCGGGTACGCGGAAGCCATCGCAGCCCTGCCCGCCGGTCTGACGCTGGTCACCGGCGCCGAACTCTCCTGCCGCCTCGACGGGGTGGGCCTGCACATGCTGGCCTACCTCTTCGACCCCGAGGAGCCGGAGCTCGCCCGTGAGCGCGAACTCGTGCGCGACGACCGGGTGCCGCGCGCGAAGACGATGATCGGCAAGCTCCAGGAGCTCGGCGTCCCCGTCACCTGGGAGCAGGTGGCGCGCATCGCGGGCAACGGCTCGGTCGGCCGCCCGCACATCGCCGAGGCCCTGGTGGAACTGGGCGTCGTACGCAGCGTCTCGGACGCCTTCACGCCCGACTGGCTCGCCGACGGCGGCCGCGCGTACGCCGAGAAGCACGAGCTCGACCCCTTCGACGCGATCCGCCTGGTCAAGGCGGCGGGCGGCGTCACCGTCTTCGCGCACCCCGCGGCCGTCAAGCGCGGCCAGGTCGTGCCCGAGACCGCGATAGCGGAGCTCGCCGCGGCGGGCCTCGACGGCGTCGAGGCCGACCACATGGACCACGACCCGGCCACCCGCGCCCGGCTGCACGGCCTCGCCACGGACCTCGGCCTCCTCGCCACCGGGTCGAGCGACTACCACGGCAGCCGCAAGACGTGCGTGCTCGGGGAGTTCACCACCGACCCCGAGATCTACGGGGAGATCACGCGCCGCGCGACCGGGGCGTTCCCGGTGCCGGGCGCGGGCGGACGTCCCACCGCGTAGTCCTCACTTCCACCTTTTCGCCGTCGCTCTTCCGCGCGGCGCTTTCGTACGACTCTCTCTGCAAGGCCATCACTGTGTTCGACGTCGCCGTTTTCGGCTCTCTCTTTCTCACCCTTTTTGTCATCATGGATCCCCCTGGGATCACCCCGATCTTCCTGGGGCTCACCTCCGGCCGACCCGCCAAGGTGCAGAAGAAGATGGCCTTCCAGGCCGTGTGCGTCGCCTTCGGCGTGATCGCGGTCTTCGGGCTCCTGGGGCATCAGATCCTCGACTACCTGCATGTCTCCGTCCCCGCGCTGATGATCGCGGGCGGTCTGCTGCTCCTGCTCATCGCGCTCGACCTGCTCACCGGCAAGACGGACGAGCCGAAGCAGACCAAGGACGTCAACGTCGCCCTCGTGCCGCTCGGCATGCCGCTGCTCGCCGGGCCCGGCGCGATCGTCTCCGTCATCCTCGCCGTGCAGAACGCCGACAGCGTCGGTACGCAGATCTCCGTATGGGCGGCGATCGTGGCGATGCACGTCGTGCTGTGGCTCGTGATGCGCTACTCGCTGCTGATCATCCGCGTCATCAAGGACGGCGGCGTGGTCCTCGTGACACGGCTCGCGGGCATGATGCTCTCCGCGATCGCGGTGCAGCAGATCATCAACGGCGTGACCCAGGTGATCCAGGGCGGCTAGCCGCCGCGCGGCCGGTCCCGGCATGCGAAGGGCCCCCGTACTCGGTGAGTACGGGGGCCCTTCGACGTCTCTGCGTTACGAGGCCGGGGATTCGGCCGGTCGGATGTAGATGCGCTGGCCGATCGCTGCGGCCTGCTGCACGATCCGATTGACGGAGGCGGCGTCTACGACGGTCCGGTCCACGGCGGCGCCGTCGACGTCGTCGAGTCGCATGATTTCGAAGCGCAAGGGCTTCTCCCTTCGTCTGGTCATCCTCCTGAAGGAGAACTACTGGAGTGAGCGGAGCGCGGGGCATCGGTGTCCCGCGTTCCATACGGGTACAACGGGTTGCCTCATGCAAACATTCCCTACGCTAAAGAAATTTTTCGACAGCCTAATTACTCGCGGGTAGTGAGACCGGTTGTGTTCGCAGCGTGACCGGCGGGACAATGTGCACCAATGGACGACGAAACCGAGATCAGAGCTCAGCTTGAGCGCGCCAACGGACTGCTCGAGCGGATGCTCGCCGAGGTGGCGAAGACACCGTCCACCCACGCGATCTTCGTCGACGCGGGGTATGTGTACGCGGCGGCGGGCCGGCTCGCGGTCGGCACCGAGGACCGGCGTGCCTTCGACCTGGACGCGGAGGGCTTGATCGAGGCGTTCATCGACAAGGCCCGCACGATCTTCGCGGACAGCAGGCTGCTGCGCGTCTACTGGTACGACGGTGCGCGGCGCCGCATCCACACGATGGAGCAGCAGTCGATCGCGGAGCTGCCGGACGTCAAGGTCCGCCTGGGCAACCTCAACGCGAACAACCAGCAGAAGGGCGTCGACTCCCTCATCCGGACCGACCTCGAGTCACTGGCCAGGCACCGCGCGATCAGCGACGCGGCGCTCGTCGGGGGCGACGAGGACCTGGTCTCTGCGGTGGAGGCGGCGCAGGGGTACGGCGCGCGGGTCCATCTCTGGGGCATCGAGGCGGCCGAGGGCGGCCGCAATCAGGCGGAGCCGCTCCTGTGGGAGGTCGACAGCCAGCGGACGTTCGACCTTGAGTTCTTCAAGCCGTACGTGTCGCGGCGCACCGTCACGACGTACGAGACGGCGGGCACCCCCCGGCCCTCACGTGAGGACGTCCGCTTCGTGGGCGCGCAGATCGCCGCGAAATGGCTGGCCGCGCGGGGGCGTGAGGCGCTGGTGGACCTGCTGCCCGGGCACCCCTACCTGCCCGGGTCGGTCGACCAGGAGCTCCTGGTGGAGGCGGAGAAGCTGCTCGCCTACTCGCTGCGGGGCCAGTCGGATCTGCGGCGGGCGCTGCGGGACGGCTTCTGGGAACACCTGCGGACGCAGTACTGAGCGGTCTTCACTGAGTGCTCTTCGAAGCCGCGTGGCGAGGCCAGGCGGGTCAGCTCTCGACGACGCCCAGCTGCTGCATCAGGCCTAGGTCGTCCACGTTCCACCAGCTCTCCGCCATCTTGCCGCCCTTGCAGCGGAAGGTCGCGTGGCCGGTGCCGGCGACATCGCGGCCGGTCGCTTCCAGGCCTTGGTACGGGGCGACGTGGCGGCCCTTGAACGAGAACCGTGCGCACACCAGATCGCCGTCGGCCATCAGGCTTTCCACGGTGGCCGTCGGCTGGAACGCTTCCATGATCTCCCGGTTCGCGATCTTGGTCTCCGCCAGGGTCATGTCGTAGGAGGGCTGCGAGGGGTCGTGCTCCCGGTAGTCGGCGGTACACATCCCGTCCATCGCGTCGATGTTGCCCTTGTTCACCACTTCCTCGAAGAAGCCGCTGACCACGCTCTTGTTCAGCTGCTCGTCGCGCACCACGTCGAGATCGGTGAACGACGGCTCCTCGTCGCAGAGTGCGACCATCTCCCGGAAGATCCGGTCCGTTTCCGGCAGCTGCGAGTTCTTCATCGCTGCCTCGTAGGACGGAAACTCCACGATTTCCATCAGGTGAGTGGAGTCGGAGCGGTCTCGGCCCATCATCGCGTGAGTGGCCGTCCGCTTGCCCTGGGTGGCTTCGACCCAGGTGTCCATCACCTTGTTCAGCGCGTCGATTTGATGTGTCTTACAGTCGATGACCTGGACGAATGTCATGACGCCCGCCTCCTGTGATGGGGCCGTACAGGCCCACTTTCAGGCTAGGCCCGTCCTAGGTGGCTGTCCTCCCAGAAGGCGAGGAGGGCGGCGGTGGTCTCTTCCGGGCGGTCGGTGTTGGGGGAGTGCTCGGCGCCGGTGATGACGGTGCGGTGGGCGCGCAGACGCTCCGCCATTTCATCGAGCCAGGGGATGGGCCAGGTGTCGTCGCGCTCGCCCGAGATGACGTGCTTGGGCAGGGGTGTGGCGGCGAGTTCCGTTACGCGGTCGGGCTCGGCGCAGAGTTGCTTGCCGGTGGCGATGAGCTGGGCGGGGCTGTGCCGCAGCCAGCGCTCGCGGAGCGCGTCGTCGCCGTCGAGGTCCGCGTCCTCCGGCGGGTCGAGGGCCTGGATGGCCTCCCAGGCCTCGGCCATGGACAGCACGGCGAGCGCGTCCGTCAGCATCTTGGCGCGGGCCTGCTGCGAGGGGGAGATCTGGGCGGGGCCTGACGACATGAGGGTGAGCGAGGCGAAGGTGCGGGTGCCGGTGGCTTTCAGCACCGCCGCGCGGGCGATCAGGCCGCCGAGGGAGTGGCCGAGGAGGTGGAGTCCACCGGGCGTGCCACCGGCTGCGACGGCTTCGCTCTGCGCGAGCACGTCCATCGCCAACTCGTCCTGTGCGTAAGGGGATTCGTCGTCCGCCGGGCCGGTGCTCTCGTACTGTCCGCGGCCGTCGACGGAGACCGCGCGGTACCCGGCGTCGGCGATGGGCCTGAGGAGAGCGATGAAGTCCTCCTTGCTGCCGGTGAACCCGGGCAGCAACAGGACGGTGCCCTTGGCCTCGCCGGCCGGGCGGGCGTCGAGGGCGGCGAAGTCGCCGCGCACGGTGCGGAGGGCGTGGGCGTCCACGCCGGGGGGCGGGGTGAAGGTGGGGGGCCTGCTCATGCCTTGAGGCTAGCCGGGGTCGGGCGCGGGGGGCTTGGGAGGAGCTTGGGCGGGGTCGGGCGCGGGAGCCTTGGACGGAGCTCGGGGCGGCGGAGCTCCTGCCTTCCCGCGCTTCGCGCGGATCCTCCTCGCCCACCCGCCCGATCACCCTGCGGGGTAAACGGGTGGTGGGCGGGAAGAGAACCGCCGCGGAGCGGCGGGCCAGTTGGGAGTGGACCGCAACTGTAGGTACGGACACGCCGAAGGCCCGGCCCCGAGGGGAACCGGGCCTTCGTAAGGCAACAGGCCGTGCCTACTCGGCGGCCTCAGCCGCCTCCGCGGTCTTCCGAGTACGCCGACGAGGCTTCGCGACAGTTGCCGCCGCCTCGGGAGCGTTCCCCTCAGCCGTTGCGGCAACAGCCTTCCGCGTACGGCGACGCGGCTTCGACTCCTCCGTGGGCTGAGCGGGAATCTCCGCCTCGACCACGGCTTCCGCGGCCTTCTTCGTACGGCGACGCGGCTTGGCGGGGGCTTCGGTCTCCACGGCCTCGACGGTGTCGACCACGGCCTCCGCGGTCTTGCGGGTGCGGCGGCGCGGCTTGGCGGGGGCCTCGGCCTCAGCAGCCTCGACCGTGTCGACCACGGTCTCGGCAGCCTTGCGCGTACGGGTACGCGGCTTGGTCGGGGCCTCGGTCTCCACGGCCTCGACCGTGTCGACCACGGTCTCGGCAGCCTTGCGGGTCCGGCGACGCGGCTTGGCCGGAGCCTCGGTCTCGGTAGCCTCGACCACGGGCTCCGCCGCCTTGCGCGTACGGGTACGCGGCTTGGTCGGGGCCTCGGTCTCCACGGCCTCGACGGTGTCG
The DNA here is from genome assembly GCF_040686095.1 of Streptomyces sp. NPDC086554. Lineage (NCBI taxonomy): Bacteria > Bacillati > Actinomycetota > Actinomycetes > Kitasatosporales > Streptomycetaceae > Streptomyces > Streptomyces sp. NPDC086554. Next base: position 138,538 of record NZ_JBFBJK010000004.1, read on the forward strand.
AGCACGGTCTCCGCGGCCTTGCGGGTGCGGCGACGCGGCTTCGCGGGAGCCTCGGTTTCCACGGTCTCCGCAGCCTCGACCACGGGCTCCGCCGCCTTGCGCGTACGGGTACGCGGCTTGGTCGGGGCCTCGGTCTCCACGGCCTCGACCGTGTCGACCACGGCCTCGGCGGCCTTGCGGGTCCTGCGGCGTGGCTTGGCGGGGGCCTCGGCCTCAGCAGCCTCGACCGTCTCGACGACGGTCTCCGCGGCCTTGCGGGTGCGGCGGCGTGGCTTGGTGGGGGCCTCGGCGGCCTCCGGCGCCACGGTCTCGACCGTCTCGACGACAGCCTCGGCGGCCTCGCCGGAACGGGTCCGGCGACGGCGGCGAGGCGTACGCGGCTCCACCGTGTCCACCACGGTCTCCGCGGCGGCCGGGGTCTCGACCGACGGGGTCGCCGTCGCGTCCAGCGGGCTGCCCGAGCGCGTACGGCGGCGACGGCGCGGCGTACGAGCCGGACGCTCCTCGGTGACGGCGGCGGCAGCGGGGCCCGAGCCGCCGGAACGGCCACGGTCCTGCGAGCGGCCGTTGCCGCGGCCCCCGCGGGCGCCACGCCCACCCGTCTCGCCGAGGTCCTCGATCTCCTCCGCGCCCAGACCCGCACGGGTCCGCTCGGCGCGCGGCAGTACACCCTTGGTGCCCGCCGGGATGCTCAGCTCCTCGAAGAGGTGCGGAGAGCTCGAGTACGTCTCGACCGGGTCGGCGAAGCCGAGGTCGAGCGCCTTGTTGATCAGCTGCCAGCGCGGGATGTCGTCCCAGTCGACCAGCGTGATCGCGATGCCCTTGGCACCCGCGCGGCCGGTGCGGCCGATGCGGTGCAGGTACGTCTTCTCGTCCTCGGGGGACTGGTAGTTGATGACGTGCGTGACGCCCTCGACGTCGATACCGCGGGCGGCGACGTCGGTGCATACGAGCACGTCCACCTTGCCGTTGCGGAAGGCGCGCAGCGCCTGCTCGCGGGCGCCCTGCCCGAGGTCGCCGTGCACGGCGCCCGAGGCGAAGCCGCGCTTCTCGAGCTGCTCGGCGATGTCGGCGGCGGTCCGCTTCGTACGGCAGAAGATCATCGCGAGCCCGCGGCCGTCGGCCTGCAGGATGCGCGCGATCATCTCGGGCTTGTCCATGTTGTGCGCGCGGTAGACGAACTGCGCGGTGTTCGCGACGGTCTGGCCCTCGTCGTCCGGCGCGGTGGCGCGGATGTGCGTGGGCTGCGACATGTAGCGGCGCGCGAGGCCGATGACGGCGCCCGGCATGGTCGCCGAGAACAGCATCGTCTGGCGCTTGGCCGGCAGCATGTTGATGATCCGCTCGACGTCGGGCAGGAAGCCCAGGTCGAGCATCTCGTCGGCCTCGTCGAGGACGAGGCACTTGACGTGCTTGAGGTCGAGCTTGCGCTGACCGGCGAGGTCGAGCAGCCGGCCCGGCGTGCCGACGACGATGTCGACGCCCTTCTTGAGCGCCTCGACCTGCGGCTCGTAGGCCCGGCCGCCGTATATGGCGAGGACGCGTACGTTCCGCGCCTTGCCGGCGGTCAGCAGGTCGTTCGTGACCTGCTGGCACAGCTCACGCGTGGGGACGACGATGAGGGCCTGCGGCGCCTCGGTCAGCTGCTCGGGCTTGGCCCGGCCCGCCTCGACGTCCGCGGGGACGGTGACGCGCTCCAGGAGCGGGAGACCGAAGCCGAGCGTCTTGCCGGTGCCGGTCTTGGCCTGGCCGATGACGTCGGTGCCGGAGAGGGCAACGGGGAGCGTCATCTCTTGGATGGGGAACGGGCTGATGATGCCGACGGCTTCGAGAGCCTCGGCCGTCTCGGGGAGAATCCCGAGATCGCGGAAAGTCGTAGTCAGGGCATTGCCTCTTCTGTGAGACGCGGCCTGAGGCGAACACTGGGGGTCGTGACCGTGCCACTACCGCCGGCTGCTTGGGGGGCGGGCCGGGGGCGCGGGACCACTGCCTGCGCTCGAGCGCTCATACCGCTGAGGTTCCCTCCTCGTGCCGTACGCACTGTGCGTACCGCCTGGAGGGCTGTCGGGTCGGAGCCGATCGGGCCTCCGACCGGGCATCCTCATTCATACGGCCCGTCGAATATTCGGCGGGCGCTTTATCACTGTACCCCGGAATCGCGCAGCCGTGTCTGGCGAATTGGTCACGTAGTCGTAGTCACAGTCACTGACCAGGCCCTTACGCGTTGCTGCGAGCGGGCTATTGTGCGGTTTATGGAGACGCCTGACACCGCCGCTGACACGCCCGCCGAACCGACCGGAGTCGCCGCCCAGGACTGGGCGACCGCTTCCGCCGACCCGCACTACCGCGCCGCGGTGGTGGATCTGCTCGGCGCGCTCGCCTATGGAGAGCTCGCGGCGTTCGAGCGGCTCGCCGAGGACGCGAAGCTGGCGCCGACGCTCGGCGACAAGGCGGAGCTGGCGAAGATGGCGTCGGCGGAGTTCCACCACTTCGAGCAGCTCAGGGACCGGCTCTCGGCGATCGGCGCGGACCCGACCGAGGCGATGGAGCCGTTCGTCGCGGCGCTCGACGGCTTCCACCGTCAGACGGCGCCGTCCGACTGGCTGGAGGGCCTGGTCAAGGCGTACGTCGGCGACTCGATCGCCAGTGACTTCTACCGCGAGGTCGCGGCGCGGCTCGACGGCGACACGCGCGGGCTCGTGCTGGGTGTGCTCGATGACACGGGGCACGCGTCCTTCGCCGTGGAGAAGGTGCGCGCCGCTATCGACGCGGATCCTCGCGTGGGCGGGCGGCTTGCGCTTTGGGCTCGGCGCTTGATGGGGGAGGCCCTTTCGCAGTCCCAGCGGGTTGTTGCCGACCGTGATGCCTTGTCGACCATGCTGGTCGGGGGCGTTGCCGATGGGTTTGACCTTGCTGAGGTCGGGCGGATGTTCTCTCGGATCACTGAGGCGCACACCAAGCGGATGGCTGCGCTGGGCTTGGCTGCCTAGGGGTCTCGTCTTTGGCCGCGCGTGCTTCGTGGCTGGTCGCGCAGTTCCCCGCGCCCCTTCGGGGGCGCCCCTTACGCCGTCGCCGAGCGACGGCTCAGTCTGTTGCGGCTTGGGCGGAGCAGGAGTGACAGCAAGGCCGCCGACACTGCCACCGCGCCCGCGATCATTGCGGGGGCGTGGCCCGCGCCCAGGGCCATATGTGCGACGAAGGAGCCGATCAGGGCGCCCGCTGTGCCGGTCGCGAGGACCAGGTTGCGCGCGGGGAGCCGGTGGGGCAGGCGGTGGGCCGCGGCCCATGCCAGGGCGAAACCGAGCAGTGTGGAGCCGAGTGCTTCCAGAATCACAGGGTGTCCCTCCCTCGCGGCCAGGTGCAAAACGGTCGTAGCCGGTATTACCCCTGGCGGCCGGAACGCAACCCTCCGAGCGAGGTCAGGTACGTACAACGAGATAGGTATGACGACGAGAACGGCCCGGTGGTGATCCACCGGGCCGTTCTCCTTGTGCGCCTTGCGTGCGCACCCTGCTTACAGGGCGCTGAAGCCCACCTTGCGCGCGGTCGGCTCGCCGAGCTCGACGTACGCGAGGCGGTCGGCCGGAACCAGGACCTTGCGGCCGTGGTCGTCCACGAGGCTCAGCAGCGGCGACTTGCCGGTCAGCGCCTCGGACACCGCGTGCTCGACTTCCTCGGCCGTCTGGCCGCTCTCCAGCACGATCTCGCGGGGCGCGTACTGCACGCCGATCTTGACCTCCACGGCTATGTCCCTCCGACGGTCAGTGATGTGCGCGGCCGTCCGCGCCGTACTCAGCACACATTAGCCCGGTGAAGCGATGCTCACGGTTCCGCCGCCGCACGCCAGTAGCGAACAGAAAACGGGAACAGGGAGCACCGCCGCCGATCAGTGGCCTTCCGTGCCGTGCAGCGGGAAGCCCGCGATGCCCCGCCAGGCCAGCGAGGTGAGCAGCTGCACCGCCTTCTCGCGCGGGACGGTGCTGCCGCTGGAGAGCCAGTAGCGCGCGACCACCTGCGAGTAGCCGCCCAGGCCCACGGCGAGCAGCATCGCCTCGTCGCGGGGCAGGCCCGTGTCCTCGGCGATGACCTCGCAGATCGCCTCGGCGCACTGGAGCGTCACGCGCTCCACGCGCTCGCGGACCGCGGGCTCGTTGGTCAGGTCGGACTCGAAGACCAGGCGGAACGCGCCGCCCTCGTCCTCCACGTACGCGAAGTACGCGTCCATCGTGGCCGCCACGCGCAGCTTGTTGTCCGTCGTGGACGCGAGGGCCGTGCGGATGGACTGCAGCAGCGACTCGCAGTGCTGGTCGAGCAGTGCGAGGTACAGGTCGAGCTTGCCGGGGAAGTGCTGGTAGAGCACCGGCTTGCTGACGCCGGCCCGCTCGGCGATGTCGTCCATCGCCGCAGCGTGGTACCCCTGCGCGACGAAGACCTCCTGCGCCGCGCCCAGGAGCTGATTGCGTCGGGCACGACGCGGCAGGCGTGTGCCCCGCGGGCGTGCTGCCTCTGTCTGCTCGATGGCTGTCACGCCGCCTCCCATGATCGTGAACGTGCGGTGTGCGCCGCGCGGCCATCGTACTTTTCGGTAACCGTGATGTGCGCGGTACGAGCGGAGAATTTCACGGACTGGATGGCCGTGAAAGCCGTGCGTAGCAGGGCAAACACGGGCAGGTCAGCGATAGTCGTCCTCGTCGATGCTGACGACGCGGGCCTGTTCGGCCAGATCGGCCTCGTTCGCCGCGTTCTGGTCGGCATCCTGCAGGGAGTCGTCCTGGCTCGGGGCGAGGTCGGTGTGCTGTTCCGCGGCGTCGGCCTCGGGGGTCTCGCCGCTGCTCTCGGTCTCCTCGACCTGGAAGGTCTCGGGGTCGGACGGGTCGACGGTCATCGTCACTCTCTTCCCTAGCGCACTACTAGTGGTGCGAGTGCCCTGTTCGCCCTCATCTACGAGCCTAGAAGAGGGCCGAACCAGGCGCTACGCGATCTCCTCGCGACATCGGCCGGATCTGTGACTGCGAACACACGAACCACCGTGTGATCGTCTCGTAACATTGCCGCATGTCTTCGACCGAGTTGCCGCACTTGCTCGCCGCCACCGCCGCGCCCAAGCCGGGTGCCGTCGGCGTCGCGGCGGGCGAGCGGCTCGACTCGGTGGGCCTTCCCGGACTCACGCTTTCCGTACGTTCCAGGCCGGCCGTCCGCGAGGGGCTGCCGCCCGCCCTGTTCGTGCACGGGCTCGGGGGGTCATCGCAGAACTGGTCGGCCCTGATGCCGCTGGTCGAGTCCGTCGTCGACTGCGAGGCGCTGGATCTGCCCGGGTTCGGGGACTCGCCACCGCCCGACGACGGCGACTACTCGGTCACGGGGCACGCGCGCGCGGTCATCCGCTACCTGGACGCGAGCGACCGTGGCCCCGTCCACCTGGTGGCCAACTCGCTGGGCGGCGCGGTCACCACCCGCGTCGCCGCAGTCCGCCCCGACCTCGTACGCACGCTCACGCTGATCTCCCCCGCACTGCCCGAGCTGCGGGTGCAGCGCACGGCGGTGCCGACCGGGCTGCTCGCGGTGCCCGGCGTCGCGAGCCTTTTCACCAAGCTCACCAAGGACTGGACGGCCGAGCAGCGCGTCAGCGGCGTCATGGCGCTCTGTTACGGCGACCCGGCCCGGATCACGCCGGAAGGTTTCGCCGCCGCGGTCCGCGAGATGGAGCGCAGGCTCGCGCTGCCCTACATGTGGGACGCGATGACGCGCTCGGCGCGCGGCATCGTGAACGCGTACACGCTGGGCGGCCAGCACGGTCTGTGGCGGCAGGCCGAGCGGGTGCTCGCGCCGACGCTGCTCATCTACGGCGGCCGCGATCTGCTCGTCTCGTACCGGATGGCCCGCAAGGCTGCCGCCGCTTTCCGCGACTCACGGCTGCTTACGCTGCCGGATGCGGGGCATGTGGCGATGATGGAGTATCCGGACACGGTGGCCACCGCCTTCCGTGAACTGCTCGCGGACACGGGCGAGTTGGGCGATACCGGCGACGCGGGTTCGGGGAGCTGAGGCGGCACGTGGGACGTCACAGCCGCCGGGGTTCGGCCGACCTCGCAGACAACAGCAGCAGCACGAGCAGCATGGGTATTCCGCCGGCGCAGGGCGCACGCCCGCCGGGTCCCGGCACCGGGCGGCGCAGGCGCGTCGGCCCGCCGGCCGACACCACCCCCGCGCACGGCGTCCCGCAGGCCACGCCTCCGCGCGGCGTGCCGCACGTCCGCGGCGGGCACCCCGAGCAGCGTGAGGCGGGCGGCGGCTGGGGTGCCGGGTCGCGGATGGGGGCCTCGTACGGGGTTCCGGGCGCGCGGACCGTGACGGGGGCGGGGGCCGCGCCGTACGCGCCGGGGCCGCGTCGCGAGTACGTGGACGCGTTCGGCGACGAGTTCGCGGACGAGGACCTGTTCGCGCCGGGAGCGCCTGGCGGGCCGGGAGTGCCAGGCGGGCCGGGAGTGCCAGGAGCCGTGCCGGGCGCTCCCGGCACGGCAACCGTGCCGCCCATGCGGACGCCCCACGATCCGTACGCCTCCGTCACCGACTGGGACCGCGCGGTCGACGCGGAGGAGCAGGCCCACGGAGACCTGTGGTCCGACGGCACCGGCGGGCCCGGTGGTGTGGACGATCCTCAAGACAACGACGCCACGGACGCCACGGACGGCAAGGGCGGCAGGGGCCGCACCTTCACCGGCATCGCGGCCGCCGCGGTCACCACCGTGCTCGCCGTGGTCGTGGCAGGACAGGTGACCGACGACCCCAAGGACTCGGCTCCGAAGGCGGAGGCCGCGCAGGGCAAGGAGAAGCGCGAGGCCGACGACCCGGCGTCCCGCTCGGACGACCGTCCCACTCCGCCTGGCGCCGCCCCTGGGACGTACGAGACGAAGATGGGCGAGAAGTACCCGCTCGACGCGAAGCTCACCGCGTCCGGTGACTTCGACGCCATGGCGGGATTCGACAAGGCGCCGGGCAAGGGGCAGTTGTTCCGCTACCGCGTCGATGTCGAGAAGGGGATGGGCCTGGACGGCGAGCTGTTCGCGGCGGCCGTGCAGAAAACCCTGAACGACGACCGGAGTTGGGCACACGCCGGAGGCCGGACCTTCGAGCGGATCTCCTCCGGGAAGCCCGATTTCGTCATTACGCTGGCCAGCCCCGGTACGACGGCGAAATGGTGCGCGAAGTCGGGGCTCGACACGCTCGAACAGAACGTGTCCTGCGATTCCGCGGCCACCGACCGCGTCATGATCAATGCCTATCGATGGGCGCAGGGCGCCAAGACGTACGGCGACCGCATCCACCCGTACCGCCAGATGCTGATCAATCACGAGGTCGGCCACCGGCTCGGCTTCAATCACGTCGACTGCACGAAGAACGGTGAACTCGCCCCGGTCATGCAGCAGCAGACCAAGTTCCTCGACCACGACGGAATCAAGTGCAAGGCCAACCCCTGGGCGTTTCCCAAGAGTTGAGGACGAAATGATCGGCATGCGCACTGCGTGTCAGCGTGTCCGGCATTCACTGTTACTGACGCCCGCCCCTGGCGCGTGCGTCGCTTGCATTCTCATGACCTTTCTCAGGCCCTGACCCTCTTCGGCGCCTCACCGGGCTAAATGGCCTCGCGAAGCTGCCGGTCACCGGGGCGCTCGCGCTCGGCGCCATGGTGATGTGGCTGATCCTCGGCGTCGGCACGGGCGTCCTCTCCGCCTGGCGGCGCGGACGCGTCACCGAGCGCGTGCTGACCGCCGTCACCCTCGCGGGCACGGCCACGCCCGTCTTCGTCATCGGCCTGCTGCTGATGATCGTGGTCTGCGGCCAGCTGAACTGGCTGCCCTTCCCGCAGTACGTCGCGTTCACCGACGACCCCCAGCAGTGGGCGTGGAACCTGCTGCTTCCCTGGCTCTCGCTCGCGCTGATCGAGGCCGCCAAGTACGCGCGCTCGGGCGGATGCTGGTCGGGCTCCTCGAACCGACGGCAGGGGAGATCCGCCACGAAGGCGTCGACGGCGGCGGCGTACGGCCCGATGTGCAGATGGTGTTCCAGGACCCCGTCTCCTCGCTCAATCCGCGGCGCGGCGTGGGGGGAGCCCATCGCCGATCCGCTGCGCGCGCGGGGCGGGCGCGACGATTCTTGGGTACGCGATCGCGTACGGGACCTGATGGCGCGTGTCGGCCTCGATCCGGCGCACTACGGGCGCTACCCCCACGAGTTCAGCGGCGGCCGGCGGGCGACCGGGTCGGGGTGATGCGGCAGGGGCGGATCGTCGAGTCCGGCACCGTCGACGAGGTGTACGGCGCGCCCCAGGAGGCGTACACCAGACAGCTGTTGGCGGCCGTCCCCGCACTCGATCCGGACGCGGCGGCGCGCCGCCGCACGCCCCGCAGGGAGCTGGCCGCAGCATGACTCTCCGTAGCTGAAAAGCGCTTTCGTGGCGCCATAGCGCGACGGAACGCAACCGGCACGGGAAAGTTACGGCCGTTCACCCCTTTTGGTGGCGTGATGGACAACCGTCCATCACGCCACCGTCATGTCCGCATACGTTCGTCCCGCTGCGAGCCGCCGGACCAACGGCGGCTCCCCACATGGGAGATCGGGGGTGTGCGCGTGCGCATCGGACTGCTTACGGAGGGTGGCTATCCGTATGTGAGCGGTGAGGCCAGGCTCTGGTGCGACCGGCTCGTGCGCGGGCTCGGGCAGCACGAATTCGACATCTACGCCCTCAGTCGCAGCGAGCGGCAGGAGGCGCAGGGCTGGATCGAGCTGCCGCCCCAGGTCAGCCGGGTGCGGTCGGCGCCGCTGTGGACCGTCGACGACGACGGCATCGCCCTCGGCGCGGGGTACGGACGGCGGGCCCGGCGGCGCTTCGCCGAGTCCTTCGGGGAGCTGGCCGCCGTGATCTGCCGCTCCGGTGCGGCAGGCGGCACCGAGGAATCCGACGAGTTGGCGGACCGTTTCGGCAGCGCGCTCTACGGCCTCGCCGAACTCGCCCGCGACGAGGGCGGCCTGGTCGGCGCGCTGCGCTCCGAGGCGGCCGTGCGCGCCCTGGAGGCCGCCTGCCGCGCACCGGGTGCGCTGCGGGCCGCGCGCACCGCGCGGGTGCCCGATCTGCTCACGGTGGCGTCCCTCGTCGAGCGCGCGCTGCGGCCCCTCTCCCTCGACTGGTACGAGGACGACGACCTCGGCGCCGTGGACCTGTGCCACGCCACGTCCGGCGGCCCCGCGGCGCTCCCCGGACTCCTCGCCAAGTACTTCTCCGGAGTGCCGCTCCTGGTTACCGAGTACGGGGTGCAGTTGCGGGCGCACTATCTGGCGGCGGGCGACGAGGCGCCGAGCGCGCCGGCGCGGGCGCTGCTCACCTCCTTCCACGGGCGGCTCGCTGCGGAGGTGTACCGCCAGGCCGCGATCGTCACGCCGGGCAACACGCACGCGCGGCGCTGGCAGGAGCGGTGCGGCGCCGAGCGGTCGAAGCTGCGGACGGTCTACCCGGGCATGGAGGTGTCCCGCTTCGCGGAGGTCGGTGAGCGGGAGGACCCCGGCGACCCCGACACCCTCCTCTGGGTCGGGCGCATCGAACCCGCCAAGGACCTGATCTCACTCCTTCACGCCTTCGCGGAGATCCGCAAGGAGGAGCCGAAGGCGCGGCTGCGGATCGTCGGGGCGCCGGTGCAGGGCCCGGAGGCTGCCGCGTATCTCGCGCACTGCGGGGCGCTCGCCGCGCAGCTTTTCCCGGACGAGGCGGAGGGCGTGCACGCCGTCGGCGACAACCCCGTGTCCTTCGAGGAGATCGGGGCGCCCGCGACGCCCGAGCTCGCGGACGCGTACGAGGCGGGGAGTGTCGTCGTCCTCTCCAGCGTCGTGGAGGGCTTTCCGATCAGCCTGGTCGAGGCGATGTTCTGCGGGCGCGCGACGGTCTCGACGGACGTCGGCGCGGTCGTCGAGGTCATCGGCGGCACGGGGCTCGTGGTGCCGCCGCGCAATCCGCGGGCGCTCGCCGAGGCGTGTGTGGCGCTCCTCAGGGATCCCGGGCGGCGCGAGCGGCTCGGCGCGGCGGCGCGTGCGCGGGCACTCGAACTGTTCACCGTGGAGCAGAACGTCGAGGCGTTTGGCGGCATTTACCTGGAGATCGTCTCGCACTGCCCGGTGCGCAGGGACGCGGTCGACGACGCGGGCGAGCCGCTGCCGTTCGGCAATCCGGCGGAGGCGCATGTGCCGGGGCGGTGGGCCGTCGCCGCGGGTGGCGGGGGCGGGGATGCGAGGGCGTCGGGTGGGGGGCCGAGCTGGGCGGTGCCTACGGCGCAAGAGGCTGAGGGGCAGGGGCAGTTGAGAGGGGCGGGCGTATGACGCGGCGGCAGAAGGTGGACACACCGAGAGCCCCGGAGGGCGCCGCAGGGTGGGACGCCCGCTCGGTGGAGCTGGTGGCGGAGGCGTTCGGGGAGTCGGAGGCGATCGTGGGGGAGCCGGCGGCTTGGCGGGCCTCGGGTGATTCGGAGGCTTCGGGGGCTTATGGGGGGGCTTCGTCGGAGGGTCCGGAGGTTTCGGCGGCCTCATCGGAGACTTCGGGGGCTTCGGGGGCCGCCGCCGGGCGTGGCAGGAACCCGCGGCGCGGTGCCGTCGACCCCGTGAAGGCGCTGATGCACCGGCACCGTGAACTGTGCGAGCGCGCCGTCGATCCGCTGGAGATCGCCGCGGGGCTCGAGGCGCACGGGGTGACCGACCGGACCGCCGCGCGGTACCGGCACCGGGACGTCTTCGGACTCGCCGAGGAGATGTACGCGCGCGTGCCCCGCGATGACGACGAGCGGCACCTCCTCGTGGCGCCGCCCTCACCGGGAGCGTCCGGCACCTCTGCCGGGTGGGCGCTGCTCGCGCTGCTGCCGGGAGCGGTGTGCGGGCTCGCTGTCGCCGGGTCCGAGCTGACGGAGGGGCGTGCGCGGTTGGCGGTGGGGCTCGGCGGGGCGCTCGCCGTGGCCGTGGCGCTGAGGGTCGCGCTTCGCTACGGGCAGCCGCGTCCGGGGCCCGCTTCTTCGCGCGGCACGCACCACGCCCTTCCGGTCACGCGCGCGTGGGTCTGCTGGCTCGTCGCGTACGCCCTTCTCGGTGACGGCCTGCTGCGGGCTGCCGTCTCGGGCGGGCCCGACGGGCCGTGGGCGGCTTCTACGGCCACCGCTCTGGGGCTCTCGCTTGCTGTCGCTCCGGCGGTGTGGTGTGCCCGGCTGTTCGCCGTGCGGGCGCGGGGGCGGCTCTCCGCCAGTCGGGGGCTCGCCGAATTCGCCTCCGCCGCACGGCCGTTGCTCCTGGGCGTCGTCCTGCTCTTCGTATGTGCGCTGGGGGTGCTGCTCGCGGTGTCCGCGTCGGTGGTCCCTGCGGGCGGCGGGGCGGGCGCTGGGGCCGGGGCGTTGGGGGTGCTGCTGTTGCTGGCGTGGCTGCTTTCTTCGTACGGCTTCACTCGGGCTCCTCTGCTGATGCTGGGGGCCGCGGGGGCGGCGGAGGCGGGGGCTGTTGCCTCGGTGTTCGTGGGGCGGTTGCCGGGGGTCGAGTGGGTGGCGGTGCCGGTGGAGCGGACGGTCGACACCTGGGGGCCCGGGGTGGTCCAGCTGGCCGCCTGTGGCGTCGCCGCGATCACGCTGTTGCTCCACTGCGGCCGGACCCTGACTCGGGCCTCCGCGCATTCGTATGGGGCGCCGTGAGGGTGCCTTGGGCCGGCCGCGGCTTACTTGACGCCTTTGCAACAGGCGCCCGGCAGCTGGGCGTTGCACCTACCCCTTCCCTCAGCTCTCGGCTCCTCTCGACCAGGGGGGACCGCATTCGCCGCGCGGACCGCTTGCCTGCGATGCGAGCAGTTCTTCGTCCGCGGGCGTTGGGGGTGGCGGGTCGTCTGCCTGCGTTGGGGGTGGCGGGTTGCCTGGCTGCGGGGCGCGGGGCGGAATGCCTGCGCCCAACGCGGGCGGCGGGTCGTCTGCCCGCAAGGCGAGGGGTGGAATGCCTGTGCCCAATGCGGGCGGTCGGATGTCTGTGTGCGACGGGAGCGGCGGATCGCCTGCCCGCGACGGGAGTGGCGGATCGCTTGCCTGCGATGCGAGCAGTTCTTCGTCCGCGGGCGTTGGGAGCGGCGGGTCGTCTGCCTGCGATGGGGGTGGCGGGTTGCCTGGCTGCGGGGCGAGGGGCGGAATGCCTGCGCCCAACGCGGGCGGCGGGTCGTCTGCCCGCAAGGCGAGGGGTGGAACGCATGTGCCCAATGCGAGCGGTCGGATGCCTGTGTGCGACGGGAGCGGCGGATCGCCTGCCCGCGATGCGAGCAGCGCACCGCAGGCCCGCAAGGGGAGCCGCCCAATACCTGCTCGCAGCGCGTGAAGCCGAACGCCTGCTCGCAACGCGTGCGGCCAGACGCCCGCCCGCGACACCCGCGGCTGATCGCCTCCCCGCCACGCCGCGCCCACCCCAAGCCCTTCTCTCCCGCGGGGCCGACACCGCGGGCCTTACCCCGTGAATCACGGCAACCCCTTGAAGGAGAACCCCAGATGAGCACCCTCAGCATCCGAGAATCCGACCCGGGAGCCGCCCGATGAGGGTGCTGCTGATCGGAGCCAATGGATACCTCGGCCGTTTCGTCGCCGACCGGCTGCTCGCCGACCCGGCCGTGCAGCTCACCGCGCTCGGGCGCGGCGACGACTCGGACGTACGGTTCGACCTCGCGAGCGGCAGCCCCGGCGCGCTCACCCGTTTCCTGGACGCCGTGCACCCCGGAGTCGTCATCAACTGCGCGGGCGCCACCCGCGGCGGCGCCCGCGAGCTGACCCGGCACAACACGGTGGCCGTCGCCACCATCTGCGAGGCCCTGCGCCGCAGCGGCTGCGGGGCGCGGCTCGTGCAGCTGGGCTGCGGTGCCGAGTACGGGCCGAGCCAGCCGGGCTCTTCGACCGCCGAGGACGCCGTGCCGAGGCCCGGCGGCCCTTACGGGGTCAGCAAGCTGGCCGCCACCGAGCTGGTGCTCGGGGCCGGGCTCGACGCCGTAGTCCTGCGGGTGTTCTCGCCCGCGGGGCCCGGCACCCCCGCCGGATCACCGCTCGGCCGGCTCGCCGAGGCCATGCGGCGCGCCATGCAGTCCGGCGACGGCGAGCTGAAGCTCGGGGGGCTCGGCGTGCAGCGGGACTTCATCGACGTACGCGATGTGGCGCGCGCCGTGCACGCCGCCTCGCTCTCCGCCGCCCAGGGGATCGTGAACATCGGCGCGGGCCGGGCGGTGCGGCTGCGTGACGCGGCCGCCGTCCTGGCGCGCGTCGCCGGGTACGGCGGAGCCCTGCACGAGCTCGACCAGGCACCCCTGCGGCAATCCATCGGGCACCCGCGCACCGAATCCGACCACGGGAGCCCGGCCGCCTACCCCTACCCGGACGGCTGCGGCAGCTGGCAGCAGGCGGATGTGCGCACCGCGCGCGACCGCCTCGGCTGGCGCCCCCGGATCAGCCTCGAAGAGTCACTCGCCGACATCTGGATGGAGGCGGCATGCCGCATCTGACCAGCACAGCCACGGGCACTGCGCACACGGACGTACGACTCGGCTTCGGCATCCCGGGTTTCGCACACCCGCTCGTCGCGCCCGTCGAATGGTCGGAACTCACCCGTCCGGGCACCCCTGTGCACTGGGTCGTCCTGAATGTGGCCGGCGGCCCGGGGGACCGGCCCGACCCGCACTGCCTGGAAGCGGCGGGGCGGCTGCGGAACGCGGGCGTCCGTGTTCTCGGTCACCTCGACACGACGTACGGCGCACGCTCCTTCGGGGAGATCGTCTCCGATGCGCACCGCTACCTCGACTGGTACCAGGTCGACGGCTTCTCCCTCGACCGCTGCCCCACCGAGCGCGCCGCGCTTCCCGAGGTGCGCCGGACGATCACGACCCTGCGCGCGCTCTGCGACGACGCGCACATCGTCCTCGGGCACGGCACCCATCCGCATCCCGGATACGCCGAATCCGCCGACCAGTTGGTGACCTTCTCCGGCCCCTGGAGCGACTACCGCTGGTCGCAGGTGGCCGAGTGGACCGCCGATTACCCGCCCGAGCGCTTCTGCCACTTCGTGCACGGCATGCCGCGCGGCCATCTCGACGAGGCGCTGCGCATCGCGCGCTGGCAGGGGGCCTCGACGATCTACTTCACCGACCGCATCGAGCGGGGCGGACCGAGCGACCCCTGGGAGTCCATGCCCGCGTACTGGGACGAAATCGTCTCGCGTATCGGAACGGGTGTCTCGGAATGAAGAAGGGCGTGGCAGTGTTACGGACAGAACAACCGTTCCGCAATAACGACCAACGGAGTCCCCGTGTCGCTGCCACCCCTGGTCGAGCCAGCATCTGAGCTCACCGTCGACGAGGTTCGCAGGTACTCCCGCCACCTGATCATCCCCGACGTCGGGATGGACGGGCAGAAGCGGCTGAAGAACGCCAAGGTGCTGTGTGTCGGCGCCGGCGGCCTCGGGTCACCGGCGCTGATGTACCTCGCCGCGGCGGGCGTGGGCACGCTCGGCATCGTGGAGTTCGACGAGGTCGACGAGTCGAACCTGCAGCGCCAGATCATCCACAGCCAGGCCGACATCGGCCGCTCCAAGGCGGCGTCGGCGAAGGACTCGGTCCTCGGCATCAACCCGTACGTGAACGTGATCCTCCACGAAGAGCGGCTCGAGGCCGAGAACGTGATGGACATCTTCAGCCAGTACGACCTGATCGTCGACGGCACGGACAACTTCGCCACGCGCTACCTGGTCAACGACGCGTGCGTGCTGCTCAACAAGCCGTACGTGTGGGGTTCGATCTACCGCTTCGACGGCCAGGCTTCCGTCTTCTGGAGCGAGCACGGTCCCTGCTACCGCTGCCTCTACCCGGAGCCCCCGCCGCCCGGCATGGTCCCGTCCTGCGCCGAGGGCGGCGTGCTCGGCGTGCTCTGCGCGTCGATCGGTTCCATCCAGGTCACCGAGGCGATCAAGGTCCTGGCCGGTGTGGGCGACCCGCTGGTCGGCCGCCTGATGATCTACGACGCCCTGGAGATGCAGTACCGCCAGGTCAAGGTCCGCAAGGACCCCGACTGCGCGGTCTGCGGTGAGAACCCCACCGTCACCGAGCTCATCGACTACGAGGCCTTCTGCGGCGTCGTGTCCGACGAGGCCCAGGAGGCGGCGCTCGGCTCGACGATCACTCCCAAGCAGCTCAAGGAGTGGATCGACGCGGACGAGAAGATCGAGATCATCGACGTGCGCGAGCAGAACGAGTACGAGATCGTCTCGATCCCCGGCGCCAGGCTGATCCCCAAGAACGAGTTCCTCATGGGCACCGCCCTGGAGAGCCTCCCGCAGGACAAGAAGATCGTCTTGCACTGCAAGACGGGTGTCCGCTCCGCGGAAGTCCTCGCCGTCCTGAAGTCCGCGGGCTTCGCGGACGCGGTGCATGTGGGCGGCGGCGTGATCGGGTGGGTCAACCAGATCGAGCCCGACAAGCCGGTGTACTGACCTGCTGGAGTCAGGCCCCGCTCACCTCTGGTGAGCGGGGCCTTTCTCATGAGCAGACCTTGCCGTCCTGCGGCACCTTTCCGTCCAGCAGGTAGTCGTCGACCGTGTCGTCCACACAGTCGCTTCCGCTGCCGTACGCCCCGTGGCCCTCGCCCTTCCAGGTCAGCATCGTGCCGACCCCCTTGCCGAGCTCATCGGCCATCTTCTGCGCACCCTCGTAGGGCGTCGCCGGGTCCCCGGTGTTGCCGACCACCAGGACCGGCGCCGCGCCGGGGGCGCTGACCTCGGGGGACTCATGCAGCCCGGCCACCGGCCAGGAATGGCACCAGCCCGCCGTGTCCCAGCCCATGAACTCGCCGAAGACCGGCGATATCTCGCGGAAATCGGCGAGCTGCCGCTTCGCCTCCGCGGGCGTCGTCCGCTCCTTGTCGTCGCGGCAGGAGATCGAGCGCTGCGAGTGGCTCTGTGTGCTGTAACTGCCGGACGAGTCCCGCTCGTTGTAGGCGTCGGCCAGCTGCAGCAGCGCCGATCCTTCGCCCTTCTCGGCCTGTTCCAGACCGCGGGTCAGGGCGGGCCAGCTCTGCTGGCTGTACAGCGTGACCGTGATGCCGGTGAGCGCCAAGGACTGGGTGAGCTTCCGGTCGCCCGATCCGGGCAGCGGCTCGGCGTCCAGGCGCTTCAGGAGGCGCACTATCTTCTGCGAGCCCGCCTCCGGGTCCTGGCCCGAGGACTTCAGATAGTTCTCCAGGGCGCGCTGGAAGCCCCGCGCCTGGTTCTTGGCGTGACCCACCGAGTCCGCACTCGGGTCGACGACGGCGTCCAGCGTGAGGCGCCCCACCTTCTTGGGGAACAAGTGCGCGTACGTGCCGCCCAGTTCGGTGCCGTACGAGATGCCCATGTAGTGCAGCTTCTTGTCGCCGAGCACCTGGCGCATCACATCCATGTCGCGGGCCGCCTCGACCGTCGAGACATGTCCGAGAAGCTTGCCCGAGTTCCGCTCGCAGCCCGCGCCGAAGTCGGCCGCGTCCTTGAAGTACGCCGCTTCCTCGGCCGGGGTGTCCGGGGTGAGGTCGACGGACTCCGCGGCCTGCGTCTCCTTGTCGCTGCGGCAGCGCACACCCGCGCTGCCCGCGACGCCGCGCGGGTCGAAGCTCACCAGGTCGTACCGCTCGCGCAGCTTCTCGTACCCGTCGGCGAACGACGGCAGCATCGAGACGCCGGAGCCGCCGGGACCGCCGAAGTTGAAAAGGAGCGAGCCGATGCGCTCACCCTTGCCGGTGGACCGGGCGCGTATCAACGCGATGTCGATCGTCTCGCCGTCCGGCTTCTCGTAGTCCAGGGGGACCTTGAGGGTCGTGCACTGCCACTCGGAGCCCGGCGCGGGTTCCTGGCCCGACGCCTTGCAGCCGCCCCAGTCGAGCTTCTGGGCGTTGATCGTGGCGGGCAGCGTGGAGGAGGGATCGGGCCTCGGCTCCTGCTCGGGTCCCGTCGGGGCCGGCTTGGCGTCGTCCTCGCCGCTGTCCGACGAACCGCCGCAGCCGACGGCGAGCCCCGCCACCAGGACCCCTGCGGCAGCCAGAGCTGCTGACCGTACAAAACGCGGCATGGAGCGCTTCCCCCTTGGAAGACAGTCAAGCCATAGTAGGCGGGGCCTCTGACAGCGGCCTTGGCGGGCTTGGTCCCTTATGTTCCGCTTATGCGCAGACCGTGCCGTTCATGCGCAGACCGTGCCCGCCTTCGGCACCGTGCCGTCCAGCAGATAGCCGTTCACCGCGTCCCGCACGCACTTGTTCTTGCTGTCGTACGCCCCGTGCCCCTGGCCCTTGTACGTCAGCTCGACGCCGACGCCCTCGCCCAGCGCCTGCGCCATCTTCTTCGCGCCCTCGTACGGCGTGGCAGGGTCGC
The DNA here is from genome assembly GCF_040686095.1 of Streptomyces sp. NPDC086554. Taxonomy (NCBI): domain Bacteria; kingdom Bacillati; phylum Actinomycetota; class Actinomycetes; order Kitasatosporales; family Streptomycetaceae; genus Streptomyces; species Streptomyces sp. NPDC086554. Next base: position 155,962 of record NZ_JBFBJK010000004.1, read on the forward strand.
CCGTGTTGCCGATGACGACGATCGGCGGCGCGTCCGGCGCGCTGACGTCCGGGTGGTCGGCGGCGCCCTGCACCGCCCAGTCGGTGCAGCCGACCATGCCCCAGGCCAGATAGTCGCCGAACAGCGGGGACGCGTCGCGGAACGCGGGGAGCTTCTCCCCGACGTAGTCGGCGGTGTAACGCGCCTTGTCGTCGGCGCAGTTGATGGAGATGTTGGCGGCCTGGATGTTGCTGTACGAGCCGTCCTGGTTGCGGCCGTTCATGGCGTCGGAGAGCGTCATCAGGATCCTGCCGTCGCCGTCGTACGCCTGCTCGAGGCCGTCGGTGAGATATGGCCAGAAGTCCTTGGAGTACAGCGCCTGGGCGATGCCGTTGGTGGCGGCGGTCTGGGTCAGTTCGCGCGGTGGAAGGGCCGGCAGCGGCTTGGCGTCCAGGTCCTTGAGGAGCTTCGCGATCCGGTCCTTCACGTCCTGCTCGGTGTCGCCGACGGGGCAGTCCTCGACCTTGGATGTGCAGTCCTTGGCGAAGTTGTCGAGCGCGAGCTGGAAGCCCTCGGCCTGGCCGATGGAGCCCTGTTCCGCCGTCTGGGTGGGGTCGACGACCGCGTCGAAGACGGCACGGCCCACCTTCTTGGGGAACAAGTGGGCGTAGACGCCGCCCAGTTCGGTGCCGTAGGAGATGCCGAAGTAGTGCAGCTTGTCGTCGCCGAGCACCTGGCGCATCAGGTCCATGTCGCGGGCCGCGTCGGTGGTGCGTACGTGCGGGAGCACCTCTCCGGAGTTCTTCTCGCAGGCGCCGTTGAAGCTCTTCACGTTGTCGACGAGCTGCTTCTGCTCGGCGTCGTCGTCGGGCGTGGAGTCCTGCTGGAAGTACTCGTCGAGCTGCTCGTCGTCCTCGCACTTCACGCCTGCGCTGCGGCCGACGCCGCGCGGGTCGAAGCTCACCAGGTCGTAGCGGGTGCGCAGCTTGGCGTAGTCCTGTCCGAAGGCGGGCAGCGTGGTGATGCCCGATCCGCCCGGGCCGCCGAAGTTGAAGACGAGGGAGCCGATCCGCTGGTCCTTCTTGCCGCTCGCCGCTGCGCGGATCAGGGCGATGTCGAGGGTGTCCCCCTTGGGCTTGTCCCAGTCGAGGGGGGCCTTCATGGTGGCGCACTGCCACTCGGCGCCGCCGGGCAGCGGGGATGGGGCTTCACCGCCGCCTTCGGAGGCGGAGGGCGCGGGGCAGTCCTTCCAGCTGAGCTTCTGGGCCGACAGATCCTCGTCCTTGGCGTCGTCGCCGCCGCAGGCCGTGGCGGTCGATGACAGCAGGGCGACGGTGGCGGCCAGGACAGCGGCACGCGCCTTCAGGTTGGGCATGCTTCCCATCCTGCGGGGGGCGCGGACAGGGCGCACGGCTGGCTCGGCCTTCCGTGATCAGGCGCTCTCCTCGACGTGATCAGCCCTCTTCTTAAGAAGAGCCCCGTCTTAAGAAGAGCCCCGTTTCCTAAAGAAGGCCCTTCCTCGTCAGGTGGTTGAAGTACAGCCACCCCGGAAGCACCGGAAGCCACAGGGTGAGCAGCCGGTAGAGCAGCACCGCGGGTGCCGCCACGTCCTTGGGCACGCCCACGGCGATCAGACCGAAGGTGAGCGTCGCCTCGACCGCGCCGACACCGCCGGGCGTGGGCGCCGCCGAGCCGAGCGCGTTGCCGGCGAGGAAGACCACGGCGACGCTGGCCAGGGTCAGCGGCTTCATCTCCGTCGTGCTGAACGCGCGTACCGAAGCGTCCAGGCACAGGACGAACAGCAGGGTGAGCAGCAGCATGCCGCCGATGCCGGTGAGCAGCTTCTGGGGGCGCTGCAGTACGTCCAGCATGCGCGGCACGACGCCCGCGAACAGTGAGCGCACGCGCGTGACGACGAACTTCCGCAGGAACGGGATCGCGGTCACCACGAGCACCAGGACGGCGACCGACAGCAGACCGGCGATGACGGTGCGGGACGGCGACAGGGACGGCGTCTTCTCCGTACCGGTCAGATAGCCGAAGATCATCAGCAGCATGATGTGCGAGCCGAGCCCGAACAGCTGCGAGGCCCCGACGCTCGCCACCGCGAGACCGGAACGCACCCCGGAGCGCTGCAGGAACCGCGTATTGAGCGCGACGCCGCCCACCGCCGCGGGCGCCACGATCTTCACGAACGACCCTGCGACCTGCGCCTGCACGGTCCGCAGGAACGGCACCCGCTCCGGCACGAAGCCGAGCAGGCTCATCGCCGCCGCGAAGTAGCTCAGCGCCGAGCAGGCCACGGCCACCGCGACCCAGCCCCACTCGGCCTCGCCCACGATCGTGCCGAAGTCGACCTGGGTGAGCTGCGAGAGCAGGAAGTACGCGCCGATGGCACCGGCGATGAAACTGATCAGCGTGCGCGGCCTGATCCGCTCGAGCTGGGCGGGCTCGACCGGCGCCTGCGGCCGGATGAGCAGCACCTGGTGGCGGATCTGGGTGAGCAGATCCTCCTCGCGTGCCTGCTCCAGGGCCACGTCTATGGCCTGCTTCTCGGCCTGCTTCTCCGCGCGCACGGCCTTGCGGTCGGGGCTCTTGGCGCCTTCGGTGGTCTCCGTCTCGGCGGCCTCGGCGGTCGCCGACGCGGCCTCGCTGCGGGCCAGCTTCTCCTTGCGGGACGCTTCGAGCACGGCCTCGCGCTCGCGCTGGGACCGCTCCCTGGCCCGCTTGCGCAGCGTGGCGCGGGTGGCGCGGGTGAGGGCGATCGGCTGGAGCAGCGGCAGACAGTCGGCGACCGTGTCGGGGCCGAGCACATCCAGGGCGGTCGCGACCGCGCGCTCGGCGCCCACCCGCAGCCCGAAGGTGGTCAGGAGCTGTGCGATGTCCATGCGCAGGACCAGATCACCGGCGGCGATCTCACCGCCCCGCAGGTCCGTCAAGATCACCGTGCCGGAACGATCCACCAGAATCGCGTCGCCCTGGAGCCTGCGGTGCGCGATCCGCCGCGACTGCAGCGCCTGCACCTGCCGCCAGGTGTCGCACAGCAGCTCGTCGGTGATGGCGTCGTCCGGCAGCGAGTCCAGGGAACGGCCGCCCGTGTGCTCGTACACGAGCATCACCGCGTCGGGGCCGAGCTCGGAGGTGGCGATCAGCTTGGGTGCGTCGGCCCCGGCCGAGATCGCCGCGTACGCGAGAAGGGCCTCCTGCTCCAGGGCCTGACGCAGCGACTGCAGGCTGCGGCGCTGGGTGATGCCGCGCAGCGTGAGTCTGCGCCATACGCGGTAGAAGAAGCCCTGCGCCTGCTGCTCGCGGTCGATGACCGTGACGTCCAGGGGCGGGCCGTCCTCCAGGGTGACGAAGTAGCGGCGGCCGCGGTCGCCGTGCTCCCCGCTGTCCGGGGACTCCTCGCGGGCCGCGCTCACGGGGTGGAAGCCGACGTGCCGCAGGCCGGCGAGGAGGGTCTGGCCGGTGGGCCTGACGTTCGGCGAGCCGACCGCGTACAGCGTTCCGTAGGCGACGCTCCAGCCGAGGAGCACGGTCAGGATGATCGAGAACGGCGTCGTGTAGCCGGTGACCAGCATGGTGAAGGCGTCGAGCAGCAGCACCACCCACAGCACCACGCGCCAGCGTGGCCGGCGGGACATCCCGACCGCTGTCATGTACGCGATTACGGGGGCGAGATAGCCGTGCACCGGATCGGTGAGCGCGTTCAGATCGCCGGGGGACGGCCGGGTCAGCGCCTCCTGGATGGAGTCCGGGGCGGCCTTGGCGACCCAGAGGTCGGTGGCGAGCGTCACGCCGTGCGCGAGGACGGCCGCGAGGACACCGTCGGCGATGCGCAGCCCGTCCCGTTTGACCAGGCGCTCGATCGCGAACGCGACGGGGACGAGCAGGACACCGATGCTCGCGGTGAGGCCCGCGAACCTGATCAGCGCGTCGGGTGCCTGTTCCGTGCCCTTGTCGATGTCCTGGGCGAGGCCCGACGTCGTACCGTGCGCGAACGCGGCGATGGCGAGGACCACGGCGATCCCGAGGATGCCGATGAGCAGCCGCATCAGGTCCGAAGGACGGTGCACGCGCGCGGCGAGCAGCGGTTCGTCGCCCGCGACACGGTCGGTGTGCGGCTCCGTGTCGTCGGCGCCGTCGTCGGAGACGAAGGCGTGCGCGCCCTCTTCTCCGTCGCCGGACTGCTCGTCCGTATTCTTTGCGTTCTTTGCGTTCTTTGCGTTCTTTGCGTTCTTTGCGTTCTTTGCGTGCTTCTCGCGCTTCTCGTGCTTCTCGTTCTTGTTCAGGGAGTGCCCACCGGTGTCCGGGTGCGACTCGGCCGCAGGGGTGCCCGCCGTCTCATCGGGGTGCACATCCTGCTGCTCCGTCGTCTCTTCTTGATCTCGTATCACCAGTCACCGCCCGCACGATGGTGGCATGTCCGGCCGACAGAGGGGGGCATCAGGGTGCGATGCGGGGGCGCGAAGTGTTCCCTGAGCGCCAGTTTGTCTCGTACCGCACGCTCTGTCGCGGGACGGTCACGGTGTCGGTGGGGTACGGCAGGATGGTCCGGATGAGCGAGGAGAGCCGATCGGAGCAAGGGCTTCCGGAGTACCCCGAGTACCCCGAGTACGCAGAGCGGGTTCTCGAGGTGGCGGAACTGATCCCTCCGGGGCGGGTGATGACCTATGGGGACGTGGCGGAGTGGCTCGAGGAGGGAGGGCCCCGGCAGGTCGGCCGGGTGATGGCCCTCTACGGAGGAGCGGTTCCGTGGTGGCGTGTGGTGCGCGCGGACGGTGTGCTGCTGCCGGGCAACGAGCTGCGGGCACTCGACCACTACCGCGCGGAGGGCACGCCCCTGCGCGGGGCGAGCCGCGCGTCCGACGGCCATCTTCCCCGCATCGACATGCGGCGGGCGCGCTGGGACGGCGACGCGGCGGGCGGCGGTGCCGACCGCCCACAGGCTCCTCAGGCTCACACCTGACAGCTTCCGCCATCGGGCGGCCGCACGGGGAACCGGTGGCCCGTACGGGGGAAGCGACGCGTCCCGCACGCCCGCTGGCGTAGCGTCGACAGCACGCATTTCTCTCACCCCGCAGCCATCGCGCAGCCGTTTTTCGACCAGTAGACCCACCAGTTTCGACCAGCAGACCCACCAGGACCGGCGACCCACGTGAGTTCCCCTTCATCAGCTCGGCACACCCGGCACCCGTCGCACCACCAGGTGCGACAGGGGACCCCGGGCGCCTATCGACTGGTGCGTACCCCGCCGGTCCGCGTGGATCCCCCTCGTCTTGACGCACCCCAGCGCGCGGTGGTTGACCACTCCGGGGGACCGCTGCTCGTGCTCGCGGGGCCCGGTACGGGCAAGACGACGACCCTCGTGGAGGCCGTCGCCGCGCGGATCGCGAAGGGCACGGAACCGGAGCGGGTCCTCGTCCTCACCTTCAGCCGCAAGGCCGCCGTCGAGCTGCGCGACCGCATGGCGCTGCGCATAGGGGCGGCGAAGGCCCCGCAGGCGACGACCTTCCACTCGTTCTGTTACGCCCTGATCCGCGCCCACCAGGACGCCGATCTGTTCGTCGAGCCGCTCCGCCTCCTCTCCGGGCCCGAGCAGGACGTGGCCGTACGCGAGCTCCTGGCGGGCCAGATCGACCTGGAGTCCGAGGGCATGGGCCGCGTCCGCTGGCCGGACGAGCTGCGCGCCTGTCTGACGACACGGGGCTTCGCCGACGAGGTGCGCGCGGTGCTCGCCCGGAGCCGTGAGCTGGGCCTGGGGCCCGACTCCCTGGACGCGTTCGCCCGCCGCGCGGGACGGCCCGACTGGGGCGCGGCGGCGGCGTTCCTCGCCGAGTACCTGGACGTGCTCGACATGCAGGGCGTGCTCGACTACGCGGAACTGGTGCACCGCGCGGTGCTGCTCGCGCGGCGCCCCGAGGCGGCGCGGGCGCTGGCCGCGCAGTACGACGCCGTGTTCGTGGACGAGTACCAGGACACCGATCCGGCGCAGGTGCGGCTGCTCGACGCGCTTGCCGGGGGCGGGCGTTCGCTGGTCGCCTTCGGGGACCCGGACCAGTCGATCTACACGTTCCGGGGCGCCGATGTGAACGGCATCCTGGAGTTCCCCGACGACTTCCCGCGCGCGGACGGCACCCCGGCGCCGGTCGAGGTCCTGACCACGTCCCGCAGGTCGGGCGCCGGTCTCCTCGACGCCACCCGGCTTCTGACCCGCCGCATGCCGCTGACCAGGCTGCCGGCGGAGAAGGTGCGGGCCCACCGCGAGCTCGCGGCGGTCCGGGACGGCGGCCGCGTCGAGGCGTACACATATCCGACGTCCGGCGCGGAACTCGACAACATCGCGGACATCCTGCGCCGCGCGCACCTGGAGGACGGCGTCCCCTGGGGCGAGATGGCGGTCCTGGTCCGCGCGGGCGCCCACACGATCCCCACGGTCCGCCGCAGCCTCACCGCCGCGGGCGTCCCCCTCGACATAGACGGCGACGACATCGCCCTGCGCCACGAGCCGGCGGTGACGCCACTGCTGACGGCGCTGCGGGTGGTGGCGGAGGCAGTCACTTCTGGAGGGGGTGTCTCCGTGGGAGGTGCCTCTGAAGAGGGGGTCTCCGAAGCGGGTCTCTCCGAAGAGAGCGTCTCCGAGGCGGGTCTCTCCGAAGAGAGCGCCCCAGGGGCGGCTGACGCGGGGAGTGAGTTCGTCCCGCCCGCCTGGCTCGACTCCGAGACCGCGCTCACCCTTCTGACGTCCCCCCTCGCCGGGATGGACGCCGCCGACCTCCGTCGTCTCGGACGCGCGCTCCGCGAGGAGGAGCGCGCCGCGGGGAATCATCTGCCGCCGCCCTCGGACGAGCTCCTTGCCCGCGCGCTCGCCGAGCCGGAGCGGCTCGTCGCGCACGATCCCGCGTACGCCCGTGGCGCCCAGCGGCTGGGTGCGCTGCTCCGCAAGGCCCGTGAGCGCCTCGCGGGCGGTGGCACGGCCGAGGAGGCGCTCTGGGAGCTGTGGGACGGCACTCCGTGGCCGCGCCGCCTGGAGCGCGCCGCACGTCGCGGTGGCGCCGCGGGGCGCAACGCGGACCGCGATCTCGACGCGGTCTGCGCCCTGTTCGCGTACGCGTCCCGCGCCGAGGAGCGCACGGGAGGGCGCGGCGCCCTCAACTTCCTGGAGGAGACCGAAGCGCAGGACATCGCCGCGGACACCCTCAACCGCAGGGCCGTACGCCCCGACGCCGTACGCCTGATGACGGCGCACCGCTCCAAGGGCCTCGAGTGGCGGCTCGTGGTGGTCGCCGGCGTACAGGAAGGCCTCTGGCCCGACCTGCGCCGTCGCGGCTCCCTCCTGGAGGCCGACCGCATCGGCAGGGACGGCCTCGCCGAGCCCCTCACTCCCGGAGCGCTCCTCTCCGAAGAGCGCCGGTTGTTCTACGTGGCCGCCACGCGCGCGCGGGAACGCCTCGTCGTCACCGCCGTCAAGGCACCCGCGGACGACGGCGACCAGCCGTCCCGCTTCCTCACCGAACTCGGCGTCGAGCCCAAGGACGTGACCGGCCGCCCGCGCCGCCCCCTGTCCGTCTCGGCGCTCGTCGCGGAGCTGCGCGCCACGACGGTCGACCCCCGGGTGTCGGACACCCTCAGGGAGGCCGCGGCGCACCGCCTTGCCCGCCTCGCCGCGCTCAGCGACGCCGACGGACGCCCCCTCGTGCCGTCGGCGCACCCGTACCGCTGGTGGGGCATGTACGAGCCGACGGCGAGCGAGGTCCCGCTGCGGGACCGCGACAAGCCCGTCGTCCTCTCCGGAAGCGCCCTGGACCAGCTCGCCAACACCTGTTCCCTGCAGTGGTTCCTGGGCCGCGAGGTGAAGGCGGACGCCCCGGCGACCGCCGCCCAGGGCTTCGGCAACGTGGTCCACGTCCTGGCCGACGAAGTCGCGTCCGGCAGGACCCCCGCCGACCTCGCCGTCCTCATGGAGCGCCTCGACTCGGTCTGGGACTCCCTCGCCTTCGACGCCCCCTGGAAGTCGGCGCAGGAGAAGGAGCACGCGCGCGTGGCGCTCGAACGCTTCCTCCAGTGGCATGTGATGGACCGCGCGAGCCGTACCCCGGTCGCCAGTGAGCACGACTTCGACGTGACCCTCGAAGCGGGTCCCTACGAAGTACGCGTGCGCGGCTCCATGGACCGCGTCGAGCAGGACACCGAAGGCCGTGCCTACGTAGTCGACTTCAAGACCGGCAAGCAGACTCCGAGCGCCGCCGACGTGGCCCGCCACCCCCAGCTCGCCGTCTACCAACTCGCCCTCCGTGAAGGCGCGGTGGACGACGCCTTCGACGGCGTACGCCCGGAAGCGGGCGGTGCGGAACTCGTGCAGCTGCGCCAGGGCGCCGCCAAGAAGGACGGCGGCGAGAGCCTCCCCAAGGTGCAGGCGCAGGAGCCGCTCTCCGGAGAGTGGGTGGGCGACTTGCTGGCCACCGCCGCCGGCAAGGTCCTGGACGAACGCTTCTCGCCGACCACGGGCCAGCACTGCACCCACTGCGCCTTCCGCGCCTCGTGCAGCGCGCGGCCGGAGGGCCGTCACGTCGTGGAGTGACACGTGCGGCAACAGTGCCGTCAGTGGCCAAGCTCACGTCGTGGCAGCCGCGTTCATAGCAGCCTCACAGGCCCTCTAAAGTCTCGGTAAAGCTGATCTGTGCACTCAGCGGACCCTCCGATCGTGCACCTTTCCGAGGAGATACATACATGGCAGCCAACCGGAAGCTCCTGGCCGCGGCAGTCGCCTGTGCCGCCGCGATCGTCGGCCTCACGGGCTGCTTGGGCGGGGACGAGGAGAAGGACCCCTTCGAGGGCATGAGCGCCGACAAGATCGCCGACAAGGCGGCCGACGCGTCCAAGGGCGCGGGCTCCTTCAAGGTGGCGGGCGAGGGCCAGCAGGAGGGCAAGCCGCTCAAGGTCGAGTTCTCGATCGCCAAGTCCGGTGACTGCAAGGGCAATGTGGACGGCGGCGCGGACGGCACCGCCGAGCTGCTCGTGTCCGGCAAGACCCAGTACATGAAGGGCGACGAGGCGTTCTGGAAGGACGCCATGGGTGGCAGCGGCCAGGCCGGCAAGGCCTCGAAGTTCAAGGACAAGTGGGTGAAGACGCCGACCGAGAAGGAGAGCGGCGTCTGCGACGCGGACGAAATGTTCCGGTCCGACGAGCTCAAGGGCCTCAAGCGCGAGAAGGACGCCGAGGTCGACGGCGAGAAGGCGGCCGTCCTGACGAAGAGCAAGTCGGGCAAGAAGTCCACGTTCTACGTCGCCATGGAGGGCAAGCCGTATTTCCTGAAGGTCGTCACCTCGGGCAAGGACGACCCGGGCACGATGAACTTCACCGACTACGGCAAGCCCGTCGTCGTCAAGGCCCCGGCGCCCAACGAGGTCATGGACATGCAGGAGCTCATGGCGTCCTGACGCCCTGAGTGACGGCGGCCGCCGGCAGCCGGGCACGCCCCGGTTGTCAGTGGCCGCCGCTAGCCTCTCTGACGTGCCACCTCGCATCACCGACCCCGAGCAGCTCAAAGAGCTCCTCGGCATCCCGTTCACCCCGGAGCAGACGGCGTGCATCACCGCGCCGCCCGCCCCGCAGGTGATCGTGGCCGGAGCCGGGTCGGGCAAGACGACGGTGATGGCGGCCCGCGTGGTCTGGCTGGTCGGCACCGGCCAGGTCGCCCCCGAGCAGGTCCTCGGCCTGACGTTCACGAACAAGGCGGCCGGTGAACTCGCCGAGCGGGTGCGCCAGGCGCTGATCAAGGCCGGGGTGACCGACCCCGAGGCACTGGGCCCATCGGGCCCCGGCGATCCTCCGGGCGAGCCGGTCATCTCCACGTACCACGCCTTCGCGGGCCGCCTCCTGACCGATCACGGGCTGCGCATAGGGCTCGAGCCCACGGCCCGTCTCCTCGCCGACGCCACCCGCTTCCAGCTCGCCGCGCGCGTGCTGCGCGAGGCGCCGGGACCGTATCCCGCGCTGACCCGCTCCTTCCCGGACCTCGTCAGCGACCTCCTCGCCCTCGACAGCGAGCTCGCGGAACATCTCGTACGGCCCGACAGGCTCCGCGCGTACGACACCGAACTGCTGCGCACTCTGGAGAGCGCCAAGCTCTCCAACGCGGACCTGCGGAAGGTGCCCGAGACGGCGGCGGCCCGGCTCGACCTTGCCGAGCTCGTCGGTCGCTACAGGGAGGCGAAGCGCTCCCGCGACCTCCTGGACTTCGGCGACCAGATCGCCCTCTCCGCGACGCTGGCCCGCACCCGCGCGGAGGTCGGCGAGATCCTGCGCGACGAGTTCCGGGTCGTCCTGCTCGACGAGTACCAGGACACGTCCGTGGCCCAGCGCATCCTCCTGGCAGGCCTCTTCGGAGGCGGCACGGGCCACCCGGTGACGGCGGTCGGCGACCCCTGCCAGGCGATCTACGGCTGGCGCGGCGCGTCCGTGGCGAACCTGGACGACTTCCCCGAGCACTTCGCGTACGCCGACGGGCGCCCCGCCACGCGCCACGCGCTCAGCGAGAACCGCCGCAGCGGCGGACGTCTCCTGGACCTCGCCAATGGCCTCGCGGAGCCGCTGCGCGCCATGCACGCGGGCGTGGAGGCCCTGCGCCCCGCGCCCGGCGCCGAGCGCGAAGGGCTGGTGCGCTGCGCCCTGCTGCGCACGCACGCCGAGGAGATCGACTGGATCGCCGACTCCATCGCCCACCTCGTGGGCACCGGCAAGGCGCCGGGCGAGATCGCCGTCCTGTGCCGCACCGCGGCGGACTTCGCGCAGATCCAGGGCGCGCTGGTCGCCAGGGACATCCCCGTGGAGGTCGTCGGTCTCTCCGGGCTGCTTCACCTGCCCGAGGTCGCCGACCTCGTCGCCGTCTGCGAGGTGCTCCAGGACCCGGGCGCGAACGCCTCCCTGGTGCGCCTGCTCACGGGCCCGCGCTGGCGCATCGGCCCCCGCGACCTCGCCCTCCTGGGACGCCGCGCGCGCCTCCTCGTACGCCATGGGCACGCCGCTCCGGACGACCCCGACCGGCGCCTCGCGGCGGCTGTCGAGGGGGTCGACCCGGCCGAGGTGATATCGCTCGCGGATGCGCTCGACACCTTCCTGGAGATGCCCCTGGGCGATGACGCGGCAGACGACGGGCTGCCCTTCTCGGCGGACGCGAGAGTGCGGTTCGCCCGCCTCGCCGCCGAACTGCGCGACCTGCGGCGCTCGTTGGCCGACCCGCTGATGGACGTGCTGCACCGGGTGCTCGCCGTCACGGGCCTGGAGGTCGAACTCTCCGCGTCGCCGCACGCCCTCGCGGCCCGCCGCCGGGAGACGCTCTCGAACTTCCTGGACGTCGCCGCGTCCTTCGCCGCGAACGACAGCGGCGCGAGCCTGCTCGCCTTCCTCGCCTTCCTGCGCACGGCCGCCCAGTACGAGAAGGGCCTCGACAACGCGCTCCCCGGCGGCGAGAACACGGTCAAGGTGCTCACCGCCCACAAGTCCAAGGGCCTGGAGTGGGACGTCGTGGCCGTCCCCGGCCTGGTGACCGGGACGTTCCCCAGCACCCAGGGCCGCGAGAAGTGGACGGCCCAGGGCAAGGTCGTCCCGCACGCGCTGCGGGGCGACGCGGCGACCCTGCCCGACATCGAGGCGTGGGACTCCCGGTCCATGAAGGCCTTCCACGAGGACATGAAGGACCACCAGCGCACCGAGGAGCTCCGCCTCGGCTACGTGACTTTCACCCGCCCCCGCTCCCTGCTCCTGGGCTCCGGCCACTGGTGGGGCCCTTCCCAGAAGAAGCCGCGCGGTCCCTCCGACTTCCTCCAGGCGCTCTACGAACACTGCGCGGCGGGCCACGGCGAGATCGAGGCGTGGGCCGACGAGCCGGAGGAGGGCGAGGAGAACCCCGCCCTGACGGAGGCGTCCGCCGAGCACGCGTGGCCGCTCCCGCTGGACGACGCGTCCCTGGAGCGCCGCAGGGCCGCCGCCCGGACCGTCCTCGACCACCTGGACCGCCTGACGGGCGACGAGCCACCGGAGGTCGCGCACTCGCACGAGTCGGCCCACCCCTCCGCCTACGACGAGGCGCCTCCTGCGGAGGACCCGGACTGGCCCCCGCCGCCCGAGGACGACGAACCTCCTTACGAAGAGGCCGACTTCCCGGACGTCCCCCCGGAGGACTGGGACGCCCTGCCCCAGGAACGCCCGACGGTGCCCCGCCCTGCGGACTCGCACCGGGCGGCCGTCCCGCACCAGGCCTCCGCGCCGGACGCCCGTCCGCACCCGGCCGAGGCTGCCCCGGAGCACCCGTCCGAAGCCGTACCGGAGCGGGCCCGTCCCACTCCGGAGGAGGCCCGCACGCTCGCCTCCTGGGACCGGGACCTGGACGCGCTGACCGGTGAGCTCCTGCGCGCCCGCGATGCCATCAGGGACATCCCCGTGCCCGGATCGCTCACCGCGTCCGAGGTGCTGCGCCTGGCCGCCGACCCGGAGGGCTTCGCACAGGAGCTCGCGCGGCCCATGCCCAGGCCGCCGCAGCCGGCCGCCCGCCGCGGCACCCGCTTCCACGCCTGGATGGAGACCCGCTTCGAAGAGCTGCGGCTCCCGCTGCTCGGCCCGGAGGACCTGCCGGGCGGTGCCCCCGGAGAGGCCGAGATCGCCGACGAGCGCGACCTGACGGCCCTCAAGGAGGCCTTCGAGCGCACCGAGTACGCCCACCGCACCCCGCACCGCGTCGAGGTGCCCTTCCAGCTGACGATCGCGGGCCGCGTCGTCCGCGGCCGGATCGACGCGGTCTACAAGGAGGTCGACGGCGACGACGTGACGTACGAGATCGTCGACTGGAAGACCAGCAGGGCCCGCACCGCCGACCCCCTGCAGCTCGCCGTCTACCGCCTCGCCTGGGCCGAGCAGCACGACGTGCCCCCGGAGTCGGTGAAGGCGACGTTCCTCTACGTCCGCAGCGGAGAGACGTCCCGCCCGGCCGGCCTCCCCGGCCGGGCGGAGCTTGAGCGGATCCTCCTGGAGGAACCGAGCGGTGACCCGGGCGATGACCCGGGCGGTGCAACCGGGTGAGCGGCGGAGTGACGAACCACCGGACGAGTCGGTCACGGTGGGCGGCTAGGCTCGTGACCATGAGCAAGCCCGTTGACAGCGAGGTCAGCGACGTCAGCGCCGCCCATGGCGTCAGTGCCGTCCGTTCGTATGTCCAGAACCACCGCGCCGCGTTCCTCGACGACCTTGCCGAGTGGCTGCGCATCCCGTCCGTGTCGGCCCAGCCCGACCACGCCGGGGACGTGCGGCGCAGCGCCGACTGGCTGGCCGCCAAGCTGAAGGAGACCGGCTTCCCGACCGCCGAGGTCTGGCAGACGGCCGGTGCCCCCGCAGTCTTCGCCGAGTGGCCGTCGGGCGACCCGAAGGCCCCCACCGTCCTCGTCTACGGCCACCACGACGTGCAGCCCGCGGCCCGCGAGGACGGCTGGCACACCGACCCCTTCGAACCGGTCGTCCAGGGAAACCGCCTCTACGCGCGCGGTGCCGCCGACGACAAGGGGCAGGTGTTCTTCCACACACTCGGCGTCCGCGCCCACCTCGCCGCCACCGGCCGCACCGCCCCCGCCGTGAACCTGAAGCTCCTGATCGAGGGCGAGGAGGAGTCGGGCTCCCCGAACTTCCGCGCGCTGATCGAGGAGCACAAGGACCGCATCGCGGCCGACGCCGTGATCGTCTCGGACACCGGCATGTGGGCGGAGGACACCCCCACGGTCTGCACCGGCATGCGCGGCCTCGCCGACTGCGAGATCGAGCTGCACGGCCCCGACCAGGACATCCACTCCGGCTCCTTCGGCGGCGCCGTCCCGAACCCGGCGACCGCGGCCGCACGCCTCGTCGCCGCCCTGCACGACGAGCACGCGCGCGTGGCCGTACCAGGCTTCTACGAAGACATCGTCGAACTCACCGACCGCGAGCGCGAACTCTTCGCGGAGCTGCCCTTCGACGAGGACCGCTGGCTGCGTACGGCCAAGTCGCGGGCCACCCACGGAGAAGCGGGCCACACCACCCTGGAGCGCATCTGGGCCCGCCCCACCGCCGAGGTCAACGGCATCGGCGGCGGCTATCAAGGAGCGGGCGGCAAGACGATCATCCCGTCGTCCGCCCTCCTGAAGCTCTCCTTCCGCCTCGTCGCGGGCCAGGACCCGGACCGTATCGAAGAGGCCGTGCGCGCCTGGGTCGGCGATCAGCTGCCGGCCGGAATCAGCCACACGATCACCTTCGGCGCAGCCACGCGCCCGTGCCTCACGCCGCTCGACCATCCCGCCCTGCAGTCCGTCGTACGGGCGATGGGACAGGCCTTCGAGCAGCCGATCCGGTTCACCCGAGAGGGCGGTTCGGGACCGGCGGCCGACCTCCAGGACGTGCTTGCCGCACCCGTGCTCTTCCTGGGCATCTCCGTCCCGTCGGACGGCTGGCACGCACCGAACGAGAAGGTCGAGCTCGATCTGCTCCTCAAGGGAGTCGAGACGACGGCCTACCTGTGGGGCGATCTCGCCGAGCACTGGCGCGATGCACACTGAACTCACCGCCCTGCTGAATCAACCGTTCCATCGGGGGAGTTGGAAGCACCTGTGACCACCTGGACCGACCGCACCGCAGACCGTCCCGTCTCGCTCACCGCACCGAGCGGCATCGACCGAGCGGCCCACCACCGCCTCGACGAGGCCTGGCTGGCCGCCGCCTGGAGCCACCCGACGACTCGGGTCTTTGTGGTCTCCGGCGGTCAGGTGCTCATCGACGAGACCCCGGAGGGCAGCACCGAACTGGTGATGACGCCGTCCTTCGAGGCGCCCCTCACCGAGGCGCACCGCTACTTCCTGGGCACGGACGACGACGGCGTCAGCTACTTCGCGCTCCAGAAGGACTCCCTGCCGGGCCGCATGGACCAGTCGGCGCGCCCCGCGGGCCTGCGCGAGGCGGGCCTGCTCCTGTCGCCCCGTGACGCGGGCCTGATGGTGCACGCCGTCGCCCTGGAGAACTGGCAGCGCCTGCACCGCTTCTGCTCGCGCTGCGGCGAGCGCACCGTCATCGCGGCGGCCGGCCACATCCGCCGCTGCCAGGCGTGCGGTGCCGAGCACTACCCGCGCACGGACCCGGCAGTGATCATGCTGGTCACGGACGACGAGGACCGCGCTCTCCTGGGCCGCCAGGTGCACTGGCCCGAGGGCCGGTTCTCGACCCTCGCGGGCTTCGTCGAGCCCGGCGAGTCCATCGAGACGTCGGTGCGGCGCGAGGTCTTCGAGGAGGCGGGCGTCACGGTCGGCGACGTCGAGTACGTCGCGAGCCAGCCCTGGCCCTTCCCCTCCAGCCTGATGCTGGGCTTCATGGCGAGCGCCACGTCCTCGGAGATCAACGTGGACGGCGAGGAGATCTCGGAGGCCCGCTGGTTCTCCCGGGAAGACCTGCGGGCCGCATTCGAGTCCGGGGAGGTCCAGCCTCCCTACGGGATCTCGATTGCGGCCCGACTGATCGAGCTCTGGTACGGAAAGCCCCTGCCGAAGCCGGGCACCGTCGGCTAGTCGCTCAGGCGGCCAGCTTCTGCTTGACCTGCGCGAGCGACGGGTTGGTCAGCGTCGAGCCGTCAGGGAAGAGAACGGTGGGAACCGTCTGGTTTCCGCCGTTCGCCTTCTCGACGAAGGTCGCGGAATCCGGGTCGTGCTCAATGTTGATCTCGTTGTACGTGATGCCCTCGCGGTCCATCTGGCCCTTGAGCCGGCGGCAGTAGCCGCACCACGTGGTGCTGTACATCGTCACAGTGCCCGGCATGTTCTCGCGCTCCTTTGTTGCTCGGGGTGCGTCATCGCAATGACCTGAACGTACGTGACCCGGCCACCATTCCCGCATTAGTACGACTGCGTACGCCCCCCTGTGGACAACCCGGCTCACACGCCCCCGGCGACCTGGCAGCATGGCGGGGTGACATCAGCAACGCACTCCACCCTCTTCCCGCAGGTCCCGGACTCTGCCGACGCGGTGCTCGCCGGGCTCGACCCGGAGCAGCGCGAGGTGGCCACCGCCCTGCACGGGCCGGTGTGTGTCCTGGCGGGAGCGGGCACCGGCAAGACCCGCGCGATCACCCACCGGATCGCCTACGGGGTGCGCGCGGGCATCCTCCAGCCCGCCAGTGTGCTGGCCGTCACGTTCACCAACCGCGCCGCGGGCGAGATGCGCGGCCGCCTCCGCCAGCTCGGCGCCTCCGGCGTCCAGGCACGCACCTTCCACTCCGCGGCCCTGCGCCAGCTCCAGTTCTTCTGGCCGAAAGCAGTCGGTGGCCAGCTGCCCCGGATCGTCGACCGCAAGATCAAGCTCGTCGCCGACGCGGCCGCCGCCTGCCGCATCCGCCTGGACCGCAACGAACTGCGCGATGTGACGAGCGAGATCGAATGGTCCAAGGTCACCCAGACGGTGCCCGCCGACTATGTCGCTGCGGCCGCGAAGTCGGGCCGCCTCATCCCCCGGGACGCGGCGGAGATCGCCCAGCTCTACGCCGCGTACGAGGACCTCAAGCGCGACCGCGCGGTCATCGACTTCGAGGACGTCCTGCTGCTCGCCGTCGGCATCCTCCAGGACCGGCACGACATCGCCGACCAGGTCCGCGCCCAGTACCAGCACTTCGTGGTCGACGAGTACCAGGACGTCAGCCCGCTCCAGCAGCGCCTCCTGGAGCTGTGGCTCGGCGACCGCGACAGCCTCTGCGTCGTCGGCGACGCCAGCCAGACGATCTACTCCTTCACCGGAGCGACCCCCGACCACCTGCTGAACTTCCGCACCCGCCACCCCGGGGCGACGGTCGTCAAGCTCGTCCGCGACTACCGCTCCACACCTCAAGTGGTCCACCTCGCCAACGGCCTGCTCTCCCAGGCCCGGGGCCGCGCCGCCGACCACCGCCTCGAACTGATCTCGCAGCGCGACGCCGGAGCCGAACCGGTCTACACGGAGTACGCGGACGAGCCCGCCGAGGCCGAGGGCGCAGCCCGCCGCATCCGCGCCCTGCTCGCCGACGGCGTCCCGGCGAGCGAGATCGCGGTCCTCTTCCGCACGAACTCCCAGTCCGAGATCTACGAACAGGCGCTCGCCGACGAGGGCGTGCCCTACCAGCTGCGTGGCGCCGAGCGGTTCTTCGAGCGCACGGAGGTCCGCGAGGCGGGCGCGGCCCTGCGCGGAGCGGCCCGCTTCGGCGGCAACGACGCACTCCTCGACGACGTCGTGGACCTGCCGTCGCAGGTGCGGGCCGTCCTGTCCACGAAGGGCTGGACGACCCAGCCCCCGGCGGGCTCCGGCGCGGCCCGTGACCGCTGGGAGTCTCTGGCGGCCCTCGTGCGCCTGGCCGAGGACTTCGTGCGGGCCAAGCCGGATGCGACCCTCTCCGACCTCGTGGCGGAGCTCGACGAGCGTGCGGCCGCCCAGCACGCGCCCACCGTGCAGGGCGTCACCCTCGCCTCGCTGCACGCGGCCAAGGGCCTGGAGTGGGACGCCGTCTTCCTGGTCGGTCTCGCCGAGGGCATGATGCCGATCACGTACGCCAAGACCGATGAGCAGATCGAGGAGGAGCGCCGCCTGCTCTACGTGGGCGTCACCCGGGCCCGCCTCCACCTCTCCCTGTCCTGGGCCCTTTCCCGCTCGCCGGGCGGACGCCCCAACCGCCGCCCCAGCCGCTTCCTCGACGGACTGCGCCCGGGATCCGGTGCGGGCGCGGGAGCCCGGGCGGCCGGCGGCGGACCTGGCGGGGTGGAGCGCGGCAGCGGCTCCGCCGAGGGGAGCGGTGGTGCCCGGAGCCGTCGGCGCACCAGCAGGACGCCGGCCAGGTGCCGGGTCTGTGGACGGTCCCTGACCGACGCGGGCGAGATGAAGCTCATGCGGTGCGAGGACTGCCCGTCCGACATGGACGAGGGGCTCTACGAACGGTTGCGGGAGTGGCGCGCGGGCCAGGCGAAGCAGCTGGGACAGCCCGCGTACTGCGTCTTCACGGACAAGACCTTGATCGCCATCGCGGAGGCCGAGCCGGACGACGAGGGCGAGTTGGCCCGGATCCCCGGCGTCGGCGTTCGTAAGTTTCATCGCTTCGGCGCCGATGTCCTGGCCATCTGCGCAGGTCAAGAGCCTGTAAGGGGCGCCGATGGGAACTGATTCAAACTCGTCGAAAAAATAGTTTGCGCATGCGCAAGGAAGACCCATAGGTTCTTAAGCACGGGAACGGCGGCTTCTCCGAAGCCCTCGCCCCGTGCTGTACTTAATAGCCCGCAGGATCGGTTTCGGTCGATCCCATAGACGCCGAGAGGAGGCGATTCCAGTGATCAGCATCAACCAGAGCTTCATCAGCACCGCGAAAATGACCGATCGCTCGGTCGTCGCTTCCTGCCTGCTCGGCTTCTCGAACCTGGGCACCGGTCTGTCCGGTGGCATCGCTGCCGCCGCCATCCGTCCGGAGTCCTCCGTCCTGCCTCTCGCTTTCCCGCGCACCGCTCTCAACGTTCTCCCGATGCTTGAGGTCAATGAAGGCAGTGAGCGAGCGACCAGGGCACCGGAAGCAGTAGCGACGGCACAGGCGCAGGCCTATGCCTTTGCCGCAGCCGGTGCCGGAGCCAAGAAGCAGACGACGCACCACCACACGATGTGGGCCTTCCGTGGGCTCGAACCCTGGAGTGATCCAGTCTGATCCTCGATCAGACCGGCGCCTTCAGGGCCGCGGAACCCCACCCGGGATCCGCGGCCCTTCTGTTTTCCCCAAAACAGGGAGACAGAGCGAAGGGGCCAAGAGCAAGACCCGGTACCAGCCGCCAACCGGCCGACCCAGGCCGGCACGACCAGACGAGGAAGAACACCACCGTGCAACTCGAAGCGCACGCCCCGTCCGTACCGCCTTCAGAGACGCTCCCCCCGCCCGTTCCTACGGAGGACTCCACCTTGACTCCCCTCACCGCGCTCACCGCGCTCGACGACGCCATCGAGAACCTCGGCGTACCCGTCCCCTGCCGTGCCTACGACCCGGAGGTCTTCTTCGCCGAGTCGCCGGCGGACGTCGAGTACGCCAAGTCCCTCTGCCGTACCTGCCCGCTGATGGAGGCCTGCCTGGCCGGCGCCAAGGAGCGGCGTGAGCCGTGGGGCGTCTGGGGCGGCGAGCTCTTCGTCCAGGGCGTCGTCGTGGCCCGCAAGCGGCCGCGTGGCCGTCCGCGCAAGAACCCGGTCGCGGCATGAGCATCACCGGAACGATCGATCGCCCCCTGACGCACGACCCTCAGAAGCAGGCCCCGATGAAGGCAGCAGTTACGACCGAGCCCGCCGGCTCAGCCACCCCGGACTTCACCACCACCGGCGCGAACGACTCGCGCCAGAACAGGACCCGCGAGATGCAACTCATCCCAGAAGCCATGGCTCGTGCGCATATGCACGAACGCATGCGTGAGGCCGAGGCCCAGCGTCCGGCCGCGCGACTGATGGCAGCCCGCCGGATGCAGCGCCGCGCGGAGCGCGCGTCACTGCGTGCCCGGCGCGCGCTCGCCATGGCGGTCATGCACTGACCAGACGCCCGACAAGCCGAGGCATCGGCTGAGCGCCCCAACAGGGCGCGCCACGAAAGAGCCCGCGGGGGCCGGTCCGAACGGACCGGCCCCCGCGGTGCGTTGTGCCGGGCGAAGCTCCGGAAGCGGCGATAGGGTCGCCGGGTGGACCAGCAGCCTCCTCAGCCCGCGGGCGCCGAGAATCTCGTGTGTTCCCGCTGCGGAACGGTCGCCGAAGGCGCGCCGCTCACCTGGACCTGCTCCGTGGAGAACGGCACCCGCCGCTACTTCTGCGAATCCTGCGCGCGCGAGAACCTCAGATCCATCGAGGGACGGCTCGACTCCTCCTGGTGGTGAGCGCGATCCATCACCTCAGGCGCGAGCCACCACCTCAGGCCCCGGCCGCCGGGTCTTCGGCCGCCTCCTCCTCAAGCTCCTCCTCGAACTCGAGCTCCTCCTCCAGGAATCCCGGCAGCCACGCCTCGAGCTCGTCCCGCATCCGCACCGTCGCCCCGAGCTGACAGAGCACCCCTATCGTGCTCAACGTCACACGGTGGATCAGCAGATACGCGGGCGGCAGGTTCAGCTGCTTGCCCAACTGGTAGGCGGGGGAGCGCGGATCGGCGACCCGCGCCGCCTGGCTGCGCATCCAGCCGCGCGTGAACGTGTACTCCTCGACCAGCATCGGTTCGATGATCGGCAGCAGATAGTCGAGCACCGCGTCCGGCTCGAGGTCGACCGTCTCCTTGACGAAGCCCTCCTCGCACAACATCTCGTAGACCGCGGCGGCCTCGCCCTCCAGTGTCATCCGCAGGGATTCGCCGATCGTGACGGGGAGCCCGCCGGGCAAGCGGTCCACCGTGCCGAAGTCGAGGACGCCCAGCCGCCAGCCGTCCTTTTCGTCGGGCAGCAGACGGAAGTTGCCCGGGTGCGGATCAGCGTGCAGCAGGCCCGTGCGCGCCGGGCCCGAGAAGAGGAAGCGGGCCAGGAGCTGTCCGGCCCGGTCGCGCTGCTCGCGCGTGCCGTCCGCGATCACCTCCGACAGCGGTACGCCGTCGATCCACTCCGTCACGAGTACCTGCTCGGACTGGTGCACCACCGCGGGCACCACGACATCCGGATCGTCCGCGAACTCCTCGGCGTGCGCCTGCTGTGCCTGCGCCTCCAGGCCGTAGTCGAGCTCCTCGGAGACCCGGTCGCGCAGCTCCGTGATGAGCGGCTTGATGTCCATCCCCGGAATCAGCGGCCCCAGGAGCCGGGCAAACCGGCTGAGCTGGTTCAGATCGGAGAGCAGCGCCTCGCCCGCCCCCGGATACTGCACCTTGACCGCGACCTCGCGCCCGTCCTCCCACACCGCCCGGTGGACCTGCCCTATCGACGCGGCGGCCGCGGGCTTGTCCTCGAACTCCAGGAACAGCTCGCGCCAGTCCTCGCCGAGCCGCTCCTCGAGCACGGCGTGCACGGTGCTCGTCGGCATCGGTGGCGCCGCTTCCTGCAGCTTCGTCAGCGCGGCGCGGTAGGGCCCCGCGACCTCCTCGGGCAGCGCCGACTCGAAGACCGACAGGGCCTGGCCGAACTTCATGGCCCCGCCCTTGAGCTCGCCGAGCACCTTGAACAGCTGCTCCGCCGTGCGCTGTTGCAGCTCGCGCCCGACGATCTCCGCCGACTTGCCCCCGATCCGCTTGCCGAGCCCCCAGGTCGCGCGCCCGGCGAAGCCGAGTGGCAGCGCGGCCAGTTTGGCGGTACGGGTAACCGCCTTCCGGGGAAGATCAGACATGCGCCCCTCCAAGTCCCAGACAGCCGCGCCTTGTCAGGCGCCTACCCGGCCATTGTGTCGTGCGGCTCTCGGGTCCCGGCGGGGTGTTCCCCTTTATCCACCGCACCCGCCCCGCACGGGCACGAGTGATGGGGGAGCACCGGCCGTGTGTGCCAGTCGAGAGCGGGCACGGAGGCCTCCCAGCGGACCCCCGCGCTCGCCGGCGCCGCCCCGTCCAGAAAGGCGAGCGCATGCGCCGCGGCAAGGCCGGCGACCGTGGTCGACAGTGCCAGATCGCACGCCGTCACATGACGCGCGTGCCCAGAACGCCACTGGGCCAGCATGCGCGGCCAGGTGGGATCCCGGTCCGCCCGCTCCAGCGACAGACAGCCCGCACACGCCGTCGCTCCCGGCAGGACGAGCGGCCCCACCACTCCGGTTCCCTCGATCACCCCCGCATAGAGATGCGGTGTCCCCGAGGAGACCAGCGGCTCGGCGGCGACCGGGTCGGGGGCATGGGCGTCGAGTCCGTCCCGCGGCGCGATGACCACGAGGGAGAGACCGGGCTCCCCCTCATCGGCCCTGCCCGGCCGGGGTGGCCGGTCGGGAGCCGAGCGCCGCACCGCCCGCCGCGCCGCCGCGTCCCTCCTGTCCCCGACCGCATCGGCGGGCAGACCTCCCGGCGCCACGTCCCACGGTTCGACGAGGCCCCCGTCCCGCACATCGACCTGCCCTACGCCGGCCCCCGCAAGGACCGACGCCAGCACGGCGCCCACCCGGCCTGTGCCCCGGACCTGGACCCGCATGGCGCGGCGCGCCGCCAACTTCCGCATGCCGTCGCCCGGTTCGGGAGTCACCACCGACAGAGAGGTCAGATCGGGGCGCAACCGGTCCATGGCTCCGCTCCGCTTGCGCAGGGCATCGGCGGCCGGACCGCCGCCCGTCGCGTCGTCCAGGAGTCCGGCTCTGGACAGCCGTCGCACCAGGGTGTCCACGTGATCGTCGGGCAGGCCCATCCGCTTTCCCTCCTCGCGCAGGAGCGGCAGCCCGCGTGTCCCGTCAAGGAGGTTGAGAAAGCTGCCCGTCGCCGTGTCCACCGGGCCGAGCACCAGCGCGTGCGCGGGCGCCACGCCGAACTGGACGGTGTTCAGGTCGCGCCAGCCGCGGCGCAGTGCCGGCTTCAAGATCGGATGCATGGTCGTCCCCCGTGTCCCCTGTTGTCCTCCGGCGCGGTCCCCGTCCGCATCGCCGGTCGACTGCCAGAATGCCCGCCGCGGCGAACGGCCGCGGAAAGTTGTCCACAGGCAGTGGGCATTCGTCGTACTAATCGATCGCACGGGGAGGGGAACACCGCCGAACCGTCCCGGAGGCGGGACTTCCCCCACACCCAGCGGGTAACGTCGGGGCGTGCCCGCCGACCCACTGCACCGCGCCGGAAATCCACAGCGCAGCACGACCAGCCCGCCGTCACCCGGCTCGGGGGCGAGTGCGGTCGAGGTCAGACGGAGCGCCCGCCGCCGCAGAACGGTCTCCGCGTACCGGGAGGGGGATCGTACCGTCGTGCTCATCCCCGCCCGGATGTCCGAGGCGGAGGAGAAGCGCTGGGTCGACGTCATGCTCGACAAGCTCGCGGCCCAGGAGAGCAAGCGGGTCCTGGGCGACGCGGAACTGGCCGAGCGCGCCGAGCTGCTGTCCGAGCAGTACTTCGAGGGCCGGGCCAGGCCGTCGTCCGTTCGCTGGGTAACGAACCAGAACACCCGGTGGGGATCGTGCACCCCGTCGGAGGGCAGCATCCGCCTCTCGCACCGGCTGCAGGGCATGCCCGAGTACGTCGTCGACTACGTCCTCGTCCACGAGCTCGCGCATCTCCTCGTCCCCGGACACGGCCCCCGCTTCTGGCGGCTCCTGGAGGCCTATCCCCGTACGGAGCGGGCCCGCGGGTACCTCGAAGGCGTGGTCGCGGCCGACCGGCTGCCCCATGTGCCCGCCGCCCGCGAGGAGTGAACTGCCGCGGGACGCCGAGGTTGTGTAGGCGGGATGGCGGGGTTGTGTACCGGGTCTGTACCGGCTTGGCTCACTGTCGGACTTTGCGGTTAGCCTGGCGCGACGCATTTACATTCGGGATGGGGGACGGTCGTTACGTATGGCCAGGGAATTCCAACGCGGCCACAAGGCCAAGATCAGTGACCTCACTTCGGGGACCGATCTGTACGTAGGTGTGCAGATCTCAGCACCCGGACTGAGCTTCGACATCAGCTGCTTCGGCCTGGACGCGGACGAGCGCCTGTCGGACGACAGTTACTTCATCTTCTTCAACCAGCCGAAGTCCCCCGAGGAGTCCATCCAGCTCCTCGGCGCGCAGGCCGGCGACACGGAGTCCTTCCGGGTCACGCTGGACCGGATCCCGGCAAAGATCCAGAAGCTGTCGTTCACCGCGACGATCGACGGCGCCGGGCAGATGTCGCAGGTCGCCCCCGGCTACATCCGGATCGTCGCGGGCGGCGAGGAAGTGGCCCGCTACTCCTTCAACGGCTCCGAGTTCTCCACCGAACGCGCGGTGATGCTGGGCGACTTCTACCTGAAGGACGTCTGGCGCTTCGCCGCGATCGGGCAGGGCTTCGACGGTGGGCTCGACGCGCTCCTGAAGAACTTCGGCGGCGAGGTCGCCGAAGAGGAGCCCGCCGCGCAGCAGCCGCAGGCCGGTGCACCGTCCTTCGCACCGCCCGCCCAGGCCGCCGCGGCTCCGCCCGCGTTCGGCGCTCCGGCGGCCGCCGCGCCTCCGCAGGCGCCTGCCCCGGCGCCCGCTCCGGCCCCGGCTCCCGCGCAGAACTTCGCGCCGCCGCAGGGCGCGACGCCGCCTCCGGCGCCCGCTCCAGCCGACCCGTCGGTGCACGCCGCGCAGACCATCGTGGCGCCCATGAACCAGCCGCAGGGCGGCGCCGTGCCGCCTGCGCCGGCCGCGCCGTACGGGCAGCCGGGCCAGCAGCAGCCTCCGCAGCAGCCGCAGTTCGGCCAGGTCCCCGGCCAGCAGCAGGCCCCGGGCCAGACCGCGCCGCCCCCTCCGGGTTACGGCCAGCAGCCCCAGGCGCCGATGCCTCCCGGGTACGGGCAGCAGCCCGCAGCCCCGATGCCTCCTGGGTACGGCCAGCAGCCCCAGGGGGGCCAGTTCCCCGGCCAGCCCGCCGCCCCGCAGGGCGCGGCACCTCAGGGCGCCGGTGTGGCATCCGCCCTCCAGAAGTACCGCGAGGCGCCCACCGGTCAGCGCTGGACGCAGCAGAACGAGAAGCTGATCCGCGTCGACCTCGGCGTCGCCGAGCAGCCTATCCTTGCCCGCCAGGGCAGCATGGTGCTCTACCAGGGCAAGGTCGAATTCAGCTACAAGGGCGCGGGCTTCGCGGGCCGCGTCGTGGGCAACCAGACCGGCCAGGAGATGCAGCTGATGCGCTGCTCCGGCCGCGGCCAGGTCTTCCTCGCCGAGGAAGCCACCCATCTGCACCCCATCGAGCTCCAGGGGGACGCGATCTGTGTCTCCGCTGAGAACGTCCTGGCGTTCGACGAGACGCTCCAGCACGAGGTGCGCAGGATCGAGGGCCACGGCATCCCCGGTGGCGCGCTGTTCGTGATGCAGTTCCAGGGCACCGGCACGGTCATCGTCAAGACGCACGGCGTACCC
The DNA here is from genome assembly GCF_040686095.1 of Streptomyces sp. NPDC086554. NCBI lineage: Bacteria > Bacillati > Actinomycetota > Actinomycetes > Kitasatosporales > Streptomycetaceae > Streptomyces > Streptomyces sp. NPDC086554. Next base: position 180,924 of record NZ_JBFBJK010000004.1, read on the forward strand.
GTCGTGCTGCCCGTCACGCCGACGACGTTCGCCGACTGCCACGCCGTGGTCGCCTGGTCGGCGGCGGCGCAGGCCATCGTCTCCAGCCAGGTCCGGCTGCGCAGCAACGCGTACGCCGGCTCCACGGGGGAGAGCGTGAACCTCCAGTTCCGGGGTGCGCCCGGCAACTTCATCATCGTCCAGCCGTACGAGGTCTGAGGGAGCCCGTCATGAATCAGCAACTCTCGGGCTTTGCCCCGGCGCCCGTCGCCGCCCGTATGGAGACCCATGGCCACCACATGCTCAAGGTGGCGATGCAGACCGGAAACGACCTCCTCGCGCGCGTGGGGTCGATGGTCGCCTACGAAGGGTTCGTGCAGTACGAGCCGAATCCGCCCGCCGTCCGTCAGGTCGCGCGCGAGTGGATGACCGGCGAGGGCGCGCCCCTGATGAAGTGCTCCGGAGACGGCCTGCTCTATCTCGCCGACTACGGAGCCGACGTCGTCGTCATCAACCTGGCGGGCGACTCGCTCTCGGTGAACGGCACGAACCTGCTCGCCTTCGACGCGTCCCTCCAGTGGGGCGTCGAGCGGGTCAAGGGCATGGCCAAGTTCGCCGGTCAGGGCCTGTGGAACGTCAAGATCTCTGGCCAGGGCTGGGTCGCACTGACCTCCCGCGGCACCCCGGTCGTCGTCGACTGCGGTCGTGGCGACGACGAGACGTACGTCGATCCGGACGCGCTGCTCGCCTGGTCCCCGAACCTCAAGGTGAAGGGCAAGCGCAGCTTCAAGGCCGGCTCGCTCATCGGGCGCGGCAGCGGCGAGGCCTACCAGATGGGCTTCTCCGGAGAGGGCATCGTCGTCGTACAGCCCAGCGAGGACAGCACCGACCGTCTCCGGGCACGGGGCTGAGGGGGAACAACACACCATGCAGAGCCCACTTTTCGCGCACACCGAGCAGCAGACTCAGGAGCGCTACACCGTCCAGAACCCGCAGCTGCTGCGGGTCGCCCTGGAGGGCCACGACGACATCCTGGCCCGCAAGGGCGCCATGGTCGCCTACCAGGGTCTGATCGAGTTCGACGCCGAGTACCAGAGCCAGGGCAACCAGCGCGCCCGCGCGCACACCGGCGAGGGCCTCGACCTGATGCGCTGCCACGGCCAGGGCACGGTCTATCTCGCCAACCTCGCCCAGTACATCCACGTAGTGGATGTGGACCGGGACGGTCTGACCGTGGACAGCAGCTATGTCCTCGCGCTCGACTCGTCGCTGACCCACCAGGTCATCGCCGTGGACAGCCAGTACGGCATCTCCGGCTCGGGCAAGTACCAGCTCAACATCACCGGACGCGGCAAGGTCGCCCTGATGACCTCCGGGCTGCCGCTGATGATGGAGGTCACGCCCGACAAGTACGTGAACGCCGACGCCGACGCGATCGTCGCCTGGTCCAACGGTCTGCGGGTGCAGATGCAGGCCCAGACGCACTCATCGGGCGTGTGGCGGCGCCGCGGCAACACGGGTGAGGGCTGGGAGCTCAGCTTCATGGGCCAGGGCTACGCGCTGGTCCAGCCCAGCGAGATGCTGCCGCCGCAGAACGCCGTTATCGGGCAGGGCGCCAGGGCCCAGTTCGGTATGGGGCAGCAGGGTGCCAGGGGCCAGAACCAGGGCAACGTCTGGAGCTGAGCGCTCCGCGGGGAGAGCAGGGAACACGTCGCGGGGAACTGCGGGCCGGCTGTGGCTGGTCGCGCAGTTCCCCGCGCCCCTTCCAGGGGCGCCCCCGTGGTTGCCTTACAACCGCTTCCTCGTCGCTTCCACCAGGCGTACGACCGACTCGTCGGCCACGGCCGCCACCTCGTCGTACGGGAACCAGCGAAGGTCCAGTGACTCGTCGCTGATCGCCTCGACGGCGTCCTCGGGGGCCAGCGCGGCGTACTGCACGTCCAGGTGCTGGGTGCAGGGGCCCGGGATCGGGTGCCGGTCCAGGCGGACGGGACCGCCCGGCAGCAGGGTCAGCCCCGGGATGCCGGACTCCTCCGTCGCCTCCCGCAGCGCCGCCGCGGCAAGGGCCGCGTCGCCCGGCTCGCAGTGGCCGCCCATCTGCAGCCACATCTGCAGCTTCTTGTGCAGCGTCAGGAGCACACGGCCGCGTGACGGGTCGATCACCAGCGCGCTCGCCGTCACATGCCCGTCCGTGCAGGCCTTCCACATACCGTCGTCAGGGTGAACGGCCAAGTGGTCCAGATAGAACTGGCGCAGCTCGGCCTGGTCGCCGTCCTCGTTCTCGTACGCCTTCAGTACGAGGACGGCGTCGTCGTACAGACTCACTTGTCGCTGTCGCCCTTGTCCTCGTCGGCCTGGTCGCCGCTCTGGTCCTTCTTGAGGTCCGGCTTTGCGGCGCCGCCGCCCGCCGCCTCGCCGAGCATCTTGTCCAGCTCGGAGAAGTCCAGCTGCTCGTGGTGCACAAAGCCGTCGGGGTCGTCCAGGTCGGAGGCCGTCGGCAGCATGTCCGGGTGCGCCCACAGGCCGTCGCGCCCGTCCACACCGCGCGCGTCCGTGAGCGAGGCCCACAGGCGCGAGGCGTCCCGCAGTCGGCGCGGACGCAGCTCGAGGCCGATCAGCGTGGCGAAGGTCTGCTCCGCGGGGCCGCCCGTCGCACGGCGGCGGCGCAGCGTCTCGCGCAGCGCGTCGGCCGACGACAGACGCGGCTTGGCGGCGGCGTGCACCACGGCGTCCACCCAGCCCTCGACGAGCGCCAGAGCGGTCTCCAGACGGGCCAGGGCGGCCTTCTGGGCGGGGGTGTCCTCCGGCTGGAACATGCCCTGCTGGAGCGCCTCCTGCAGCTGCTCCGGGTTCTGCGGGTCGAGCTGGCCGACCACGTCCTCCAGCTTGGCCGTGTCGACCTTGATCCCGCGCGCGTACCCCTCGACCGCGCCGAACAGATGCGAGCGCAGCCACGGCACGTGGGCGAAGAGCCGCTGGTGGGCGGCCTCGCGCAGGGCCAGGTAGAGCCGCACCTCGTCCTTGTCGATGCCGAGGTCCTTGCCGAAGGACTCGATGTTCACGGGCAGCAGCGCGGCCTTGCCGGCCGGTCCGAGCGGCAGGCCGATGTCGGTGGAACCGACGACCTCGCCCGCGAGCACACCCACGGCCTGGCCGATCTGCTGGCCGAACATGGCGCCGCCCATGGAGCGCATCATGCCGATCAGCGGGCCCGCCATGGCCTGCATCTCCTCGGGCAGCACATCGCCCATGGCCAGGCCCACACGCTCGGCGACCGGGTCGACGAGCTCCTTCCACACCGGGAGGGTCGCCTCGACCCACTCGGCGCGGCTCCAGGCCACGGCCACGCCGGAGCCCGAGGGGAGCGACGTCGCGTCGTCCAGCCAAAGGTCGGCCAGGCGCACGGCCTCCTCGACGGCGGAGCGCTCGGCGGGGCCGACGCTGGCGTCCTTGACGCCGTCCGCCGTGCCCTGGGAGACGGTCTGGCGGGCGATGTCCTTGGCCATGTCCCAGTTCACCGGGCCGCCCTCGTACGAGAGCATCTGGCCGAGCTGCTGGAAGGCGGCACCCAGGTCGTTCGGGTTCATCGAACCGAACATCGCGGCGAACGGATTGTCGCCGCCGCCCTGGCCGCCCGCTCCGGGGAAGCCCCCGAAACCGAACGGGTTCGCGGGGCCACCGGCGCCCTGCCCTCCCCCTCCGGGGGTGTCCTTCTTCTTGCCCTCGTCGCCGTCTTCCGGCTCCTCCGGCGGAAGGCCGAATCCGAATGGGGTGTCACTCACGGGATTCCTCGGCTCGTCAGGCCGCCGGTACGGTTCCGGCGGCGGCTGCCCTACAACACCACCCAGCGTAGACACCGTGACGGGTTCGGGCCTCAGTGCTTCGCCTACTCATGGCCTGCGGCAGGATGGATGCCACCTGGTACGTACGCGTCATTCGCGTATCTACTGAAGACAACCGCTGGAGACGCCCGGTGAGTTCCCCAGATCCACAGGTTCGCGCAGCGCGAAACCTCTCAACTCCGGCCCCCGTCCGCGGGCCGGTGGTAGCCGTCACGGGCGCCGCGTCCGGCGTGGGCGCGCTGCTGACCGAGCGCCTCGCGGCGTCGGAAGAGATCAAGCAGGTCATCGCCATCGACGAGCGCCGGGGCGAATGCGCCCAGGCCCAGTGGCACATCCTGGACGTCCGGGACCCCGCGATCGCCGAGAAGCTGCGGGGCGCGGACGTCGTGGTGCACCTCGCGCTCGATCTCGACCTGGAGACCGACGCCGCCGCCCGTACGGCGTACAACGTGCGTGGTACGCAGACCGTGCTGACGGCGGCCGCCGCGGCGGGCGTCCACCGCGTCGTCCTGTGCACGTCGGCGATGGTCTACGGAGCGCTGGCCGAGAACGAACTGCCCCTCTCCGAAGACGCCGAATTGCGCGCGACCGCGGAGGCGACCGGGGTCGGTGACCTCCTGGAGGTCGAGCGGCTCGCCCGGCGTGCGCCGCGTGCGCACCCCGGTCTGAACGTCACCGTCGTGCGGCCCGCCATTCTCGTGGGCGGCACGGACACGGCGCTCACGCGCTACTTCGAGTCGCCTCGCCTCCTTGTGGTGGCGGGGTCGCGGCCGGCCTGGCAGTTCTGCCACGTCGAGGATCTGTGCAGCGCCCTGGAGTACGCCGTCCTGGAGAAGGTCGAGGGGGAGCTCGCCGTCGGCTGTGACGGGTGGCTCGAGCAGGAAGAGGTCGAGGAGCTCAGCGAGATCCGGCGCATGGAGCTGCCCTCCACCGTCGCGCTCGGCGCTGCGGCGCGGCTGCATCGGATCGGTCTCACTCCGTCTCCGGCCGGTGACCTGGCGTACACGATGTATCCGTGGGTGGTCAGCGTCAGCAGGCTGCATGACGCGGGGTGGCGGCCGCAGTGGACCAATGAGGAGGTTCTCGCGGAGCTGCTGGAGGAGGTGTCCGGCAGGCGTACGGTCGCCGGGCGTCGACTCGGGCGCAAGGACGCGACCGCCGCGGGTGCTGCGGGCGCAACCGTCGCGCTGCTGGGCGCGGCCGCGGTCGTCCGCCGAGCGCGGAAGGCCCGCCGCCGGATCTGACTCACCCCGGCGGCCCTCACGGAGGGCACCTCGCTTCGTCCGGCGCCCACAATGGGGACGGCCAGGATGGGCCCGCCTTTGGACACGCCTGCCCACAACGGGGCAGCCAGGTGGGCCCGCCGTGCGGCGCGTCTGCCCAACACGAGGACGGGTGGCATGCCTGCGCACAGCGAGGACGGGTGGTGTGCCTGTGCCCACAACGGGCACAGGCGGAAGGCCTGCCCGCAACGGGGACGGGCGGCATGCCCTGCGCACAGCGAGTACAGGCGGAACGCCTGCCCGTAACGGAGACGGGTGGACTGTAGGGATCTCCAAAGCGGTACGCGCGCGTGCCGGGGGAAAGCGGTATTCCGTGATGTCCGTGCCGTGCGGCACGATGGCCGTATGGCACGCACCACGAACGAGCACCCCGGCGAGCAGGCCGGCCAGGATCCGATCCGGCTTCTGGCGATCCGTGACACCCCGCTCTCCCTGGACGAGGTGTTCCGGGCCGTCGGTGACGACGCCGCCGGCGGCACGGCGCTCTTCGTGGGGACCGTGCGCAATCACGACGGCGGCGCGGATGTCGACGAGCTGGGGTACTCGACCCACCCCACGGCCGAGGCCGAGATGCGCCGAGTGGCCGAGAAGGTCGTCGCGGAATTCCCGGTACGTGCCCTTGCCGCCGTCCACCGCGTCGGTGACCTGGCGGTGGGTGATCTGGCGGTCGTCGTCGCCGTCTCCTGCCCGCACCGCGGGGAGGCCTTCGCCGCCTGCCGCAAGCTGATCGACGACCTCAAGCACGAGGTGCCGATCTGGAAGCACCAGCGCTTCTCCGACGGGCAAGAGGAGTGGGTCGGCGCCTGCTGAGCGCTGCGGTGGCCGAGGCGGACGGAGTCCGACGCTTGAGTCTGTCGTCCCTTCTGCAAAGCCAGTTGGCCCGCGAGCTTCCGGTTGCGTAACCCGACCCCTGGCGTGAGCGTTGATGGAGCGGATGGTTAATCTGCTGATCAGTCAGTTGCGGTCGCTCATGGGGTCGGGAGGTCGACATGGCATCACTTGCCTGGTTGCTGATTCCGCTTGCGGCGGCTGTCGGTGCGGGTCTTTGGGGTGGCTGGGCCACTCGTAACCGCAAGTCGGGCAAGACGGGCGACGTCACGGAACTCAATGGCTACGCGGCCTTCCGCAAGGCCATGGAGAAGTTGCACTGAGGGGCCTGGTGGACCCGATGGCGCTCCCCGGAGCTTGACGCCCTCGTACGGACTGGCCCCAGGGGTGCACTGACAGACAGGTCCCGTACTGTCGTTCCATGCCACGCCGCACCGCGACGATGCTCGCCTCCACCCTGATGCTGATCGCGCTGCTCTGCGCGGGAGTCCTGATCAAAGTTCCGTACGCGGAGATGTCCCCGGGCCCCACGGTGAACACCCTCGGCGACCACGGCGGCGAGCCGGTGCTGCAGATCTCCGGCCACAAGACGTACCCGACGACCGGTCACCTGAACATGACCACGGTCCGGGTCACGAGCGCCGACTACAACATGAACATCGCGGAGGCCGTCTACGGCTGGCTGGCCCACGACAACATCGTCGTGCCGCACGACACCCTCTACCCGGACGGCAAGACGGAGCAGCAGTCGTCCCAGGAGAACGCGGAGGAGTTCAGCCAGTCCCAGGAGAGCGCCAAGGTCGCGGCGCTGCGGGAGCTGGACCTCCCGGTGAAGTCGCAGGTCGTCGTCTCCACCGTCTTCAAGAAGAGCCCCGCCGAGGGCAAGCTGCACGCGGGCGACGTCATCAAGAAGGTCGACGGCACGCCCGTGAAGGAGATGACGGACGTCGCCAAGCTGGTCACCAAGCACAAGCCGGGCCAGAACGTCGTCTTCAGCGTCGTCCCGGTCAAGGAGGCGGCCGCGGCGGAGAAGGCCGGCAAGGAGCCGACGGAGACCGACGACGTCGAGATCACCACGGAGAAGGCGAAGGACGGCCGCGCGATCGTCGGCATCCAGGCGGGCACCGACCACACCTTCCCGTTCACCATCGACATCAAGCTGGCGGACGTCGGCGGCCCCAGCGCCGGACTGATGTTCGCGCTCGGCATCGTCGACAAGCTGACCCCGGACGACCTCACCGGAGGCAAGTTCGTGGCGGGCACCGGCACCATCGACGACAGCGGCAAGGTCGGCCCGATCGGCGGCATCGAGATGAAGACCGTCGGCGCGCGCGACAAGGGCGCCGAGTACTTCCTGACGCCGAAGGACAACTGCGCCACCGCGGCCAAGGACATCCCCGACGGGCTCACGCTGGTCAAGGTGGACACCATCGACAACGCGGTGGACGCCCTCAAGGACATCCGCAAGGGCGACACCGCGGACCTGCCGCAGTGCACCGCCAAGAAGTGACAGACGACTGCGCCGCCGCCGGAGAACCCGGCGGCGGCGCACACGCATGAGCGCCGCGTTACTCGGCGAACGTCGCCGCCAGCGCGTCCGCGAGGCCCGGGACCAGGTCGGAGCCCGTGAGGACCTCCGTCGCGGAGTCCTTCTCGCGCAGCCGCAGGGCCGACTCGCGCGCACCGTCACGCAGCACCGCGACCGTCATGCGGACCTCCTGACGGTCCGGGTGCTCAGCCACCCACTTCGCGAGCCGGCCCTCGCTGAGCCCCTCCGGGACGGAGGTCTCCGCGGACGGCGGCAGCATCATGCGCTCCACGGTGAGCGCGCAGCCCGCCACCGCGTCCGGCCAGGCGATGGTGCCGAGGAACTCGTCGAGCGGCTTGCCCTCGGGTAGCTCCTCCTGCTCGATGGGGGTGAGGCCGGTGTCTTCCGGGGAGTTGTCGAGGCCGAGCTGCGAGGCGAGGCCGGGTTCTTGGGTGCGCAGTCGCGCCGTGTCGACGAGCGCGAAGAGGCGGGCGGGCCGGTCCCAGCCCAGGCCGGACGCGTACTCGTCGATCTCGAGCACGGCACGGGTGAGGGGGCTCGCTGCCATGGGAGTGTTGGACATGGTCACAATCCTGCCTCGTTAGTCCCGAGAAACGGGAACCGAGTAAAGCGTGAGTAAGTTGCATAGGTGTGGGTCCACGATCACCGGGCCCTGACGGATCAACAGAATCAACATCGAACTTCGAGGTGCGCACCTTGGCTTTCCAGATGCCGGACCGCGGCGGAGGCCCGACGGGGCCACGGATCAGAGTGGGCCGACCGTCCCGTCGCGTCCGGACCCTGCTCATGACACTGGGCATCCTGGCCGTACTGGCCATGCTCTTCGTCATGTTCGCGGGGTTCTGGACGGACTGGCTCTGGTACCGCTCGGTCAACTATTCGTCGGTCTTCACGACGACCCTGTGGACCAAGGTAGGCCTGTTCTTCGTCTTCGGCCTGCTCATGGCGGCCGCGGTCGGCGTGAACATCTGGCTGGCGCACCGGCTGCGCCCGCCGCTGAGCGCCATGTCGATGGAGCAGCAGAGCCTCGACCGGTACCGCATGAGCATCGCGCCGTACAAGAAGTGGCTGCTGTTCGGCATCGCCACGCTGGTCGGCCTGATCGCGGGCGCGTCCGCCGCGGGCCAGTGGCGCACGTGGCTGATGTGGGTGAACGGCGTCTCCTTCGGTCAGAAGGACCCGCAGTTCCACATGGACGTGTCGTTCTTCGCGTTCGACCTTCCCTGGTACCGCTTCCTGCTCGGCTTCGGCTTCGCGGCCACTGTGCTCTCGCTGATCGCCGCCGCGCTCACGCACTACCTGTACGGCGGGCTGCGGATCACCAGCCCCGGCGCGCGGGCGACGGCGGCGTCGACGGGCCATCTGTCGGTGCTGCTCGGCATCTTCGTGACGCTCAAGGCCGTGGCCTACTGGCTCGACCGGTACGGCCTCGCGGTGAAGTCCAGTGACTTCAAGGCGACGGGCAACTGGACGGGCCTGCGCTACGTGGACGCGAACGCGTATCTGCCGGCGAAGACGATCCTGTTCTGCATCGCCGTCATCTGCGCCCTGCTGTTCTTCGCGACGCTGTGGCGGCGCACCTGGCAGCTGCCGGTCATCGGCTTCGGCCTGATGGTGCTCTCCGCCATCCTCATCGGCGGTCTGTACCCGGCCATCGTGCAGAAGTTCCAGGTCCAGCCGAACGAGCAGGCCAAGGAATCTCCGTACGTGGAGAAGAACCTCAAGGCCACCCGCGCGGCGTACGGCATCGGCGGCACCGAGGTCAAGGAGTACCCCGGCGTCAGCAGGACGGCCGACCAGACGAAGCTGCGCGACGACGCGAACGGCGCCGCGAGCGTCCGGCTGCTCGACCCGAACATCGTCTCGCCGACGTTCCAGCAGCTGCAGCAGATGAAGAACTACTACGGCTTCCCGTCGAACCTGGACGTCGACCGCTACAGCAAGGACGGCAAGGACCAGGACACGGTCATCGGCCTGCGCGAGCTGAACCTCGACGGCGTGCCCAAGAACAACTGGATCAACGACCACTTCCGCTACACCCACGGGTACGGCGTGGTCGCGGCCAAGGGCACCGAGGCGGACAGCCAGGGACGACCGGTCTTCACCGAGTCCGACCTGCCCTCCAAGGGCAATCTCGGGTCGTACGAGCAGCGGATCTACTACGGCGAGAAGACGACGCAGTACTCGATCGTCGGCGGCCCGCAGAAGGAGATCGACTACTCCGACGACAGCGGCGAGAAGACGACGAGCTACAAGGGCGACAGCGGCGTCAATCTCTCCAACCCGATCAACAGGGCCGCGTACGCGGTGTCGTTCGGTGAGCCGCAGATGCTCTACTCCGGAGCGATCGGCGAGGGTTCGCGGATCCTCTACAACCGCACGCCCAAGGACCGCGTCGAGGCGGTGGCTCCCTGGCTCACCATCGACGGCGACGCCTATCCGGCGGTGGTCGGCAACAAGATCCAGTGGATCGTCGACGCCTACACCACCACCAACGGCTATCCCTACGCTTCGCGTACGACGCTGGGCGACACCACGGCCGACTCGCTGACCGCGGCCAACAACCAGCGTGCGGTGGTGGCCCAGCAGAACCAGGTCAACTACATCCGCAACTCGGTGAAGGCGACCGTCGACGCGTACACCGGCGAGGTCAAGCTCTACGAGTGGGACACCAAGGACCCGGTCCTCAAGACCTGGCGCAACGCGTTCCCGGGCACGGTCAAGGACAAGAGTGAGATCTCGCAGGACCTGATGGACCACATGCGGTATCCGCAGGACCTGTTCAAGGTGCAGCGCGAGCTGCTCAGCCGCTACCACGTGAAGGACGCCGAGACGTTCCTCAGTGGCAGTGAGGTGTGGCAGGTGCCCGACGACCCGACGAACAAGTCGGGCAGCGCCGTCCCGCCGTACTACCTGAGCATGAAGATGCCGGACCAGAAGAAGCAGGACTTCTCGCTGACGACGTCCTTCACGCCCAACGGCCGGGACAACCTGAGCGCCTTCATGGCGGTCAACGCCGAGGCCGGGACCAGCGATTACGGCAAGATCAGAATACTGAAGATGCCGTCAAGCAGAACGGTCGACGGACCAAAGCAGGTACAGAGCAAGTTCAACTCCAACGAGGACATCGCCGAGCAGATCAGGCTTCTGAAGGGCGGTGACTCAGAGGTCGACTACGGCAATCTGCTGACCGTGCCGTTGGACGGCGGCCTGCTCTATGTGGAACCCGTCTACGTGAAGGGTGGCGGGCTCAAGTACCCACTTCTCAAGAAGGTCCTCGTCACCTACGGCAGCAAGATCGCCTTCGAGAACACCTTGGAGGAGGCCTTGAACCAGGTGTTCGGCAAGGACGGCGCGCCACCGGTCGAGGAGCCACCACCGGGCGACGAGGAGAAGCCCGAGCCGCCGAAGTCCGACAACCCGACGGTCCAGGCGGCGCTCGATGACGCCCAGAAGGCCTTCGAGGACGGCCAGAAGGCGTTGAAGGACGGCGACTGGGAGGCGTACGGCAAGGCGCAGAAGGACCTCGAGGAGGCGCTACAGCGAGCCGAGGACGCCCAGGCCAAGGAGCCGAAGGGCAACAACAAGGGCGGCTGACCAGCGGTAAAGCACCGACCCCGCGCCGTGGTACTGTTTCAACACAACGGCGCGGGGTGGAGCAGCTCGGTAGCTCGCTGGGCTCATAACCCAGAGGTCGCAGGTTCAAATCCTGTCCCCGCTACTAGAAGACGAAGGCCCGGATCCTTATCGGATCCGGGCCTTCGTCATGTGCCCGTGGTGCCGTGCCGGCGTGCGCTGTTCTGTGCGAAGCGTGCTCCGGCCGGGGGGAGTTGGGGAATCTGTGTTTCACTTATCTCTCTGTGGGCATGTCGACAAAACGCTGAAGTGACCTCACTGGCTGCGGTATACCAGGTGTACCCAGGTTGCAGGTGGTGCGACGATGGACGTTATGGGGGACAAGGCAACTCTGTTGGAGACAGGGCGGTTTGTGCAGCCGGCCGACCGGGAGGATCCCGGGGCGGCCGCCGAAGAGTTGCGCCATCGGCTCGCCGCCGAGGCCGGAGATGTCGACGCGATGAGCGTCCTGGGAAGCCTTCTGCTGCGCCGCGGCGATCTCGACGGGGCCGAATCGATGCTGCGCGCGGCGACCGCGGAGGGCGACCGCGCGGCGGCCAACAACCTCGGAGTCCTGCTCCACCAGCGTGGATACGCAGAGGAGGCGGCCGGCTGGTGGCGGGTCGCCGCCGTCGCCGGATCCGCCGCGGCCGCGCACGCGCTCGGGCGGCACCACCGCGAGCGCGGCGACGAGCCGGCGGCCGAGTACTGGCTGCGGCAGTCCGCCGAGCAGGGCCACGCGCTGGGGGCGTACGCCCTCGCCGATCTCCTCGAGCACCGCGGTGACGCGGGTGCCGAGCGCTGGATGCGGGCATCCGCCGAGCGCGGGCACCGTGAGGCCGCGTACCGGATCGCCCGCGCCCTTGACCGGCGGGCCGCCGCCGAGCGCGTCGGGCCCATCGAGTCCGCCGAGCCTGCCGAAGACGAAGGCGTACGGTCCGCCGCTGCGGAGGCCGAGCAGTGGTACCGCCAGGCGGCCGCGCGCGGGCACCGGCGTGCCGCGCTGCACCTCGGCGCGATCCTGGAGCAGCGCGGCGAGCTGAAGGAGGCGGGCCGCTGGTACCTGAACTCCGCGAAGGACGGCGAGGCGCGCGCCGCCTGTGCCCTCGGCTTCCTGCTGCGGGACGCCGGCGACACGGAGAGCGCCGCCGTCTGGTGGCTGAAAGCCGCCCAGGACGGGGACGGGAACGCCGCGAACGCGCTGGGCGCGCTGCACGCCGAGCGGGGCGAGACCCAGACTGCCGAGCGGTGGTACCGCGCGGCCATGGACGCGGGCGATGTGAACGGCGCCTACAACCTCGGGCTGCTCTGCGCCGAGCAGGGGCGGACCGCGCAGGCCGACCAGTGGTACAGGCGTGCCGCGTACGCCGGCCACCGCGAGGCGGCCAACGCGCTCGCCGTGCTGCTTCTGCAGGGCGGCGACGCGGCGGGTGCCGAGCCGTGGTTCTCCAAGGCGGCGGAGGCGGGCAGCGTGGACGCGGCCTTCAACCTCGGGATCCTGTACGCGTCCCGTGACGACGAGGGCTCCGCCCTGCCCTGGTACGAGCGTGCGGCGGCCGCCGGGCACACGGAGGCCGCGCTGCAGGTCGGCACGGCGCGGCTGCGCGAGGGCGACGAGCAGGACGCCGAGCGGCATCTGCGGTGCGCGGCCGGTGGCGGCAGCGCGGAGGCGGCGTACCGGCTCGGCACCGTGCTGGACGCGCGGCGGCCTCCTGCGGGCCCGCCCGCGCTCGGGGAGCCCGCTGCCGAGAAGACCGAGTGCGAGGAGTGGTACGAGCGGGCCGCCGAGCAGGGGCATCGGCGCGCGCAGGTGCGGGTCGGGATGCTGGCCGCCGGGCGCGGGGACGTCGTCGAGGCGGCTCGGTGGTACCGCCTTGCCGCCGAGGCGGGCAGCCGGAACGGGGCGTTCAACTTGGGGCTGCTGCTTGCTCGTGAGGGCAGTGAGCCCGAGGCCGCGCTGTGGTGGACGCGGGCCGCTGACGCGGGGCATGGGCGGGCGGCGCTTCGGCTTGCGCTGCTTTACGCTCGGCGCGGGCAGCTGGTGGAGGGGCAGCGGTGGGCTTCCCGGGCGGTTGATCTTGGGCCCGCTGAGGTCAGTGAGCGGGCGGCTCGGTTGCGCGAGGCGCTTCAGCAGGAACTGACTGCTTAGCTCGCCCACGCTGTTTGTACCTTGGCGTTTTGTACCTTGGCGTTGTCGGGCGGGTGCAGGCCGGTGGGTGGGCTGTGCCCACCCGTTCCGCCCTGCGGAACGCCTGCCCACAGACCGGGCGGCCTGGGTGGGTTCCGCCGTGCGGAATGGCTGCCCACAGCGAGGGCGGCCACGCCTGCCCGCAGCAAGGCGCGGAAGCAGATTTGCGCTGGTCGTGGGCTTGACGTAGAGTTGCGTTTACCGACGCGGGGTGGAGCAGCTCGGTAGCTCGCTGGGCTCATAACCCAGAGGTCGCAGGTTCAAATCCTGTCCCCGCTACTGAAACCGAAGGCCCGGAACCTCTTGAGGTTCCGGGCCTTCGGCGTTACTTGTGGCCCACCGCCTCCCCGTACAGCTTGCGGTCCACCGCCTTCTCCTCCGGGACCTTGTCGCCCTCGGCGACGCCCGCGGCCTCGTACGCGTCCTGGAGCCGGTCCGTCGTGCCCGAGCGGATCTCCCAGTCCATGCGGAGTGACGGAGTCGACTTCAGGACCGACTCGTCGGTCTTCAGGAGCTTCGCCAGTTCGGAGACGAAGGCCTTGTCCGCCTTGTAGTCGCCGGCGAAGTAGGTGTTCACCGTCCTGATGTACGCGCGGAGCAGTGCCACGCCCGCGTCCGGGTCCTCGGTCAGGAGGTTGGGGCCGAACAGGAGGCCGCCGAGGGGTTCGCCCTGGGGCTGGCCGCCCAGGAAGGCGTACCGCTTGTCGCCGTCGACCTTGCGCCAGACCGGGTCCAGGAGCCAGGCGGAGTCGGTGCCGCCGTTCTGGAGGGCGGTCAGGACGTCCGCGGAGCCGAGCTGCTGGAACTGGATCTTGTCGAGGCCGCCGCCGTGCTTCTTCAGGGCCTTGCCCATGGGGTACGAGATGACCGAGCCCTTGCCGATCATGGTGCCGAGTTTCCGGCCGGCCATCGGTACGTGGTCCGCGCTCTCGCCCTTCTTCAGCTTCACCCACAGGCCGCTCCTGGACTTCGGGTCGGGGGAGAAGTTGCCGGCCGCCCACTTGATGGTGAAACCGCTGGTGATGCCGTTCATCACGGCGGCCTCGGGGGCGGCCCACTGGGCGTCGATGTCTCCCTTGGCGAGGAGGGGGAGCGCGTCGGGGGTCGGCAGCACCTTGAGGTGGACGTCCAGGCCCTCCTTCTTGAACTCGCCCTTCTTCACGGCCATTTGGAGCGGTGCGACGTACTCCGCGCTGAGCGTTCCGGTCGCGATGGTCAGGCTGCGTTCCTTCTTGAGGGGCTGCGGGGCGGGTGCGCCCTTGTCGCAGCGGGCCGGTTTCCGATCCGGTGCCAGGTCCGTCGGGTCGGTCCAACTGCCCTTGCCGCAGCCGGGAACGGCCTTGACCGTGCGCGGCTTGGCGGCCGGCGATGAGTCCGTGGTGTCGTCCTCCTTCGCGCAGCCCGCGGCGGCGAGCAGCGAGCCCGCCACCAGCAGGGTGGTCAGAGCGGTGGTACGGGTGCGGGTACGCATGGGGCCTCCGAGCACATTCGTACGTACGGTCATGACTGGCTTCTGCCTCGGTCGCGCGGTGCCCACGGGGTGAGCAACCGGCCCGCGATCCGCACCAGTTCGGAGAAGACGACGCCGAGGACGGCGACGCAGACGATGCCGACGAACATCACGTCGTTCTGGAACAGCGCCCGCGAGTCGAAGATGAGGTGGCCCAGGCCGTCCGCCGCCGCGATCTGTTCCGACGCGACGATGACGAGGACCGCGACGCCCGCCGCGATCCGGGCGCCGACCAGAACCGCGGGCAGTGAGGCGGGCAGCAGGACGTGGCGGAACATCTGCCAGGGCGACGCCCCGAAGACCTGGCCCGCGTCGCGGTGTCCGGACGGCACGGCGAGCACCGCCGCCATGGTCGAGATCCAGACGAAGAAGAAGACGGTGACCGCGACGAGCGCGATCTGCGGGCCCTCGCCGAGGCCGAACATGTTCAGGAAGACGGGCAGGAGCGCCAGTTTCGGTACGACGTACAGGGCGTCCAGGAGCGGTTCGAGCGCGGCGCGTACGAGTGGGAGGGAACCCATGAGCAGGCCGAGGGCGTAGCCCGTGACGGTCCCGATCGCGTATCCGGCGAGTACTCGCTTGAGGGTGGCCCAGACGTCGGGCCACAGCTCGCCGTCGGCCGCGCGTTCCCAGCCGTCCTCGACGATCGTCTGGGGCGCGGGGTAGACGCGGTCGTCGATCAAGCCCTGGGTGGCGGCGAGCTGCCAGAGGAGGACCAGGGCGAGCGGGACGGCGACGGCGAGGCCGAGCTCCAGGGCGCGGCGTCTGCGGTGGGTGCGGGTGGGGTGGAGCTCCTGCGGGCCGGGGCGTCTTACCAGGACACCTTCTTCCGGCTCCGGTTTCTTGTCCACGGTGCGTACGTCGTCATCGCGTACGTCCCCGGTGTCCGCGCTCATGCCGGGACCGCCTCTCGGCGGACCTCGCCGCGCAGGAGTTCCCACAACTCGCTCTTGAGGGCGGCGAATTCAGGGGTGGAGCGGATGTCGCCGGTGCGGGGGCGGGGGAACGGCGGGCGGTGTTCGGCGATGATGCGGCCGGGGCGGGCCGACATGACGAGTACGCGGTCGCCGAGCACGATCGCCTCTTCGAGGCTGTGGGTGATGAAGAGGGTGGTGGTGCGGGTGGTCTGGGTGAGGTCGAGGAGTTCGTCCTGGAGGATCGTGCGGAGCTGGGCGTCCAGGGCCGCGAAGGGCTCGTCCATCAGGAGGATCTCGGGCTCCACGGCCAGGGCGCGGGCGATGGCTACGCGTTGGCGCATGCCGCCGGAGAGGGTGGCGGGGTAGGCGTCCGCGAAGTCGGCGAGGCCGAGGCGGGTCAGCAAGGCCGTGGCGCGGGCGTTCGCCTCGCGGCGGGGGGCCTTCTGGATGTCCAGGCCGAATCTGACGTTTGCCTGGACGGTTTTCCAGTCGTAGATGCCGTAGTCCTGGAAGATCATCGCGGCCGGGCGCGGGTCCGCGGTGCGGATCTTGAGCTGGCCCTTGCTGGGCCGGAGCAGGCCTGCGGCTATGCGGAGGAGCGTTGATTTTCCGCAGCCGGAGGGGCCGACTATGCAGGTGAACTCGCCGGGGGCGATCTTCAGGTCTACCGGGCCTAGGGCGTCCACGGCTTTGGCGCCGCGGCCGAAGGTTCTTGTCAGGGCGTGGGCTTCTAGTTTGGGGTGCGGATCTCCCACGGGGTCTCCTTGCGGAGGGCAGGCGGATGTTGGGCGCCGCCGAGAATATGACGCACCGTCAGTTCTTGGAAGAGGTATGCCCTGGCTGGGATTCGCTCTTGCCTGCGGACCGTGGTCGGTTTGTGCCCACCCGTTCCGCCGTGCGGAACGCCTGCCCACAAACCGAGCGGGCGGCATGAATGCGGAACGCCTGCCCACAAACCGACAGACCGGCAGACCGACAGGCCGGCAAACTCGAAGCCCCCCGGCGTCGATCGGCGCCGGGGGGCTTCGAGAACGTACGTAAGAAGTGCTACGCCGCCGCGCAGTTGGGGCACGTGCCCCTGTATGTGACCTCTACTCCCTCGACCGTGAAGCCGAAGCGTTCTGAGTCGGGGAGGCTGGTCAGGGGGTTGCCCGTGGGGTGGACGTCTCGGATCGTGCCGCATTTGGCGCAGACCAGGTGCTGGTGAGGGGTGTGCGCGTTCGGGTCGTACCGCTTGGCCCTGCGGTCCGTCGAGACCTCGAGGACCTCGCCGAGGGTCACCAGCTCGCCCAGCGTGTTGTAGACCGTCGCCCGGGAGATCTCGGGCAGCTTGTCCACGGCACGGGCGTGCACCTCGTCGGCCGTCAGGTGGACATGCTCGCCGTCGAGGACCTCGGCCACGACGCGTCGCTGTGCGGTCATGCGCCAGCCGCGTCCGCGCAGTCGTTCCAGGAGGTCACTCATAAGGGCCAGCCTAACAGGGGGCGGGACCAGGTCCCGAACAGGTGTGACTTTGGATGCTTACTTGACTTAGACAAAGTCTATCGTAGGATCGAGTACGGCAAACGCCAAGGGACAGGACTTGCAGGAAATACGCAGGAGGCGCACGTGACGCAGGGACCGCTCACCACGGAGGCCGGCGCGCCGGTCGCCGACAACCAGAACAGCGAGACCGCGGGCGTCGGCGGGCCGATGCTGATCCAGGACCAGCTGCTGCTCGAGAAGCTCGCGCACTTCAACCGTGAACGCATCCCGGAGCGCATCGTGCACGCACGCGGCGCCGGTGCGTACGGCACGTTCACGCTCACCCGCGATGTCTCGCAGTGGACGCGTGCGAAGTTCCTCTCTGAGGTCGGCAAGCAGACCGAGACGTTCCTTCGCTTCTCCACCGTGGCCGGAAACCTCGGCGCGGCCGACGCGGTGCGCGACCCGCGCGGCTTCTCGCTGAAGTTCTACACGGAGGAGGGGAACTACGACCTCGTCGGCAACAACACCCCGATCTTCTTCATCAGGGACGCCATCAAGTTCCCCGACTTCATCCACACGCAGAAGCGCGACCCGTACACGGGCTCGCAGGAAGCCGACAACGTGTGGGACTTCTGGGGCCTGAGCCCCGAGACCACGCACCAGGTGACCTGGCTCTTCGGCGACCGTGGCATCCCGGCCTCCTACCGCCACATGGACGGCTTCAGCTCGCACACGTTCCAGTGGAACAACGAGGCGGGCGAGGTCTTCTGGGTCAAGTACCACTTCAAGACCGACCAGGGGATCGAGAACCTGACGGCGGCCGACGCCGCGAAGCTCGCCGGTGAGGACCCCGACTCCCACCAGCGCGACCTGCGCGAGGCCATCGAGCGCGGCGACTTCCCGACCTGGACCGTGCAGGTGCAGATCATGCCGGCGGCCGACGCGGCGAACTACCGCTTCAACCCGTTCGACCTCACCAAGGTGTGGCCGCACGAGGACTACCCGCCGATCGAGATCGGCAAGCTGGAGCTCAACCGCAACCCGGAGAACATCTTCGCCGAGGTGGAGCAGGCGATCTTCTCGCCCGCGCACTTCGTGCCGGGCATCGGGCCCTCGCCCGACAAGATGCTCCAGGGCCGGCTCTTCGCGTACGGCGACGCGCACCGCTACCGCGTCGGCATCAACGCCGACCACCTGCCGGTGAACCGCCCGCACGCCACCGAGGCACGCACCAACTCGCGTGACGGCTTCCTGTACGACGGCCGCCACAAGGGCGCGAAGAACTATGAGCCGAACTCCTTCGGTGGTCCCTTCCAGACGGACCGGCCGCTGTGGGTGACGTCCGCCGTCACCGGTGGGACCGGCAACCACGCCGCCCCCTCGCACGCCGAGGACGACGACTTCGTGCAGGCGGGCAACCTCTACCGCCTGATGTCCGAGGACGAGAAGGCGCGGCTGATCGAGAACCTCGCGGGCAACATCGCGGGTGTCTCGCGCGACGACATCGCCGAGCGCGCCATCAACAACTTCCGCCAGGCGGACGGTGACTTCGGCAAGCGCTTGGAGGCCGCGGTCCAGGCCCTTCGCGGCTGACGGGGTTTGTCGTAGGGAGAAAAGGCGGGCCGGATCCCTTCGGGGGTCCGGCCCGCCTTCCGTATCCGAAAGAAGTGCAGCTCAGGCCGTCAGCGTCGGTGTGCCCCTGCGGTTCGGTGCCCAGCAGCGGATGATGTCGCGGACGGAGACGATGCCGGCCGGTTCGTTGTCGTCCATCACGATCAGGTGCCGGAAGCCGCCGTGCGACATGGCGTCCGCGGCCTCCTCCAGGGTCCACGCCGGGGTGGCGAAGACGACGTCGGTCGTGGTGTGGGTGCCCGCGGTCTCGATGTCGGGGTTCTGCCCCGCGCCCAGCGAGATGAGGACGTCGCGCTCGGTCAGGATTCCCAGGCCGCAGGTGTCGGGGTCGAGGACGACGGCCGCGCCGACGCGGCGCGTCGACATCAGCCGGGCCGCCTGGCGCAGAGTGTGGGCGGGGCCGATGGTCAGAACCATCGTGCTCATGGCGTCGCGGACGAGCATGGGCTTGAGCCACCTCCTGGGTGGATCGCTACGAGAAGCGATTCACAAGTTCACAAGTGGGGGGACTCTCAGACTCGCAGCCATGCGGGTCGTCAACAAGGGGGCGCGTGCTGCCGGTTCAGGGCGTGCACCCGTGTGGCGTACGCCCTCAGCAGTGCTGGGTGAGATGCCTCAGTAGCGCTGGTTGAGGTATCCGAGCAGCTCGTCGTGGAGCAGGCCGTTCGACGCCGCCGCGTTGCCGCTGTGCGGGCCGGGGGTGCCGTCGAGGCCGGTGAAGGTGCCGCCCGCCTCCGTCACGATGATCGCGTTCGCCGCCATGTCCCAGAGGGAGAGCTCGGGCTCCGCGCAGATGTCGACCGAGCCCTCGGCGACCATCATGTACGGCCAGAAGTCGCCGTAGCCGCGGGTGCGCCAGACCGCGCGCGTGAGGTCCATGAAGCCGTCGAGGCGGCCCTGCTCCTCCCAGCCCGTGAGTGAGGAGTACGCGAACGACGCGTCCTGCATCCGCGAGACCTTGGAGACCTTGAGCCGCGTCGCGGAGGTCAGGCTGCGCCCGGTGTACGCGCCGCCGCCCTTCGCCGCCCACCAGCGGCGGCCGAGCGCGGGCGCCGAGACGACGCCGACCACCGGCTGATAGCCGCCCTCGCCAGCCTCCATCAGGGAGATCAGCGTGGCCCAGACCGGGACGCCGCGTACGTAGTTCTTGGTGCCGTCGATCGGGTCGATCACCCAGCGGCGCGGGCCCGTGCCCTCGATGCCGTACTCCTCGCCGAGGATCGCGTCGCGCGGCCTGGCGCGCTGCAGCGAGGAGCGGATCAACTCCTCGGCCGCTTTGTCGGCCTCGCTCACCGGCGTCATGTCCGGCTTGGTCTCGACCTTCAGGTCGAGGGCCTTGAACCGGTCCATCGTCGCGGCGTCGGCGGCGTCCGCGAGGACGTGGGCGAGACGCAGATCATCGTGGTAGTCGGGCATGGGTGAACAGTATCGATCTCGATCTGCCTGAGCCACAGCGCCGTATGTCCGGGCCATTCCGGGACATGACGCATACGGTGCGGGGTCGCGCCGGAGCTATTGACAGTGCCCCCGAGCGCGTCAACTCTGGCCGCAGAGCCGCTCGGCCCATGGAGGCGACGATGCCTGCAGCTCGGGAATCCTTACTGGACGCGGCCTATACGGCGCTCGCCCGCCGCCCGTGGCCGGGGGTGCGCATGGTGGACGTCGCGGCGGTGGCCGGGGTGTCCCGGCAGACCCTCTACAACGAGTTCGGCAGCAAGGACGGCCTCGCACGCGCCCTGCTGAGGCGCGAGACCGACCAGTATCTGCACGGAGTGGAGCGCGCGCTCGCCGCGGAGGGCGGACCCGTGGACCGGCTCGCCGCCGTGACCTCCTGGACGATCGGCGCCGCGCGCGGGAACGCCCTGGTGCGGGCCATGCTCACCGGCTGCTGGAGCGAACGCCTGCCCGCGCCGAGCCGCCCCGGAGTCTCCTCGTCGCCCGTGCCCGCACAGCGTCGCGCGGACGCCGGTGTCCCGACGCCCGCCGAACTGCTCGCCCTCGTAAGGGACAAGGCGGTGCACGCGCTGAACGGCAGGGCACGGCCGAAGGACACGGAAGAGCTGGCCATGGCCTGCGAGAGTGCCGTGCGGATGGCGCTTTCGTACGTCATCGCGCCCTCGCCGAAGGGCGAGGACCCGGTGGAGCTGGTGCGCGGGGTCCTCGGTCTGTGGAGCAATCCGTGAGCGGCGCCCGGTGTCAGTGCGCGGAGCCCGAGAGCTGGAGGCCGATGACGCCGACGATGACCAGCGAGATCGAGACGAGCTTGAGGGTGGAGACCACGTCGCCGAGGAAGATCATTCCGTAGATCGCGGTGCCCGCGGCGCCGATGCCCGTCCAGACCGCGTACGCCGGACCCACGTCGAGCTTGCGCAGGGCGAGGGTGAGCAGGCCGAAGCTGCCGAGTGCGAAGGCGGCGAAGGTGATCGTGGGCCAGAGCCGGGTGAAGCCGTGCGAGAGCTTCAGGCAGACCGCGAAACCGGTCTCCAGGAACCCGGCGACGATGACCAGCAGCCACGCCATGTATCTGCCTCCCGCAACTGAACGTTCCGTGACCGCTTCGCCTGGCTTGGATCAGGCTTGGTGCGATT
This sequence comes from Streptomyces sp. NPDC086554, assembly GCF_040686095.1. Taxonomy (NCBI): domain Bacteria; kingdom Bacillati; phylum Actinomycetota; class Actinomycetes; order Kitasatosporales; family Streptomycetaceae; genus Streptomyces; species Streptomyces sp. NPDC086554. Next base: position 202,322 of record NZ_JBFBJK010000004.1, read on the forward strand.
ATGCACTTGCCGCTGTGCCCGGGGCGCAAACAACGGTGAGGTCAGTCGCCCTCGCGTCGCTCCCGCGTCGCGAGCAGCCTGCGCAGTGAGTAAAGACGCGCGGGATCCGCGTGCCCGTCCGCCACCCACTGGTCCAGGGCGCAGTCCGGCTCGTCGTGGCTGCACGCGCGCGGGCAGCCCTCCGTGCCCGGCACCAGGTCGGGGAAGGCGAGGATGACGCGGGACGGGTCGACGTGGTGCAGGCCGAAGGACCGTACGCCCGGGGTGTCGATGACCCAGCTGTCGGAGCCTTCGAGGGGGAGGGCGAGCGCGGACGTCGTGGTGTGCCTGCCGCGGCCCGTGACGGCGTTGACATGGCCCGTCGAGCGGCGGCGGCCCTCCGGGACCAGCGCGTTCACCAGCGTTGTCTTGCCCACTCCGGAGTGGCCGACGAACGCGGTGATCTTGCCGTCGAGCACCTCGTGCACCCGGGCGAGCTCCGCGTCGTCGGTGAACTCCTCGCGGCTGGTGACGACGTAGGGCATGTCGAGCGTGGAGTAGGTCTCCAGGATCTTGTCGGCGGACGCCAGGTCGGACTTGGTCAGGACGAGGAGCGGCGTGAGACCGCCGTCGTACGCCGCCACGATGCAGCGGTCGATCAGGCGCGTGCGCGGCTCCGGGTCGGCGAGGGCGGTGACGATGGCCAGCTGGTCGGCGTTGGCGACGACCACACGCTCGTACGGATCGTCGTCGTCGGCCGTGCGGCGAAGCACCGACTTGCGCGGCTCGATGCGCACGATCCGCGCGAGGGTGTCCTTCTTGCCGGACAGATCCCCGACGACCGCGACGTGGTCGCCCACCACGGCGGCCTTGCGCCCCAGTTCACGGGCCTTCATCGCCATCACGATCCGGTCGTCGACCAGGACGGTCAGACGCCCCCGGTCGACGGTGAGGACCATGCCCTCGGCCGCGTCCTCGTGCTTGGGCCTGATGTGGGTGCGGGGGCGGTTGCCCTTGCGGTTGGGGCGGACGCGGATGTCGTCCTCGTCGGGGTTCTTTCCGTAGCGGCGCATGTCTGGATCAGCCCGTCAGTTCCCGAGCATTCCGGTCCACAGGTCGGGGAAGTCGGGCAGCGTCTTCGCCGTCGTCGCGACATTCTCGATCTGTACGCCCTCCACCGCGAGGCCGATGATGGCGCCGGCGGTGGCCATGCGGTGGTCGTCGTACGTGTGGAAGATCCCGCCGTGCAGGCGGCGCGGGCGGATGTGCAGGCCGTCGGCGGTCTCGGTGACGTCACCGCCCAGTTCGTTGATCTCCTTGGTGAGGGCCGCCAGGCGGTCCGTCTCGTGGAGGCGCAGGTGGGCGACGCCGCGCAGCGTCGAGGGGGAGTCGGCGAGGGCCGCGACGGCCGCGATGCCGGGGGTGAGCTCGCCGACCTCGCTCAGGTCCACGTCGATGCCGTGGATCGAGCCGGAGCCGGTGAACACCAGGCCTTGCTCGGTCAGCTCGCAGGAGCCGCCCATCTCCGTGAAGATCCGGCGCAGCGCGTCGCCGGGCTGTGTGGTGTGCGCGGGCCAGTCGGGGATGGTGACCGTGCCGCCGGTGACCAGGGCCGCCGCGAGGAACGGCTGGGCGTTGGAGAGGTCCGGCTCGACGGTCAGGTCGCGGCCGAGCAGCGCGCCGGGGGTGACCCGCCACACGTTCGGCTCACCGCCCGACTCCGGGGTGTCCACCTGGGCGCCGATCGCGCGGAGCATGTCGACGGTCATCCGGATGTGCGGCATGGAGGGCAGCGCGGAGCCGGTGTGGCGTACCTCGACGCCCTGGTTGAAGCGCGGGCCCGAGAGCAGCAGGGCGCTCACGAACTGGGAGGAGGAAGAGGCGTCGATCTCGACCGGGCCGCCGTCGATGCCACCGCCGCCGTGCACGGTCAGCGGGAGGGCGCCACGGCTGTCGTCGTCGATACGGGCGCCGAGGGCGCGCAGGCCGTCGATCACGCCGTTCAGCGGACGCTCGTAGGAACGGGGGTCGCCGTCGAAGCGGATCGGGCCCTCGGCCAGGGCCGCGACCGGCGGCAGGAAGCGCATGACCGTGCCCGCGTTGCCGACGTCGACCGTGGCCGGGCCGTGCAGACCGGAGGGGATCACGCGCCAGGCCTCGCCCGAACCGTCGGGCCCCACGCCCTCCTCGATGCCGACGCCCATGGCGCGCAGGGCGCCCGCCATCAGGAGCGTGTCGCGGGAGCGCAGCGGGCGGCGCAGCCAGCCCGGCTCGGCGGCGAGGGCGGCGAGGACGAGGGCACGGTTGGTGACCGATTTGGACCCGGGCACATGGACCGTCGCGGCGACGGCTCCGCTCGCGTGCGGGGCTGGCCAGAGGGTGCTGTGCGCTGGGTTCACGGTCATGCCCACACTTTAGTGGCTCACGGTGACGCCAGATCTTGATCAAATGTGGCGAAACCCAGGCGAAACAGCGAACTGGTAGAGGCCAGAGCCCTCCTGGGCCTCTCGGAACCCCGCGGAACTTCTCACAGACCGAGCAGCCAGCGCCCTCCGCCTATCAGTGAGCACAGCGAGACGGCGTGGAAGAGGAAGAGCCACATCCCCGCCGGGACGTGCGTGAGCCGCGACAGCTGGTCCGCGTCCGAGTCGCCCGCCCCACCGCGCCTGCGCTTGGACTGCAGCTCGAAGGCGGGACGCACGCCGCCGAGGAGCAGGAACCACACCACCACGTACGCGAACGCCGCCTGCACCTGCGAGCTGGTCAGCCAGGAGACCAGCAGGAAGGCGCCGCCGGTGATGACCATGGTGAGGGCGCCGTACGCGTTGCGGATCATCACCAGCATCACGAGGAGCAGTGCTGTGGCGATCCACAGGAAGGCCGTGATGCGGTCGGCGGCAAGCAGCGCGGCGCCGCCGAGGCCGAGCAGCGGCGGCGCCGTGTAGCCCGCGGCGGCGGTGAGGATCATGCCGATGCCGGTGGGCTTGCCGCGGCTGACGGTGAGGCCGCTGGTGTCGGAGTGCAGCCGGATGCCGTCGAGGCGGCGCCCCGTCAGCAGAGCGATCAGGCCGTGGCCGCCCTCGTGCGCGATGGTGATCGCGTTGCGGGCGACCCGCCAGACGCCGTGCGGGACGACGACGGCGAGGGCGACGACGCCGGTGACGATCACCAGCCACTCGTCGGGCGCGGCCTGCGTACCGAAGACCCGGTCCCAGAGGTCGGCCAAGCTGGCGTTCGCGGTGCTCTGCATTGCTTCGACCGGCTCCTTCTGACGTACGGGGTCTGGCAGTCTGGCACGTATGTGCGGACGGTATGCATCGAGTCGTAAGCCCGAGGATCTCGCAGGAATCTTTGAGATCGAGAAGTGGGAGCCCGAGGAGGCGCTGGCCGCCGATTACAACGTGGCCCCCACCAAAGAGGTCTACGCGGTCCTGGACCGCCCCCTTAAAGACGCCGATGACCCCCGCCCGGTTCGCCAGCTGCGCACGCTCAAGTGGGGCCTCGTGCCGTCCTGGGCCAAGACGCCCGAGGGCGGCGCCCGGATGATCAACGCGCGCGCCGAGACCGTGTACGAGAAGCCCTCCTACCGCCGGGCCTTCGCCGCCCGCCGCTGCGTCATCCCGGCGGACGGCTACTACGAGTGGGTCACCGCCGCCGGCGAGCGGGAACTGGAGGTCGAGGGCAAGAAGAAGCGGCCGCGCAAGCAGCCGTACTTCGTGACGCCCGCCGACGGCTCGGTCTTCGCCATGGCGGGGCTCTACGAATTCTGGCGCGACAAGACACTGCCCGACGAGCACCCCCTGGCCTGGTGGGTGACCTGCACGGTGATCACCACGGAGGCGGAAGCCACGCCCCTGGCGGTCGCGCCCAAGGAGGGCCCGCGCTCGCTGGCCGACATCCACCCGCGGATGCCGCTGATGCTGACGCCGGACCGCTGGGACGCCTGGCTCGACCCGTCCCGCACGGACGTCGACGACCTGCGACCGCTTCTGGAGCCGCCGCCGCACGGCCTGATGCGGGCCTACCCGGTGTCGACGGCGGTCAGCAACGTACGCAACAACGGCCCGGAGCTGCTGAAGGAGCTGGAGGGGCCCGAAGAAGGCACACTCTTCTGACGTGACCAAGAGTGAGATCGTCCAGACCGACGCCGGTGACGCGCGCATCACCTGGCACCCCGCGCCGAAGAAGAAGGCGCGGTTCGTGCTCGCGCTCAGCCACGGCGCCGGCGGCGGCATCGAGGCGCGCGACCTGAAGGCCATCGCCGCCGCCCTGCCCGCGCACGGCGTGAGCGTCGCCCTCGTCGAGCAGCCCTGGCGTGTTGCGGGAAAGAAGGTGGCGCCCGCGCCGAAGACGCTGGACGTCGGATGGCGGGGCCTGTGGCCCGCGCTCGCCGAGCCCGGTCTTCCGGTGATCGCGGGCGGCCGCAGCGCCGGCGCGCGCGTCGCCTGCCGCACCGCCACCGAACTCGGCGCCGTCGCCGTGCTCGCCCTCAGCTTCCCGCTGCATCCGCCGGGCAAGCCGGAGAAGTCCCGCGCCGACGAGCTGCTCGGCGCCGGGGTGCCCACCCTCGTCGTGCAGGGCGGCAACGACTCCTTCGGGAAGCCCGCCGAGTTCCCCGAGGGGACGTACGAATTGGTGGAGGTGCCCTTCGGAGACCACGGGTTCGCGATCCCCAAGCGCGCCCCGATCGACGAGGCCGAGGCCATGAGGATCATCACGGATGGCGTCACACGGTGGACGGGAATGTTGGGTGCATGACCTCTGTTGTGCGGAACAGACGTTAAACGCTGTTCGTACGAGAGGAAGTCCGCCGCATGGGTTCGACCATCTGCCCGCCCGTCTCCCACCGCCGCCCTTCTGCGGACGGGCAGAGCCCGGCACCTTCTTTTTCCCGCACCAGTGCCTCTGACCTGGAGTGGACGGTGCTGAGCGCGCCCAAGACCGCTCCTATTCGAGCGGCGGCGGTACCGGATCGTCGTCTATCCTCCGATTCGAGTGGGGCTGCTTTCGGTCTCACCACGTCTTTTGAGGAGGTGGGTCCGGTCACTGGGACCGACGCAGGGGCCGAGAACGGCCAGGCGCAGCCCGAGGAGACGCAGGCGGAGCGCACGGCCCGCTTCGAGAGGGACGCCCTCGGTTTCCTCGACCAGATGTACTCGGCGGCGCTGCGCATGACGCGCAACCCGGCGGACGCGGAGGACCTGGTGCAGGAGACCTACGCGAAGGCGTACGCGTCGTTCCACCAGTTCCGTGAGGGCACCAACCTCAAGGCGTGGCTGTACCGCATCCTCACCAACACGTTCATCAACTCGTACCGCAAGAAGCAGCGCGAGCCCCAGCGCAGCGCCGCCGAGGAGATCGAGGACTGGCAGCTCGCACGCGCCGAGTCGCACATGTCCACCGGTCTGCGCTCGGCCGAGTCGCAGGCGCTCGACCACCTGCCGGACTCGGACGTGAAGTCCGCCCTGCAGGCGATCCCCGAGGAATTCCGCATCGCCGTCTATCTGGCCGACGTAGAGGGCTTTGCGTACAAGGAGATCGCGGACATTATGGGGACACCCATCGGTACGGTGATGTCCCGGTTGCACCGCGGCCGTCGCCAACTGCGCGGCATGCTCGAGGACTACGCCCGCGACCGCGGCCTCGTCCCCGCCGGCGCCGCGTCAGAGTCGTCGAACGAAGCGAAAGGCTCAGGCTCATGAGCTGCGGAGAGCCGCACGAGACGGATTGCAGTGAAGTCCTGGACCATTTGTACGAGTTCCTGGACCGTGAGATGCCGGACAGCGACTGCACCAAGTTCGAGACGCACTTCGAGGAGTGCTCTCCGTGCCTGGAGAAGTACGGCCTCGAGCAGGCGGTCAAGAAGCTGGTGAAGCGCTGCTGCGGCCATGACGACGTCCCCGTCGACCTGCGGGCCAAGGTCATGGGCAGGATCGATCTGATCCGCTCGGGCGAGGCCGTCCCGGAGCACGACGTGACGGAAGCCTGAGCTTCCTGTAGTTGAGCCTTGGCAGGCCGTGACGGAAACGCGTCACGGCCTGCCTTCTTTCTGTCCACTGTCACTCGTACGTGCCAATTTCTGCACGGGGGGCTCGGAGCGGGGGGTAGCCGTTCTAGTCTCCGGACCTTGGAATGTCCTGAACGTGCTCCGGGGGGACGGTCACGGGGGAGGAGACAGTGCCATGCGGTCCATCGCTCCGTTGGCGCGCGCCTACATCCTGTGCGTCGCCCTGGGCGCCGCGGCCTGTGCCGCGCCCGCGCTGAGCGCGCGCACGCCGTGGGCCGCCGTCGCGCTGCTCGCCGCGCTCTACGCCGGGTGCGAGCAGGTCTCGCGGTGCCGGGTCATCGGCCGCCGAGCGCCGAACGGCCTCGGCACGTTCTTCCCGGTCCTCCTCGCCGCCGTGTTCCTGCTGCCGCCCGCCGCCGCCGCGCTCGTCGCGGTGCCGGGAGCACTGCTCGCCCGCGTGGAGCGGCGCCCCCGGTGGGTGCGCAGGCTCTGGCGCGCCGCTCAACTCGCCCTGGCCGCCTGGGCGTCCTCCCGGGTGTACGAGGCGTGCGGCGGTCCCGCCACGGTCGCCGCGGCCGATTTTCCGTACGCGCTCGCGCCTGCGGGAGCCGCCGTCCTCGCCTTCTCCGTCGTACTGACCGTCCTGGACGGCGGCATTCTGGCGACCGCGGAACGGGTGCCGGTGCGGGCCGCGTGGCGGGGGCTCCTCCTGCGGTCGTTCGCGCCGGTCGCGGTGCACGGTCTTGCCGGGCTGATGATGGCGGTGCTGTGGCGCAGCCCCTACGGGCCGCTCGCCGCGCTGCTCGTGCTGCTTCCGATGGGCGTCTCCTGCTGGGTGTTCGCGCAGTACCACCGCGAGCGGGCCGCCCACCAGGCCACGATCCGGGCGCTCGTGCAGGCCGTCGACATCAAGGACCGGTACACACGCGGGCACAGCGAGCGGGTGGGGCGGGCCTCGGTGATGATCGCCCGCGAGCTCGGTATGGCGGACGAGCGGGTGGAGAGCCTGCGGTTCGCCGGGATCCTGCACGACGTCGGCAAGCTCGGCGTGCCGACGCGGCTGCTGCGCAAGGACGGGCCGCTGACGCCTCAGGAGCGGCGGGTCATCGAGCTGCATCCCGAGTACGGGCACGAGATGGTGCGCGGGATCGGGTTCCTCGGGGAGGCGCGGGCGGCGATCCTCCATCACCACGAGCGGATCGACGGGAGCGGGTATCCCTACGGGCTTGTCGGGCGGCAGATTCCGGAGTTCGCGCGGGTGGTGGCGGTGGCGGACGCGTTTGACGCGATGACGTCCACCAGGTCGTATCGCCGGGGGCGGCCTGTCGCTGCCGCGATGGCTGAGCTTTCCCGGTGCGCGGGAGCGCAGTTCGATCCGGCCATGGTCGATGCTCTGCAGCGGGCGCTGGAGCGGTATGGGTGGCACCCGGCGGTCACCGCGGACGACGCCGGGGTGCCCGGGCCCCGGCAGGGAGCTTCCGAGGTCCCTGCGGCGCCGGGGCCGGCAGCGCGGTGAACGCATCTTCGTCAGGACCCGGCGGTGAGGGTTGTGCCCACCCTTCCCCAAGCTCTCGGCTCCGCTCGAGCAGGGGAGGCCCCACTCGCCGTGCGGAACGCCTGCCCACAACCAGGGCGGGGAGAGCGGTGACCGGGCGTCTGCCCACAACAGTGACCGTGCTGATTTACAGCGCCGCCGGGCTGCTCACCCTCCTGGCCCTCGGCTGGACCCTCTGGCACGGAGTTGTCGAAGGTGGCATCGCGCTTGCCTTCGGAGGGCTTGTCGCTGTGGGGGAGCTTGCCCGGTGGACGGCCGGGGGGAGTGATCGGGAGCCTGCGCCGTTGGGGGCCGCGGGGGCTCTTGCGTACGCGCTGCTCGGGGAGATCGGCGGGCGGGCCACGCACCATGGCGTGCTGCAGGTGATCGCTGTGGTGGTCGCCGCCGCGCTCGTCGGCGCCGTACCTCATGTGGCGCTCGGCAAAGGGCCCGCCCTTGACCATGTGGCGCGGCGGGTGCTGACCGTCGGGTTCGCCGCGGTGTGCTTCCAACCGCTGTACAACTCCGGGAAGTTGGAGGAGTGGGTGGGCAAGGGGCCCGCCTTCGCCGCCGTCATCGTCGCGCTGCTCGTCCTGACCGCCCTCTGCGACGCCGTGCTCGCCGCGGCCATGGCCCACGCCCGCACCCGCTGGCCGTTCGGACCGCTCCTGAGGGATGAGCTGCGGGCCATGCTCGGGATCGGGTCCGCGGTGTGCGCGACGGGGGCCGTGATGGCGCTCGCCGTCGCCGTCGCGGGGCTCTGGGCGCTGCCGGTGTTCAGCCTGCCGCTGCTTCTGACCCAGCTGTCGTTCGGGCGGTACGCCGCCGTGCGGACCACCTACCGGCAGACCATCACCTCGCTCGCCCGGGCCACCGAGATCGCCGGGTACACCCCGCACGGCCACGCACGCCGCGTCGCCGCGCTCAGCCGGGCCGTGGGGCGCGATCTTGGGCTCCTGGAGCCGGACCTCGTCGTCCTCGAGCACGCGGCGCTGATGCACGACATCGGGCAGCTCTCCCTGCTCGACCCGGTGCCTGCGGGGGCCACCGCCGCCCTGCCGGAGGCGGAGCAGCGGCGCATCGCCCTGCTCGGGGGCGCCGTGGTGCGGCAGACGGGGGTGGACGGGGACGTCGCCCTGGTCGTGGAGCGGCAGGCGGATCCGTATCGCGATCAGCCGCTCACCGCCCGTATCGTGCGTACGGCGAACGCATACGACGAGATGGCGCGGGGAGAAGGGCCGGGGGGCCCGCTCAACGCCCTGGAGCGGCTGCGCCTCGCCACCGGCCACGACTATCAGCCTGAGGTCGTGGAAGCCCTGGCCAGGGTGCTCGCGAGGGGGAAATGACCGTGTCCCGCAGGGGCCCGGGGAGGGCGGGCGTGACCGCGTGCCCGCTGGGTAACCCATGGGTAATGAGCGGCCGTCCGACCGTACGTGGTTGGATGCGAAGAGGGGCCCCTCGAACACAGCAGGAACTCTGGAACTCGGTAACTGGCAGGCGGGAATCGTGAGGATCTTCGGCAAGGGACGGCACCGGCCCTCCGCCTCATGGCGGCAGGCCACCGACCGCGCCTTCACGCTGATCGGCGACGGGCGGTACGAGGACGCGGGCGCGCTCCTTACCCGCGCGGCGGATCTGGAGCCGTGGCTCTCGGAGTCCTGGTTCAACCTCGCGCTGCTCCACAAGTTCCGGCACGACTGGGAGCAGGCGCGGGCCGCGGGCCTGCGGGCCGTCGCCCTGCTCGACCGCTCGACCGGCGCCCCCGACTGGTGGAACGTGGGGATCGCCGCCACCGCCCTGCAGGACTGGCCGCTGGCCCGTCGCGCCTGGCAGGCGTACGGCCTGCGCGTGCCCGGCGGTGTCGCCGCCTCCGGTGAGCCCACCGGCATGGACCTGGGCAGCGCGGCCGTCCGCCTCTCGCCCGAGGGCGAGGCCGAGGTGGTGTGGGGGCGCAGGCTCGACCCGGCGCGCATAGAGGTGCTCTCCATTCCGCTGCCGTCCTCCGGGCGCCGCTGGGGCGAGGTCGTGCTGCACGACGGCGTACCGCACGGCGAGCGCTCCACGGCCGCCGGGCACTCGTACCCGGTCTTCGACGAGATCGAGCTGTGGGCGCCCTCACCGGTCCCCACCTGGGTGGTTCTCCTGGAGGCCGCCACCGAGGACGACCGGGACGCCCTGGAGAAGCTCGCCGCCGACGCGGGCTTCGCCGCCGAGGACTGGTCCTCCTCCGTACGGCTGCTCTGCCGGATGTGCTCCGAGAGCCGGATGCCGAGCGACGAGGGCGACGGCGAGCACCTGGACCCGCACGACCACAGCGAGCCCGGCCATCCCGGGCCGCTCGGCCACCGCAGCCCCGGCGCCCTGTGGGTGCCCGAGCGTGAGTGCGGCATCGCGGCGCCCGCCGCCCTGGTGCGCGGGCTGCTCGACGGCTGGGTCGCGGACAGCCCGGACTCCCGTGACTGGCGGGATCTGGAAGAGGTCTGCTGACCGGTGCCCGTAGGCTGTACGGGCACCATCTCTTGTGGGATCCCAGGAAGGCGTACGTCGGACAATGGCGCAGGACACTGAGCAGCAGGCCTCGGGCGGGGTGCTTCCCGTCGACGACGAGGGCTTCGTCATCGACACGGAGGACTGCGAGGAGCGGGAGACGGCCCTCCGCGAGCGGGGCACGTCCCGGCCCATCACGGTCGTCGGCAACCCTGTGCTGCACAAGGAGTGCAAGGACGTCACCGCCTTCGACGACGAGCTCGCGCAGCTCGTCGCCGACATGTTCGCCAGCCAGCGGACCGCCGAGGGCGTGGGCCTCGCGGCCAACCAGATCGGCGTCGACCTGAAGGTCTTCGTCTACGACTGCATGGACGACGAGGGCCGGCGCCACGTCGGCGCGGTCTGCAACCCCGTGCTGCAGGAGGTCCCCGCCGACCGCCGCCAGCTGGACGAGTCGAACGAGGGCTGCCTCTCCGTCCCCACCGCGTACGCGGAGCTGGCCCGCCCGGACTACGCCGAGGTGACCGGGCAGGACGAGAAGGGCAACCCGATCAAGGTGCGGGGCACGGGCTACTTCTCACGCTGCCTGCAGCACGAGACGGACCACCTGTACGGCTACCTCTACATCGACCGCCTCTCCAAGCGGGACCGCAAGGACGCGCTGCGGCAGATGGAAGAGGGCACCCCGCGCTACCCCGTGGTGTCCCATGACTGACGCACGCGACGCCTGAGAGGCGTGGGAACCGCGTGACACGAGCGGCCCCTGGTCGGGAACTCCCTCCCGACCAGGGGCCGTTCGCATGGCCCGCTCGCGTGTGCGAGCAAATCCGGCTGCTCGTGATCCATATTCAGTCACATAAGGGGATTCTCTCGGCACTGGGGGGTAGTGAATGGCGCAAATCTGTTCCCTGAACGGTCAGTTGTGGTGCTGAATGGAAAGCGCGGGGATACGCAACGGCGCGCGCCGGGTACGGCGGGAGGGGCGTGCGTCACCAGGCGGCTGAGAGGGGTTTGTTCGTGCGTGCATATTCCGGAAGCACTTCACAGAAACAGCCGTGCACGAGGCCACACACGCAGAGGGTATCGGTACCACCGGCGCTGGCACTTCCGGTGATCGAAGCAGCGTTTCCTCGCCGTCTGCACCCGTATTGGCCAAAGCTTCAGGAGAAGTCCAGGACCTGGCTGCTCGAAATGCGCCTGATGCCCCCGGACAAGGTCGAGCGGTACGCGGACAGCCTCTGCTACACCGATCTGGTGGCGGGCTACTACATTGGCGCGCCCGACGAGTTGCTCACCGTGATAGCGGATCTCAGCAGCTGGTTCTTCGCGTGGGACGACCGGCACGACAGGGACTCGGTGCACGGCAGGGCGGCCCAGTGGCGGCGGCTGTGCCGGGGTCTGCACGGCGCCCTCAACGACCCGGAGGAGTATCTGCACCACCGGGATCCGTTGGTCTCCGGGTTCGCGGACTGCGTGCTGCGGCTGTACGCGTTCCTGGGCCCCAGCTGGAACGCGCGCTTCGCCAGGCACTTCCACCCCGTGATCGAGGCGTACGACCAGGAGTTCAGGAACCGGCGCTGCGGGACGGTGCCGCCCGTCGAGGCGTACATTGAACTGCGCCGGCTGACGTTCGCGCACTGGGCGTGGATCGACCTCCTTGAGCCCACCGCGCGGTACGAACTGCCGCGGGCGATTAGGAAACACCCCGCATACCGGCGGGCGGCCCTTGCGACGCAGGACTTCTCCGCCTGGTACAACGACCTGTGCTCGCTCCCGAAAGAACTCGCTGGAGACGAACTGCACAATCTCGGGATCAGCCTCATCCAGCACGAGGGATTGACGCTCGAAGAGGCGGTCAGGGAAGTCCACCGGCGCGTCAGCCGATGCGTCGAGGATTTCCTCGTGGCCGAGGAGGAAGTCCTGCTGCTCGCCGATAAATTGGCGGACGGATCAGAAAAGGGGCGGGAGCTGTCGGACGCCCTTGAATCATGCGTCTTCAATATGCGGAACTGGTTCTCTTCCGTCTATTGGTTCCACCATGAATCAGGCCGCTATCGCGTGGACAGCTGGGACGACAGGTCCATTCCTCCGTACGTCACGGAAAACCATCTGATGGAAAACACCATGGCCGAAAACGAACTGGTAGGTGAGGAATGAGCGTCGAATCCACGATACCCGCGCCCGCCGCGTCAGGATCGGAGCCGCCGCTCGTCGGCGGCGGCGCACCGCTCATCGGTCACGCCTGGCACCTGATCCGCGACCCGCTCGGCTTCCTGGCCGCGCTACGGGACCATGGTGATCTCGTACGCATCAGGCTAGGGCCCAAGACGGCGTACGCGGTCTGCGATCCGGAGCTGGTCGGGCAGATGCTCAAGAGCCCGGAGTACATCGTCGGTGGACCGCTCTGGGACACCCTTGAAGTGCTCCTCGGCAAGGGCGTGGCGACCAGCAACGGCAAGCTGCACCGGCGTCAACGGCGCATGATTCAGCCCGCGTTCAGGCCCGAGCGGATCGCCGACTACGCCAAGGTGATGGAGGAGGAGGCGCGCGCCACGGCGGCGCGCTGGGATCACGGCCGCACGGTCGACGTCAGCGCGGAGATGTTCCGCACCGCCGTGCGCATCGTCTCCCGCTCGCTCCTGGAGGTCGACTCGATCGGCGAGAAGGCGGACCGCATCGCCGATTCGCTGCACACCGTCTTCGAGGGGCTCTACCGGCGGATGGTCCTCTCGGTCGGGCCGCTGTACCGCGTGCCGACCCAGGGCAACCGCCGCTTCCAGAAAGCGCTCGACGATCTGCACGCGCTGGTCGACGAGATCATCGCCGAACGCCGGGCGACTGATTCGGGCCAGCAGGACCTGCTGGCCGAAATGCTTCGGGCGCGCGATGAAACGGGTCAGCCGCTCAGCGACCAGGAGGTCCACGACCATGTGGTCTCGCTTGTCGTCGCGGGGGCCGAGAATGTCGCGTCGACCCTGGCGTGGACGTTCCAGCTGCTCACCGAACACCCGGAGCAGGAAAGGCGGTTGGTTGAAGAGGTAAATTCCGTCGCGCCGGGCCGGGAGGTCACATTCGCGGACCTCAAGAACCTGCCGCACACCCGGAATGTCGTCACCGAGGCCATGCGTATACGACCTGCCGCTTGGATATTCACGCGCAGGTCCGTAGCCGAAACGAACCTCGGCGGCTACCGTATTCCGGCCGACGCCGACATCGTGTACAGCGTGTACGCGATGCAACGCGATCCGCGTTCCTTCGAGCGCCATCTGGAGTTCGACCCGGACCGCTGGAATCCGGAACGCGCAGGTGACGTACCGGAGTTCGCGATGATGCCGTTCAGTGTCGGTAACCGAAAGTGCCCGGGTGACCACTTCTCGTTGGCCGAACTCGCCATCATCCTGGCGACGGTGGCCCCGAGGTGGCACCTCTCGCCCGTCCCGGAGACCGACACCGGCACGAAGATCGGCATCACGCTGCATCCGAAGCGTCTGGTCCTTCGCGCCGAGCGGCGCTGACGGCCGGTCCGCGGAAGGTGCGGCGGTAGGCGTTCGGTGTGGTGCCGAGCGCCCGCAGGAACTGGTGGCGCATCGCCGCGGCGTTGCCGAAACCGGCGCGCCCGGCGATCGCGTCCACCGTCTCGTCCGAGCCCTCAAGCAACTCCTGTGCCAACAGCACCCGTTGGCGCAGGAGCCAGCGGTAGGGCGTGGTGCCCGTCTCCTGCTGGAAGCGGCGCGCGAAGGTCCGCGGCGACATATGGGCGCGCTCGGCCAGTCGCTCCACGGTGATCTCCGTGTCGAGGTGGCGCTCCATCCAGGCGAGCACCCCGCCGACGGTGTCGCACGCCGTGCGCGGCAGGGGTCGCGCCACGAACTGTGCCTGACCGCCGTCGCGATGGGGCGGTACGACCATGCGCCGGGCGATGGCGTTGGCGACCTCGGTGCCGTGTTCCTGGCGCACGATGTGCAGGCAGGCGTCGATCCCGGCGGCGGTCCCCGCCGATGTGACGACGGAACCCTCGTCCACGTACAGCACATCGGGCTCGACATGCGCCCGCGGATAGCGCACCGCGAGCTCCCTGGAGTGCTGCCAGTGCACGGCGCAGCGCAGCCCGTCGAGCAGTCCGGCGGCGCCGAGCACGAAGACGCCGGAGCAGACGGACAGGACGCGGGCGCCGCGGTCGACCGCGCGGCGCAGTGCGGCGAGCAGGTCCTCGGGATAGTCGCGGCCCACGAACGACTGTCCTGCCGGCACGGCGATGAGATCGGCCTCCTCCAGGCGGTCGAGGCCGTACGGCGTGGTGATCGAGAAGCCCGCGTGGTTGCTCAGTACCCCGCTCTCCGCGGCGACCACCGCGAAGTCGTACACGGGAAGACCCTCGTCGCTCCGGTCGAGGCCGAACACCTCGCAGACGACGCCGAGTTCAAAGGGATTGACGCCGTCGAGCAGCACGACGGCCACGTTTTTCAGCATGCCGCCAGTGTGCCGCGGTCTTGGCAGTAAGTCGATGGTATGTGGCAGTCCTGCCACTGGCGCCGGTGTTCGGCGTGCACGACAGTGAGGACATGAACACATTCCTCGGATACGTGACCGTCGTGACCGTCTTCCTCCTCCTGGCCGCACCCTCGCTCGTCGGGTACGTCCACGACCGCAGGATCGACCGTGAGCTGCGTGAGGCCCCCCGCGCCCCACGCAGCTCACGGAAGCCGGAGGTGCTAGAACTCGTCGTCGAAGGAGACCGAACCCTCGACGGCGACCTGGTAGGCCGAAGGGCGCCGCTCGAAGAAGTTGGTCAGCTCCTGGACACCCTGAAGTTCCATGAACGAGAACGGGTTTGACGAGCCGTAGACCGGCGCGAAGCCGAGCCGCTGCAGCCGCTGGTCGGCGACGCACTGCAGGTACTCGCGCATCGAGTCGGTGTTCATGCCCGGCAGGCCGTCACCGCACAGGTCGCGCGCGAACTGCAGCTCGGCCTCGACGGCCTCCTTGAGCATGTCCGTGACCTGCGTCTGGAGCGCGTCGTCGAAGAGCTCGGGCTCCTCCTTGCGGACGGTGTCGACGACGTCGAAGGCGAAGCTCATGTGCATCGTCTCGTCGCGGAACACCCAGTTGGTGCCGGTCGCAAGGCCGTGCAGCAGACCCCGCGAGCGGAACCAGTAGACGTACGCGAAGGCACCGTAGAAGAAGAGCCCCTCGATGCACGCGGCGAAGCAGATCAGGTTCAGCAGGAAGCGACGCCGGTCGGCCTTGCTCTCGAGCCGGTCCATCTTCTCGACCGAGTCCATCCACTTGAAGCAGAACTCGGCCTTCTCGCGGATGGAGGGGATCTCCTCGACCGCGTCGAAGGCCGCGGCGCGGTCGTCCGGGTCGGGCAGATAGGTGTCGAGCAGCGTCAGATAGAACTGGACGTGCACGGCCTCCTCGAAGAGCTGACGGCTCAAGTAGAGCCGCGCCTCAGGGGAGTTGATGTGCTTGTAGAGCGTGAGCACCAGGTTGTTCGAGACGATCGAGTCGCCGGTCGCGAAGAACGCGACCAGACGGCCGATCATGTGCTGCTCGCCCGGCGAGAGCTTGGCGAGGTCGGCGACGTCCGAGTGGAGGTCGACCTCCTCGACGGTCCAGGTGTTCTTGATCGCGTCCCGGTAGCGCTCGTAGAAGTCCGGGTAGCGCATGGGACGCAGGGTCAGCTCGAAGCCCGGGTCGAGGAGGTTCTTCTCGCTGTTGGTCGTGGAGCTCATTACTGGCAGGCCTCGCAGGACTCGGGGTTTTCCAGGGAGCAGGCGACGGCGTCGGGGTCGGTCGCCTGCTGGGGGACGGGGGCGGCGGTGGCGTTCGATCCGCCGGCCGCGCGGGCGATGCGCGTCGCCGGGCGCGAGCGCAGGTAGTACGTCGTCTTCAGGCCCGACTGCCAGGCGTACGCGTACATCGAGGAGAGCTTGCCGATGGTCGGCGTCTCCAGGAACAGGTTCAGGGACTGCGCCTGGTCCAGGAACGGCGTGCGCGCGGCGGCCATGTCGATCAGGCCGCGCTGCGGGATCTCCCACGCCGTGCGGTACAGCGCGCGGACGTCCGCCGGGATCCAACTGAAGCCCTGCACCGAGCCGTTGGCCTCGCGCAGCGCCTCACGGGTCTGCGCGTCCCACACGCCGAGCCGCTTCAGCTCCTCCACCAGGTAGGCGTTGACCTGGAGGAACTCGCCGGACAGCGTCTCGCGCTTGAAGAGGTTGGAGACCTGCGGCTCGATGCACTCGTAGACGCCCGCGATGGACGCGATGGTGGCGGTCGGCGCGATGGCGAGAAGCAGCGAGTTGCGCATACCGGTCGCGGCGATACGTTCCCGCAGCGCGGCCCAGCGCTCCGGCCAGGTCAGCTCGACGCCGTAGTGGTCGGGGTGCAGGACGCCGCGCGCGGTGCGGGTCTTCTCCCAGGCGGGGAGCGGCCCGTTGCGCTCGGCGAGGTCGGCGGAAGCCTCGTACGACGCGAGCATGATCCGCTCGGCGATGCGCGTGGAAAGGGCGCGCGCCTCGGGGGAGTCGAAGGGCATCTTCAGCTGGAAGAAGACGTCCTGCAGACCCATGGCGCCCAGGCCCACGGGCCGCCACTTGGCATTCGAGCGGCCGGCCTGTTCGGTCGGGTAGAAGTTGATGTCGACGACACGGTCGAGGAAGGTGACGGCCGTGCGGACGGTCTCGTCGAGCCGCTCCCAGTCGATGTCATCGCCGGAAGGCAGAACGAACGCGCCGAGGTTCACGGACCCGAGGTTGCAGACCGCCGTCTCGCCGTCGTCCGTCACCTCCAGGATCTCCGTGCAGAGGTTGGAGGAGTGGACCGTGTGGCCGGGCTCCGCCGTCTGGTTGGCGGTGCGGTTGGCGGCGTCCTTGAACGTCATCCAGCCGTTGCCGGTCTGCGCGAGGGTGCGCATCATGCGGCCGTACAGGTCGCGGGCCGGGATGGTCTTCTTGGCGAGCCCGGCGGCCTCGGCCTTGCGGTACGCGGCGTCGAACTCGTCGCCCCACAGATCGACGAGCTCGGGCACGTCGGCCGGCGAGAACAGCGACCAGTCCTGGTCGGCGGCGACCCGGCGCATGAACTCGTCGGGGATCCAGTGCGCGAGGTTGAGGTTGTGCGTACGCCGCTGGTCCTCACCCGTGTTGTCGCGCAGCTCCAGGAACTCCTCGATGTCGGAGTGCCAGGTCTCCAGGTAGACCGCGGCTGCGCCCTTGCGGCGGCCGCCCTGGTTCACCGCGGCGACGGAGGCGTCCAGCGTCTTCAGGAACGGCACGATGCCGTTGGAGTGCCCGTTCGTGCCGCGGATCAGCGAACCGCGGGAGCGGATGCGGGAGTACGAGAGGCCGATGCCGCCCGCGTGCTTGGAGAGGCGCGCGACCTGGTGGTAGCGGTCGTAGATGGAGTCCAGCTCGTCCAGCGGGGAGTCGAGGAGGTAGCAGGAGGACATCTGCGGGTGGCGGGTACCGGAGTTGAAGAGCGTCGGCGACGACGGCAGGTAGTCCAGGCGGCTCATCAGGCGGTACAGGGCGGCGACTTCGTCCACCGAGCGCGCGCTGTCGTCCTCCGCCAGGCCGCTCGCGACGCGCAGCATGAAGTGCTGCGGGGTCTCGATGACGTGCCGCGTGATCGGGTGGCGCAGGAGGTAGCGGCTGTGCAGGGTGCGCAGTCCGAAGTAGCCGAAGCGGAAGTCGGCGCCGTCATCGAGCGCGGCGTCCACGAGACCGTCGAGGCGCGCCGCGTGGTCGACGACGAACGCGGCGGTGCGATCCGCGATCAGGCCCTCGCGGTGACCGACCGCGACCGAGTCGGAGAAGGAGCGCACGCCCTGCGACGCCGCCTCCTCGCGGATGCTGATGCTCAGCAGCCTGGCCGCCAGCTTCGAGTACGCGGGGTCCTCGGAGATGAGCCCCGCGGCCGCCTCGGTGGCAAGCTCCCGCAGCTCCGACACGTCCGCCTTGGCCGAGCGGCCGCGCAGCGCGGCGGCGGCGACTCTGCCGGGGTCGGCGTCGGGGAGGTCGGCGGTGAGGTCGGTCAGGGTACGCAGCAGCGCGGTGCCTGGGCCGTCGGCGGTCTGCTGACCGTCGGTGGTCTGCGCTGACGCAGGTTCGGCTGGCGCGATGGTCACGTGGAGCACTCCCTCGCTCGGCTCAGAGCCTTGAGGAGGGGTCAGGGGACACACGGGCGGCGCCCCGGGCAGGGCTGAGCTCCGCGTCCACCAGCCCATTCCACGAGGCCCGGACGTCGTCGGCACCCGGACCGGACGGAACGGGTGCGCTGTCGACAGGTCTTCGGACTCGTGGGTACGACAAATGCGTACTCATACACCGTTGCGGGACAGTTCCGGACTTGCACCGGATTCCCCTGCGGCGACAGCGAGCACGAGCATACATCTTGTGCTGGCTCTGAGCGGCAGCCCCACATCTTGTGTCGGCATGGGTATCCCCTAGGGTGGCGGCCGAACTGATCGTCGAACAGGGGGAGTCGCTGTGCGGGGACGGGGCGCGGGCTGTGCCGCGGTGTTGCTGATGCTGCTCAGTGGCTGCGGGGACGGCGGGCAGAAGGCCGACGGGCCGCCGAAGCGGGAGACCACGGCCGCCGGAGCGGACGGCCACGCGGACCCCGGCAAGGTCTTCACGGACGCCGAGCTGAAGGCGGCGCTGCTGCCCGCGAAGGCGATCGGCCCCCGCGCGAAGAAGCCGGAGATCACGCTGGGCCTCTTCAACCGCCAGTTCGGAAGCGGCGATTGGAGCGCCTGCGAACCCGGCGACGGCACGCGGGCGGAACTGGCGCAGATGCGCGGGGCCAGCGCCGAACAGTGGGTACGCCCCGACCCGGACAAGATCTCCGAAGGCGATCCGTACGTCTATGAACGCCTCGTCTCGATGCCCGCCGAGCGCGCCGGGCACTACCTCGACCTGCGCAGGCAACTCCACGAAGCCTGCCCGCGCGTCACCGTCGACACCGAGGCGGCCCCCGTCGACGAGCACCACGAGGCCCGCGATCTGCCGGACCTGGGCGACGAGGCGGTCCTGGAGACGACGCGGACCACGGGCGGCGACGAGTACGACGGGACCCCGCACTACGAGGCCGAGGTGCGGGTCGGCGGCGTCCTCGTGATCGTGGGCGCGGGCACCGACAAGGACCTGACGATCGCCTCCGCGGCCCAGGCGGTGGTGCGGGTCCGCACGGAGCTCTACAAGGCCTTGTAGCGCCCCACGCACGACAGCGGGCCGCCGGATCACTCCGGCGGCCCGCGTCACGTACGTACGAAAAGGCTCAGTGCCCGCCCGGCGCCCCCGCCGTCGCCTCCTCCGTCGCCTTCGGCAGGTCCCGCACGACGCCCGGGTCGCCCGCGTCCGCGGTGTAGTCCTCCGGAGAGGTCTCGTCGACGCCGTCAGGGGCCTTCATGGCGCGCAGGGCGAAGGTCATGACCACGGTGACCACCGCGTTCAGGACGAACGCCGTGAGGCCGATGTAGCCGATCTCGCCGATGCCGGGGATCTCGTCGGACGAGCCGCCGAAGTGCTTCTGCGTCGGCGACGCGACTCCGTACGCGGCGACCGTGCCGTAGATCATGCCGATCGCCCAGCCCGCGAGCAGCGCCCAGCGGTGGAACCACCGCGTGAACAGGCCGCCGACCAGGGCAGGCATGGTCTGCAGGATCCAGATGCCGCCCAGGAGCTGGAAGTTGATCGCGACCGTCTTGTCCATGGTGAGGACGAAGGCGAGCGCGCCGACCTTCACGAGCAGCGAGACGAGCTTGGAGACCTTGGTCTCCTGCGCGGGCGTCGCGTCCGGCCTGATGAAGTCCTTGTAGATGTTCCTGGTGAAGAGGTTCGCGGCCGCGATCGACATGATCGCCGCCGGTACGAGGGCGCCGATGCCGATGGCGGCGAAGGCCACGCCGGTGAACCAGTCGGGGAACATGTTCTCGAACAGCTGCGGGATCGCCAGCTGGCCGTTCTCCACCTTGACCCCGGCCGCGATCGCCATGAAGCCGAGCAGCGCGAGCAGGCCCAGCATCAGCGAGTACAGCGGCAGGATCGTGGTGTTGCGGCGGATCACGTCGCGGCTCTTGGAGGAGAGCGTCGCCGTGATCGAGTGCGGGTACATGAAGAGCGCGAGCGCGGAGCCGAGGGCCAGGGTCGCGTACGTCCACTGACCGGGCTCACCCGGTGCGAGGCCCGCGACGGGCTTGCCCGCCGCCTCGTTCGTCGCCGTGAACTTGTCGCCCGCCGCCTGGAAGATCTCGTCGAATCCGCCCAGCTTGATCGGGATGTAGATGATCGCGACGGCGATGACGAGATAGATCAGGCCGTCCTTCACGAACGCGATCAGGGCGGGGGCCCGCAGACCCGACGAGTACGTGTACGCGGCGAGTACCGCGAACGCGATGAGCAGCGGCAGGTCCTTGATGAACCAGTTGGTGTCAGGACCGCCGCCGACGCCCATGACGTCAAGGACGGCCTGGATGCCGACCAGTTGGAGCGCGATGTACGGCATCGTGGCGAGGATGCCGGTGACCGCGACGGCCAGCGAGAGCCCCTTGGAGCCGAAGCGGCCGCGCACGAAGTCCGAGGTCGTCACGTATCCGTGCTTGTGCGACACCGACCACAGGCGCGGCAGGAAGGTGAAGATCAGCGGGTAGACGAGGATCGTGTACGGAACGGCGAAGAAGCCGGCCGCGCCCGCCGCGTAGATCGCCGCGGGGACGGCCACGAACGTATACGCCGTGTACAGGTCGCCGCCGAGCAGGAACCACGTGACCCAGGTGCCGAACGACCGTCCGCCCAGGCCCCATTCGTCCAGGCTCTCGGTCTCGGCCTTGCGCCAGCGCGCGGCGAGGAAGCCCATCGCCGTGACGGCGGCGAAGAAGAAGATGAAGACGGCGAGGGCGATGCCGTTGACGCCGCCCGTGTCCGCTGCGAGCTCGTTCATCGGGTCGCACCCCCCTGGGCCTGCTCGGCCTTGCGGGCGCGCTGGTCACGCTGCCACAGCTTGTACGCGATCATCGTGAGGAGGGTGGATATGAGCACCCACAGCATTTGGTACCAGTAGAAGAACGGGATGCCGATGAAGGTCGGTTCGACCTTCGCGTAGGAGCTCACCCAGAGCATCGCCACGAACGGCGCGACGAGACAGAGGGCAATGACCACGCGGACCGGCGTGATCACCGGTCTGCTCACTTCGGGCGCATCTGACACATCTGACACTTCGCGGCTCAGCTCCCTCGCTTATCCCACCTTTAACGTGCGGGAAATCTAAGCGAGAGTCTTGATCTATGGAACCCCCGTCCGGATAACGGACAGGTCAATGTGCCTGTTCAGCGCCGGCTCAGTGCCTGCTCAGCAGCAGCGGAACCCCTGCTTGGGGTCTGACTCCTGCTGATCCGTCCGCATTCGCTCGAACTCCCTCCGGGAGGGCACGGATGCCCCGGGATGCGTCTTCCGCGTGTGCGCGACATACCGGTCGTACGCGGATTCGTCGGTCAACTCCCGTGCGTACCACCGCACCCAGCGCAACCCCCGCAGCACCCAGGTCATTTCGTGAGCTCCGCCTTCTCTTCCTTGGTGGCGATCAGCCCGGCCGGCGCGGTCAGCTTCGACTCGACGTACTCGGCCTCGCTCAGCTCGGACGACTGCGGATTGCGGACGTGTCTGACGCACACCCGCGCCGCGTCCAGGATCACGATGACGATGAGCAGCGCGAGGGCCGCCGAAAGGACGCCGTCCACTGTGGAGTTGGTGACGACGGTGTGCATGTCGTCCATGTTCTTGGCGGGTGGCAGGACCTTGCCCGCGTCGATGGCGTCCTGGTAGTTCGAGCGCTGCTGGAAGAAGCCGACGCGCGGGTCGCTGGAGAACACCTTCTGCCAGCTCGCGGTGAGCGTCACCGTCGCGTCCCAGGCGAGCGGAATCCCGGTGATCCAGGCCCACTTGAGGCGCCCGGACTTCACGAGCAGCGTCGTGCAGACGGCGAGGGCGACCGCGGCGAGCAGCTGGTTGGCGATGCCGAAGATCGGGAAGAGCTGGTTGATCCCGCCGAGCGGCTCGTGCACGCCCACCCACAGGAAATAGCCCCACAGGCCGGTGACGACCGCGCTCGTGATGACGAGTCCGGGCTTCCAACTGACGTTCTTGAAGGGCTTGTAGACGTTCCCGAGCATGTCCTGGAGCATGAACCGGCCCACGCGCGTGCCCGCGTCGAGCGCGGTCAGGATGAACAGCGCCTCAAACATGATCGCGAAGTGGTACCAGAAGGCCCGCATCGAGCCCCCGGTCACCTTCGAGAAGATCTCGGAGACACCGATCGCGAGGGTCGGTGCGCCGCCCGTGCGCGAGAGCAGTGAGGACTCCTCGACGTTCTTGGCTGCCTGCGCCAAGTCCTCGGGGGAGATGGTGTATCCGAGGTTCGCGACGGCCTGGGACGCGGCCTGGACGTTGTCCCCGATGACGCCCGCGGGCGCGTTCATCGCGAAGTACAGACCCGGGTCGATGATGCTCGCCGCGACGAGCGCCATGACCGCGACGGACGACTCCATCAGCATGGAGCCGTAGCCGATCATCCGGACCTGCGGCTCCTTCTGGATCATCTTCGGCGTCGTGCCCGACGAGATCAGCGCGTGGAAGCCGGACAGGGCCCCGCAGGCGATGGTGATGAAGACGAACGGGAAGAGCGATCCCGCGAAGACCGGGCCGTCGCCGCGCGACGCGAAGTCGGTCACCGGGTCCATCTTCAGCGTCGGCAGGGTGACGATGACGCCGACCGCGAGCAGCAGGATCGTACCGATCTTCATGAACGTGGAGAGATAGTCGCGGGGCGCGAGCAGCATCCACACCGGCAGGATCGAGGCGATGAAGCCGTACGCCACCAGCCAGATGACCAGCGTCGACGGTGCGAGCGTGAAGGTGTCGGCGAGCGAGGACTCGGCGACCCAGCGGCCCGCGACGAGCGCGATCAGCAGCAGCGCGATCCCGATGAGGGAGACCTCGCTGACCCGGCCGGGGCGAAGCACCCGCAGGTAGAAGCCCATGAGCAGCGCGATCGGGATCGTCATCGCGATGGAGAAGGTGCCCCACGGCGACGCGGCGAGGGCGTTCACGATGACAAGGGCGAGCACCCCGAGCAGGATGATCATGATGGCGAACGCGGCGAGCAGCGCGGCGGCCCCGCCGAACGGACCGATCTCCTCGCGCGCCATCTGGCCGAGCGACTTGCCGTCACGCCGTGTGGAGAAGAAGAGGACGACCATGTCCTGCACGGCGCCCGCGAAGATCACCCCGACGATGATCCAGATGGTGCCCGGCAGATAGCCCATCTGCGCCGCGAGTACCGGCCCCACGAGCGGCCCCGCGCCCGCGATCGCCGCGAAGTGGTGGCCGAGCAGGACGCGCCGGTCGGTCGGGTGGAAGTCGATGCCGTTGTCGAGGCGCTCCGCCGGAGTGGCCCGGTTCTTGTCGACCTTGAGGACTTTGTACGCGATGAACTTGGAGTAGAAGCGGTACGCGATGGCGTACGAGCCGAGGGCCGCCGCCACCATCCAGGCGGCCGACACCTCCTCGTCGCGCGCCAGCGCGAGCACGGTCCAGCCCGAGGCGCCCACCAGCGCGACGAGGGTCCAGATGACAAGGGATCGAGGATTTGCTCTGCGCACCGGGTCGTCCTCCCGTTCATCATGCGATGACGGGAGGAACGTAGAACAGCGAAGTGATCCGCGCCAGACCTCGGACGGGTGCCGGTACGCGAGGGCGGTGAGTCAGTCCGTGGGCCGCTTGAGGCGGGCCACGAACTTGTACCGGTCGCCGCGGTAGACCGAGCGCACCCACTCCACCGGTTTTCCGCCGCGGTCGAGGGAGTGCCGGGAGAGCAGCAGCATCGGCAGGCCCACGTCCGTGCCGAGCAGGCCCGCCTCGCGCGGGGTGGCCAGGGAGGTCTCGATGGTCTCCTCGGCCTCCGCGAGATGGACGTCGTACACCTCGGCCAATGCGGTGTAGAGGGAGCTGTACTTGACCAGCGAGCGGCGCAGCGCCGGGAAGCGCTTGGCCGACAGGTGGGTGGTCTCGATGGCCATCGCCTCGCCGTTGGCCAGGCGCAGCCGCTCGATCCTGAGGACACGGCCGCCGGTGCTGATGTCGAGCAGTCCCGCGAGGGTGTCGTCGGCGGTGATGTAGCCGATGTCCAGGAGCTGCGAGGTCGGTTCGAGGCCCTGGGCGCGCATGTCCTCGGTGTACGAGGTGAGTTGGAGCGCCTGGGAGACCTTGGGCTTGGCGACGAAGGTGCCCTTGCCCTGGATCCGCTCGAGGCGGCCCTCGACGACCAGCTCCTGGAGGGCCTGGCGCACGGTGGTGCGCGAGGTGTCGAACTCGGCGGCCAGCGTGCGCTCCGGCGGGACGGGGGTGCCGGGCGGCAGGGTCTCCGTCATGTCGAGCAAATGCCGCTTCAGGCGGTAGTACTTGGGCACGCGTGCGGTGCGGCCGACTCCCGCCGCCGAGCCGGTGTCCGTGGCCTCAATGGGCGCTGACGCACCCGCTTCGGTTCCCGTACTCCCCGCCTCGGTGCCCATGGCCCGCCTTCCTGCTGCCGTCACCGGCTCCTCCGTCTGTCGCGGCTCACATCGTGGCACGTGCCGGGCTGAGCAAGCCGTGCCCGCTCAGGTGTCGGTCCGATAACGGACGCGACAGCCCTTCTTATACACCCTTGACACCCCTAAAGGTCTAGGCCAAGCTCCCCGTACTGGTCTACACCATTAAAGACCAGGTTCCAGTCCCACGGGCAGATCTCGGTCCTATTGGTCGCTGCGGGTGGGGGGTTGACTGGCATCCCTTGAGGAGGGTGACGTGAAGCGCAAGCTCATAGCGGCCATCGGTGTCGCGGGCATGTTGGTCTCGATCGCGGCGTGTGGCGACGACGGAGACAAGAAGTCCGGCGGTGCCGACGGCTTCAAGGGTGAGACGCTGACGCTCTGGGCGATGGACGGTTCGACGCCGGAGAAGTGGCAGAAGGACGTCACCGCCGCCTTCGAGAAGAAGACCGGCGCGAAGCTGAAGTTCGAAGTCCAGCAGTGGAACGGCATCCAGCAGAAGCTGACCACCGCCCTCTCCGAGGAGAACCCGCCGGACGTCTTCGAGATCGGCAACACCCAGACCGCCGCGTACGCCAAGACCGGCGGCCTCGCCGAACTCGGCGACCTCAAGGAAGGGCTCGGCGCCGACTGGACCGAGTCGATCAACAAGTCGTCCGTCGTGGACGGCAAGCAGTACGCCGCCCCCTGGTTCGTCCTCAACCGCGTCGTCATCTACAACAAGAAGGTCTGGGCCGACGCCGGCCTCAAGGACACCCCCAAGACCCGCGCCGAGTTCCTCAAGGACCTCAAGGCAATCGAGTCCAAGACGGACGCCGAGCCGATCTACATGCCCGGCCAGAACTGGTACCACTTCGTCGGCCTGACCATCGGTGAGGGCGCCGACCTGGTCAAGAAGGACGGCGACAAGTACGTCTCCAACCTCACCGACCCCAAGGTCGCCAAGGCCATGAAGACGTACAAGGAGTTCGCGGACCTCTCCAAGGCCCCCAAGAACAAGGACGAGGCCACCCCGCAGCAGGCCGAGGTCTTCGCCAAGGGCAAGACCGGCGCCTTCGTCGGCATGAGCTGGGAAGCCGCGACCGCGATCAAGGCCAACCCGAAGATCGAGAAGGACATCGGCTACTTCACGATCCCCGGCGCCACCGCGGACAAGCCCGAGGGCGTCTTCCTCGGCGGCTCCAACCTCGCCGTCGCCGCGACCAGCGAGAAGCAGGAGCTCGCCAAGGAGTTCCTGAAGATCGCCCTGTCCGACAAGTTCGAGGGCGCGCTCGCCAAGGAAGGCGGCGTCATCCCGAACAAGCAGGCCCTGGAGGACCGGCTCAAGGGCAACCCCGCAGCCGAGGCCATGGCCCCCGCCACCGCCGGCGGCGGCACGACCCCGCTGATCCCGGAGTGGGCCGCGGTGGAGAACCCGCCGAACCCGATCAAGAACTACATGACCGCGGTCCTGAACGGTAAGTCCAACGACGAGGCCGCCGAGCAGGTCGAGGGCGAGCTCAACAAGCGCCTGTCGCAGAAGCAGTAAGGACGCGCTCCTGCCGGGGACTTCGGGCCCGGGGTGACACGCACCCCCGGGCCCGGTGCCCCGGCACAGCGCTGCGTTCCGCGATGCCCACGAAAGCGCCGCGTTCCGCGATGCCCACGAAAGAGATGGCGAGCATGACCGTGCAGACCGAACGGCCGCCCTCCGGCCCGACGGACGTCGTGAAAACGGACGGACGGCCGGGAGACACCGGCAAGCCCCGCGAGCGGGCCCGGTCGCTCGCGCCCTACCTGCTACTGCTTCCCGCGATCGCGGCCACGCTCTTGTTCCTCGGCTGGCCCCTGGTCAACAACGGGATCCTGTCGTTCCAGAACCTCAACATGAGGCAGTTCATCCTCCACCTCACGGAGTGGAACGGGATCGACAACTTCAAGGAGGTCCTGTCCGGCGAGGACTTCTGGCGGGTCACCGGCCGCTCGATTGCCTTCACCGCGGTCAACGTCGCCCTGATCATGCTGCTCGGCACCCTGGTCGGCCTGCTGCTCGCACGGCTCGGCAAGCGGATGCGGACGTTGCTCCTGGTCGGACTCGTGCTCGCCTGGGCCATGCCGATCATCGCGTCGACGACCGTCTACCAGTGGCTGTTCGCGACGCGCTTCGGTGTCGTCAACTGGGTCCTGGACAAGGCCGGCTGGCACTCCATGGCCGACTACGACTGGATGGGCAGCCAGTACTCCACCTTCTTCGTGGTCATCGTCCTGATCGTCTGGCAGTCGATCCCCTTCGTGGCGATCAATCTCTACGCCGCGACGACGACGATCCCCAAGGAGCTCTACGAAGCCGCGTCACTGGACGGCGCCGGCGCGTGGAAGCGGTTCACCAACGTCACGCTCCCGTACATGCGGCCCTTCCTCTACGCGACGACGTTCCTCGAGATCATCTGGGTCTTCAAGGCGTTCGCGCAGGTCTTCGCGCTCAACGAGGGCGGCCCCGACCGGCTCACCGAAATCCTGCCCGTCTACGCCTACATCGAGGGCATGGGCAACCAGCACTTCGGCATGGGAGCGGCCATCGCCCTGCTCACCATCGTCATCCTGCTGGCCCTGACCTCCTTCTACCTGCGGATCGTGCTCAAGCAAGAGGAGGACGAGCTGTGACACGCAACGCTTCGTCTCGGCGGCTCCGCCGCATCTGGCCGGGCGCGGTGGCGGTCGTACTCTTCATCGGCTTCGTCTTCCCCGTCTACTGGATGTTCGCCACGGCCTTCAAACCGACCGGCGACATCATCAGCGAGGACCCGGTGTGGTTCCCGACCGACGCGACGTTCGAGCACTTCAAGACGGCCGTCGAGGCCGACCACTTCTGGACGATGGTCGGCAACTCCCTCACCGTCACCGTCCTCGCCGTGCTCTTCTCGCTGATCATCGGCCTCGCGTCGGCGTTCGCACTCGCCCGGATGCGCTTCAAGGGCCGGCGCGGCTTCATCATCGGCTTCATGCTGGCCCAGATGGCGCCCTGGGAAGTCATGGTCATCGCGATCTACATGATCGTGCGCGACGCGGACATGCTGAACAGCCTGGTCCCGCTGACCCTCTTCTACATGGTGATGATCCTGCCCTTCACGCTCCTGACACTGCGCGGCTTCGTCGCCGCCGTGCCGCGCGAGCTAGAGGAGTCGGCGATGGTCGACGGCTGTTCACGGATGCAGGCGTTCCGCCGGGTGATCCTGCCGCTGCTCGCACCGGGCCTGATGTCGACCTCGCTCTTCGGCTTCATCACCGCCTGGAACGAGTTCCCGCTGGTCCTGGTCCTCAACAAGGAGGCCGAAGCCAAGACCCTGCCGGTGTGGCTCTCCGGTTTCCAGACCGCCTTCGGCGACGACTGGGGTGCCACCATGGCCGCCGCCTCACTCTTCGCCATCCCGATCCTTGTCCTCTTCGTCTTCCTGCAGCGCAGGGCCGTCAGCGGTCTGACCGACGGCGCCGTGAAGGGATAACACGCCCTATGTCGACACTCATTCGCCCCACCACTGCATCTAATTCAAACGATGGCCTCACCCGGGACGCCCTGACCGTCCTGCAGCCGGGCTTCGTCGGCACCAGCGCACCGGACTGGCTGCTCCGAAGGATCGGCGAAGGACTCGCCTCCGTCGGCCTCTTCGGCCGCAACATCGCCTCGCCCGCACAACTGGCCGCACTCACCGCCCAGTTGCGCGCCGAACGCGACGACGTCCTGGTCGCCATCGACGAGGAGGGCGGTGACGTGACCCGCCTGGAGGTCCGCTCCGGCTCCTCCTTCCCGGGCAACCACGCGCTCGGCGCGGTCGACGACACGGCACTGACCCGTGACGTGGCCGCCGAACTCGGCCGCCGGCTCGCAGCCTGCGGCGTCAACCTCAACTGGGCACCCTCGGCGGACGTCAACTCCAACCCCGACAACCCGGTCATCGGCGTACGCTCCTTCGGCGCCGACCCGCTCCTGGTGGCCCGGCACACCGCCGCCTACGTCGAGGGCCTGCAGTCCGCCGGCGTCGCCGCCTGCACCAAGCACTTCCCCGGGCACGGCGACACCGCGGTCGACTCCCACCACGACGTACCGCGCATCGGGGTGGACCCCGAGGTGCTCCGGGCCCGTGACCTCGCCCCGTTCCGCGCCGCGATCGCCGCGGGCACGCGGGCCGTGATGAGCGCACACATCCTGGTCCCGTCGCTCGACCCCGAGTACCCGGCGACGCTCTCGCACCGCATCCTGACGGGCGTACTGCGCGAAGAACTGAACTACGACGGCCTGATCGTCACGGACGGCATGGAGATGCAGGCCATCTCCGCCACGTACGGCATCGAACGGGGCAGCGTCCTCGCCATCGCCGCGGGCGCCGACGCGATCTGCGTGGGCGGCGGCCTCGCGGACGACGAGACGGTGCTTCGCCTGCGGGACGCGCTGGTGGGGGCCGTCCACAGGGGCGAACTCTCCGAGGAGCGCCTCGCCGACGCGGCAGCCCGCGTCCGTGCGCTGGCCCACTGGACCTCGGTGTCGGGCGCGGCCGACCGTTCGGGGGGCGCGCCCGACACCGAGATCGGCCTGGTCGCGGCCCGCCGCGCCCTGACGGTCACCCGGGACGAGTCCTACGCCGCCCCGCTCACCGAAGCCCCGTACGTCGCCGCCTTCACGCCGATGGCCAACATCGCGGTGGGCGACGAGACCCCGTGGGGCGTCGCAGCGGAACTGGAACGCCTGCTTCCCGGCACGGAGACGGGCAGCTTCACCGGCGCCGACGCGGGGGCGCTGGCGCTGGCCGAGGCGGGGGAGCGGAGGGTGGTCGCCGTGGTCCGCGACGCCCACCGCCACGCCTGGATGGCGGCGGCCCTGCACACCCTGCTCTCGGCCCGCCCCGACACGATCGTCATCGAAATGGGCGTCCCCCAGTCTCCGCCGAAGGGCTCTGTGCACATCGCAACGCATGGCGCGGCAAGGGTGTGCGGGTTGGCGGCGGCGGAGGTTATTACAGGGGGTTGAGCAGTCCCGTGCCCCGAAGGGGCGCGGGGAACTGCGCGACCAGCCACGACGTACCAGCAGGTGGCCACAGACGGAAGGTGCCGGGCGCCCCCGGCATGGGGGCACCCGGCACCTCCGAGCAACGCCAGCTCCGCCTAAAGCCCCTGCCAGGCCGGCTTGGCCGCATACGTGGCCCTGAAGTACTCCCCAAGTTTCAACTTGGACGCCGCGGCCTCATCCACAACGACAGTCGCATGCGGATGCAACTGCAGAGCCGAAGCCGGAACCACCGCGGCAACAGGCCCCTCCACCGTCGCCGCAACCGCGTCCGCCTTACCCTCACCCGTGGCAAGCAGCACCAGATGCCGAGCCTCGAGAATCGTCCCGATGCCCTGCGTCATCACGTGATGCGGCACCTGCTCGATGTCCCCGTCGAAGAACCGCGCGTTGTCCACCCGCGTCTGCTCCGTCAGCGTCTTGATCCGCGTACGCGAGGCCAGCGAGGAACAGGGCTCGTTGAACCCGATGTGCCCGTCCGTACCGATCCCGAGCAGCTGGAGATCCACACCCCCGGCCGCCGCGAGCGCCTCGTCGTACGCGTCGCACGCCGCCTGCACATCCTCCGCGCTGCCGTCAGGACCCATGAAGGACGCCTCGCTGAGCCCCAGCGGCTCGACGACCTCACGCAGTACCACGGACCGGTAGGACTCGGGATGCCCCGCGGGCAGCCCGACGTACTCGTCGAGCTGGCAGATCCGCGCCCGCGACGCGTCCACGGCACCGGAGGCGACCTTGGCGGCAAGGGCCTCGTAGATGGGCAGCGGGGTGGATCCGGTGGCGACACCGAGCAGGGCGTCAGGCTTACGGCGCACCAAGGCGGCCATGGCCTCCGCGATGAGCTCGCCGCCTGCCTGGGCGTCCGGGACGATGACAACTTCCACGCTGGGCCTGCCGTTCTGGAGAGGGGACTCACAGGGACTATGTGGTATAGACCAATCTAGCAGAGCCGGCCCACCAGAGCCCGGGGTTCTCGAGCCCCAAGTTCCCGCGATCCGCAGTTCCGCGATCCACGCTCAGCCGCTCCCACATCCCATGCTCGACTCTCCACCCAACCCCCGCCCGTCTCCAGCTGCTCGCCTACGAGGTCACCATCGCCCGCGGCCAGGACCCGGACGCGCCCACGCCCTCGCGAAGGTGACGGAGACCCGCTGACGCCGGATGCCATGGGATGTCACAGTCCCAGCGCCGATCCTCCCGTCGCGTCGATGTACTGGCCGGTGATCCAGCGCGCGTCGTCCGAGGCGATGAAGGTGACGATGTCCGCCACATCCGCGGGCTGGCCTATGCGGCCGAAGGCCGAGTATTTCGCCATCTCGCTGTGCTGGCCGTCGGGAATCCCGGCCATCATCTCCGTCTCGATGATCCCCGGCGCCACCGCGTTGACCGTGATCCCGCGCGGGCCCAGGTCCTGCGCCAGGGTGTGCGTCAGGACGTTCAAGGCGCCCTTCGTCATCGAGTATCCGATCGTGATCGGGAAGGCGATCCGGGTGACTCCGGAGGAGATGTTGATGATGCGGCCGCCGTCGCGCAGCCGGTCCAGGCCCTTCTGGATGATGAAGAACGGCGCCTTCACGTTCACCGCGAACACCCGGTCGTAATCAGCCTCCTGGACCTCGCCCACCAGGCTGTAGAGCCCGATCCCCGCGTTGTTCACCAGGATGTCCAGGCCGTCCGCATGCCGGTCGAACTCGGCCCAGAGCGCCTCCGCGTCACCGGGCACGCCCAGCTCCGTGCCGAACGCGAAGGCGGAGCCGCCCGCGGCCTCGATCGTCGCCACCGTCTCCTTCGCGGCCGCCTCATTGCTGCCGTAGTGCACGGCGACCCGTGCGCCGTCCCGCCCCAGGCGCTCGGCGATGCCCCGCCCGATGCCTCGGCTGCCGCCCGTGACCAGTGCCGTCTTCCCTGCAAGCGCGCCCATGGGAGCCGCCCCCTCTTCCCGTCGAAGATTTATCTAGTGATCGCTACAGAAAGAAACGGTAGCCGAGCCCGATCCGTTTTTCTAGTGCCCGCTATAGAATTCACCCCATGGCGACGAAACAGCGTGGACGCCCCCGCTCCTTCGACCGCGAGACCGCGCTGGAGCAGGCCATCCGCACCTTCTGGGAGCACGGGTACGAGGCGACCTCGGTCACGGACCTCACCCGCGCCATGGGGATCGGCGCGCCCAGCATGTACGCGGCCTTCGGCGACAAGCAGTCGCTGTTCGAGGAAGTCGTGCGGGTCTACGGCCAGACGCACGGCGTCTTCGGCGAGCGGGCCTTCGCCGAGGAGTCGACCGTCCGCGGAGGTGTCGCGCGCATGCTGCACGAGGCCGCGGCCAAGTACACGGAAGAGGGGCACCCCCGCGGCTGCCTCGTCATCTACGCGGCGACGAACTGCGCGACGCCGGAGGTCGAGGAGAGCTTGCGCGACCGGCGCAACGCCAACGTGAGCTCCATCGAGGCCCGGATAAGAGCCGCGATCGCGGCCGGCGAGCTACCCTCGACCATCGACGCCCCCGCCCTCGCGCGCTACACCGGAGCCGTACTGCAGGGCATGTCCCAGCAGTCCCGCGACGGAGCAAGCAGGCAGGAGCTCGAAGCCGTGGCCGAACTGGCCATGCGGGCCTGGCCCGAATCTCTGGGGCAGCCCGGGCAGAAGTGAGAGAAATCGACAACAATAAACATCGGCCTACGCATAGACACAGGTGAATGGTCTAGTCCACAATGCGTTGGTAAAGCATCCGCCCTTCCCGCACAGGAGGGCGGACCGAGGAACCGCCACTATCTGCCCTGACTGTGCCGGATCCTCCGATCGGCCGCCGGTACCGCACATTCCGGTGGTCGTGTTCCTGAAGGGCTGCGGTGCCGAGGGTGGGTTGAGGGTCCCGCCCTGGCGCCGCGGCTCGTCGGGAATCGCCCGGGGCGGACCCGCGGTAAGTGCCAGGTACGCTCGCAGACGTGCCCTCCATGAACGACCTCGTCCGCCAGCACACCGCTCTCGGTGACTCCGATCTCGAGTGGTTGCATCTGCTGGTCTCGGAGTGGCAGCTGCTCTCCGACCTCTCCTTCGCCGACCTCGTGCTGTGGGTCCCCACCCGTGACGGCACCCGTTATGTCTCCGTGGCGCAGATGCGGCCGAACACCGGACCCACCTCCTACCAGGACGACATGGTCGGCCACCTCGTCCCGCGCGGCCGCCGCCCGCTCCTCGATGCCGCCCTGGACGAGGGCCGCATCGTGCGCGAGGGCGACCCCGAGTGGCGCGAAGAGGTCCCGGTGCGGGTCGAGTCCATTCCCGTACGCAGGGAAGGGCGCGTCCTGGGGGTCATCGCCCGCAACACCAACCTGCTCACGGTGCGCACCCCGTCGCGCCTGGAGCTGACCTACCTCCAGTCGGCGTCCGACCTGGCCCAGATGATCGCGGCCGGTTCGTTCCCGTTCCCCGGCCAGCAGGTCGACATGGACGCCTCCCCGCGCGTGGGCGACGGTCTGCTGCGGCTCGACGCGGACGGGATCGTCCAGTACGCGTCGCCGAACGCGCTCTCCGCGTATCACCGCCTCGGCCTCGCCGCCGACCTGGTCGGACATCACCTCGGCACGGCGACCGCCGAACTCGCCCCGTCCCGCGGCCCGGTGGACGAGGCGCTCGCCAAGGTCGCCAGCGGCTGGGCGCCCCGAGAGTTCGAGATCGAGGGCGGCGACGGCGTGATCCAGCTCCGCGCGATCCCGCTCAAGCCCAAGGGCCCGCGCATCGGTTCTCTCGTACTCCTTCGCGATGTGACCGAACTGCGCCGCCGCGAGCGGGAGTTGATCACCAAGGACGCGACCATCCGGGAGATCCACCACCGGGTGAAGAACAACCTCCAGACGGTGGCCGCACTCCTTCGCCTGCAGGCCCGCCGTATCGACTCCGCCACTGGACGCGAGGCCCTCGAAGAGGCCGTACGCCGCGTGGGCTCCATCGCCATCGTGCACGAGACGCTCTCCCAGAACCTGGACGAGCGCGTGGAGTTCGACGAGATCGCCGACCGCGTCCTCGCGATGGTGGCGGAGATCTCACCGGGCAAGGTCACGGGTCGGCGCACCGGACGCTTCGGCATCCTGGACGCGGAGGTCGCGACCCCGCTGTCGATGGTCCTCACCGAGATCCTGCAGAACGCCCTGGAGCACGGCTTCCAGGAAGGCGACACCGGAACGGTCGAGGTCTCGGCCGTACGCGGCGGCACCAGCAAGGACGCCCGTCTCCTGATCACCGTCCAGGACGACGGAGTGGGACTGCCCGACGACTTCGATCCGCACCGCTCGGGCAACCTCGGCCTGCAGATCGTCCGCACCCTGGTCGAGGGCGAGTTGAGCGGCACGTTCGACATGGTGCGGGCCCCGGAGCGCGGCACGCAGGTCATCCTCGACATCCCTGTACGCGCCGACAAGTAGCGCCCCGAAGGGCGTACCGCATCCGGTATCCCGCATACGGAAAGCAGTGAGCCCCGGACCGAAGTGGTCCGGGGCTCACTGCTCACGTTGCGATGCGCATCGGGGGTACTGCGCGGCTGCGGCTCGGGGGCGGGAGATGCGTACTCGCTGTACGCGCCGCCGGGCTCAGGCTCGTAGGGGGCGTGAGCGTCAGGCGCTGGCCTGGCGTGCACGGTTGCGAGCGGCGCGGCGCTTCATTGCGCGGCGCTCGTCCTCGCTGAGGCCACCCCAGACGCCGGAGTCCTGGCCGGACTCGAGCGCCCACTGCAGGCACTGCTCCATGACGGGGCAGCGGCGGCAGACGGCCTTGGCTTCCTCGATCTGCAGCAGCGCAGGACCGGTGTTGCCGATGGGGAAGAAGAGCTCGGGGTCTTCCTCGCGGCAAACGGCGTTGTGACGCCAGTCCATGGCTGCTACCTCTCCTAGGTATTACAAGCGGGTTGCTTGTGAATGTGAACGCTTTCACGAATCCCTCGACGACGGAAGGGACTTTCGTCACATACGCGACGATGTCCTGTGCGTTGAGGAGGGGGTTCTGGCTCTCTGTGGGGCCGATGTTGCGGGCCGTCCCGATCGCCATGTAGAGATTCGCAAACCTCGGCGGCGGATACAACCCCTTCAAGGAAGTTTTTTTTGATTCCTCAGTGTCGACTGGGTCACAGCCGTACTTCTATGGGGTGGACCCTGGCCTAAACGTTCGAGTGAAAGGACTTTGGCGCCTTCTGCTCACACAATCACACGCAGTGCACGGCGTACGCCTGTGAACGTCACGCTCGTCCGCAGTCCCAGGTGGTCGCCGTCCATCTGAACGGGGAGCGGCACCTTCGAATGCAAGGTGAAGTCCGTCAAGTCGTGCAGCGTAACCGCGTGCTTACCGTGCGGTCCGCGATCGGGCGTCGAGGTCAGGAGCTGGGTCCCGTACCGAGCCACCGCGGTGGTCGAGAGCTTGCTCAGACCGAGCACGTCCAGGCCGGTGTCGAAGGAGGCCTGCGGGGAGGCGTACATCGGGCGATTGCCCAGGTAGGTGTACGGAGAGGTGTTGCAGACTATGGAAAGGACCAGGTCCTTCACGGGGTCCTCGCCGGCCCGTTCCAGCGTGATCGTTCCGTGCCTGCGGTGCGGCTCGTCGAGGAACTGGCGGAACACCTGGCGCAGATAAAGCGCATGAGTGGACCGTTTCCCGCGTTCCCTTTGCTGTTCGACCCGGCCGACGACTCCCGCGTCGAACCCGAAGCCGGCGGCGAAGGTGAACCAGCGTCCGGGGACGGCTTCGTCCTCCGTGCCCGGAGTGCCCGAGACGCGGCCCAGGCTCACCGTCCGCTCGCTTCCCTCACGCAACGCGTCGAGCAGGGCGCCGGTCGCCTCCACGGCGTCGTTCGGGAGGCCGAGGGCCCGCGCGAAGACATTCGTGGAGCCGCCGGGCACGACGGCCAGGCGGGGCAGCCGGTCCGGGTCGGGGCCCTGGTGCAGCAGACCGTTGACGACCTCGTTGACCGTGCCGTCGCCGCCTAGGGCGACGACCAGCTCGATGTCCTTGCTCTCCGCGGCCTGTTTTCCCAGGTCCCGGGCGTGGCCGCGGTACTCCGTGGTGACCGCCTCGAGCTTCATCTCGCTGGCGAGCGCATGGATCAGTACGTCACGCGTGCGCGCGCTGGTGGTGGTTGCCGCTGGATTGACCACAAGAAGTGCACGCATGCGAAGCAGAGTACCTAGCGGTCTTTTCCTGGCCTAGACCGAGGGTCCGGACCGCGGACAAGACCGTGGATACGCACAGCTACCCTGCAAGGGTGAGTACTGAGCCCAAGCCCACCCCCGAAGCCCCGGAATCAGGCCCGCGCCCCGCATGCCTGACGGCCGCAGCGGCGCTCGCCGCGCTGGAGGGCCTCGCGCTCCTCGCCGGGGGTGCGTACATGCTCCTGATGGGTCTCGCGGGTGACCCCGACGACCCGCAGCAGGCCATCACCGGCGGCGGCACACTCATCGTCCTCGCACTCGTGCCGCTGCTCGCCGCGCGCGGTCTGCTGCGGCAGCGCAGCTGGAGCAGGGGCCCCGCGATCATCACGCAGATCCTGGCGCTGCCGGTGGCCTGGCAACTGCTGCAGGCGGACAGCGTGGCCATTCCGGGCGGCATCGCGCTGGCCGCGGTCGCCGTCACCGCGCTCGTCCTGCTGATCAACCCCGCCACGACCGAGGCCCTCGGCATCCGGGGCCCCGGCAACGTACAGGACGACGTGAAATAGCCGCCCCCCAGTGGTGGCCTACTCCTCGACCAGGAGCTTCTCGCGCAGCTGCGCGAGGGTACGGGCGAGGAGCCGGGAGACGTGCATCTGTGAGATGCCGACCTCCTGCGCGATCTGCGACTGCGTCATGTTGCCGAAGAACCGCAGCAGCAGGATGCGCTTCTCGCGCGGCGGGAGGTCCTCAAGGAGCGGCTTGAGGGACTCCCTGTACTCGACGCCCTCCAGGGCCTCGTCCTCCGCGCCCAGGGTGTCCGCGACCGCCGGGGACTCGTCGTCCGTGTCGGGGACGTCCAGGGACAGGGTGGAGTACGCGTTGGCCGACTCCAGGCCCTCCAGGACCTCCTCCTCGGAGATCGCCAGTTTCTGCGCGAGCTCGTGCACCGTGGGGGAGCGGCCGTGCTGCTGGGAGAGCTCGGCCGTCGCCGTGGTCAGGGCGAGCCGCAGCTCCTGAAGGCGCCGCGGGACCCGGACGGCCCACCCCTTGTCGCGGAAGTGGCGCTTGATCTCGCCGACGACCGTCGGTGTCGCGTACGTGGAGAACTCCACGCCGCGCTCCGGGTCGAACCGGTCCACGGACTTGATCAGACCGATCGTGGCGACCTGCGTCAGGTCGTCAAGGGGCTCGCCGCGGTTGCGGAAGCGGCGGGCCAGGTGCTCGACGAGCGGCAGGTGCATACGGACCAGCCGGTTGCGCAGCTCCGCGTACTCGGGGCTGCCGTCCTTCAGCGTGCGCAGCTCGATGAACATCGCGCGTGCACCGCTGCGGTCCTGCGGATCGTGCCGGGTGTGCTGCTGCTCACCGTGTTCGCTCATGTATCCCGCCCGTTGCGCGCCGCCCCGGACGGAGGGCTGCTCGCGCTCCTCCTGGGCGGTCGGCTCTGCCTGCTCCGACGCGTCGGCCACCGTCGAGGGGCCCGGCTGCTCCGGCTCCTCCGGGTGCGGCCTGGCCTGCTGCTCGGGGATGCTCGCGAGGGCCGGCTCCATGGGCGTCTCGCGCCCCCTGGCCGGCGTACCGCCCCTGCCGACCGGCAGACCTCGTGTGCCGCGCTCTTCGTCCCGCACCGGCCCGTCCCCGTTCCTCACGCCGGCCCGGGTCCCGCGCCGCGCTTCTTGTAGAGGCTGATCGAGACGGTGTTGTCCTCGGCCACCGAGGAGTCGACCTGACCCGCGAGGGCGGACAGCACAGTCCAGGCAAAGGTGTCCCGCTCCGGGGCCCTGCCGTCGGTGGTCGGCGCCGACACGGTCACCTCCAACGAGTCGTCGACGAGGCGGAAGACGCAGCTGAGCACCGATCCGGGCACGGCCTGCTGGAGCAGGATCGCGCAGGCCTCGTCGACCGCGATGCGGAGGTCCTCGATCTCGTCGAGAGTGAAGTCCAAACGCGCCGCGAGACCGGCCGTGGCCGTACGCAGCACCGACAGGTAGGCACCCGCAGCCGGAAGGCGGACCTCGACGAAGTCCTGATTCCCGGGCTCGCCTGCGATCTGGGACACCCTCACCTCCAAGGTGGTACAAGCACTTTCGGGGCTCCAGGTCCACCGCACAGCGGCAGTCCGGTACAGCGTCACACGGGTAACGCGCCACGTAGTTCAGCGGTGACGCTACCGCGCTCCCCTGTTCCGTGTCCCGGGGACCCCGCTCCGTTCCTGTCACTCATAGTAAGCCTACGGGTACGGACAGTGGCTAGGGGTCGCGCGGGCCCAATTGGAGAGTACGGGCGTCGGGTTGACGTACCCAGGCCTCAGACGATCGAACCGTCCACGAAGCACCAACGCCAGCTCTCGCCCGGTTCGAAGGTCCTCATCACCGGGTGCCCGGCGTCCTTGAAGTGCTCCGTCGCATGCCGGAACGGGGAGGAGTCGCAGCAGCCCACATGCCCGCAGTCCAGACAGAGCCGCAGTTGCACCGGGTGACTGCCGACCGCGAGGCACTCCGGGCAGGTATCGGTCAGCGGCGTCGGTTCGGGGTGCGGCAGCGCTGCGACGTGCGGGCACTCGTTCATGATTGCCAGGTTACGACGGGAACCCGTTTCGCGAAGGGCCTGGCCGATGGACGTATTGCCCCTGGTGGCGCTGATCGCGGCGAGCGCGGCGGTGGCCGGCGCCGCCCGGTGGACGCCGGTGCCCGCGCCGCTGCTCCTCGTCGCGGTGGGTCTCGGCGCCGCGTACGTGCCCGGGGTGCCGGACTACCACCTGGACCCGCACATCGTGCTGCCGTTGATCCTGCCGCCGTTGCTGCACACCGCGGCCCTGGAGAGCTCGTACCTGGACCTGCGCGCCAACATCAGACCCGTGGCGCTGCTCTCGGTCGGGTACACGCTCTTCGCCACCCTGTCGGTCGGCTGGCTGGCGTATCTGCTCATCCCCGACCTGCCGCTGACCGCCGCGCTCGTCCTCGGGGCGGTGATCGCGCCGCCGGACGCGGTGGCGGCCACGGCCATCGCGCGCAAGGTGGGGCTGCCGTCGCGGATCACCACGATCCTGCAGGGCGAGTCGCTGGTGAACGACGCGACCGCGATCACCGCCTACAAGGTCGCCCTCGCGGCGGCGGTCGGTGAGGGCGCCAGCTGGTCGGGCGGGATCAGGGAGTTCCTGGTGGCCGCGGTCGGCGGGGTCGGGGTCGGGCTCGTCCTCATGGTGCCGATCCACTGGCTGCGCAGGTGCATGAAGGAGGCGATGCTGCAGAACACGCTCTCCTTGCTGATCCCCTTCGTCGCGTACGCCGCCGCCGAGCAGGTCGGGGCCTCCGGAGTGCTCGCCGTGGTCGTCGTCGCGCTGTATCTCGGGCACCGCTCCTGGGAGGTCGACTTCGAGACGCGGCTCCAGGAGGCCGCGGTGTGGAAAGTGGTCGCCTTCATCCTGGAGTCGGCGGTGTTCGCGCTCATCGGGCTTCAACTGCCGCTCGTGCTCAAGGGGCTCGGCGAGTACAGCGGGGCGCAGGCCGTCTGGTACGCCCTGGGGGTCTTCTTCTTCGTCGTCGCGATGCGCTTCGTGTGGTCGTATCCGGCGACCTATCTGCCGCGGCTCCTTTCACGGCGGATCAGGGAGCGCGAGAGCGACATGGACTGGCGGCGGCCGCTGATCGTCAGCTGGGCCGGGATGCGCGGGGTCGTCTCGCTCGCCATCGCCTTCTCCATCCCCCTCGTCATGGACGACGGGGAGCCCTTCCCCGCACGCAACCTGGTGCTCTTCCTGACCTTCACCACGGTGATCGCCACCCTGGTCGTGCAGGGGCTCTCGCTGCCGTGGCTGATCCGTGTCCTGAAACTGCCGGGCCGGGACACCCAGGCGGAGACCCTCGCAGAGGCGCAGGCCCAGAACGCCGCCTCGCAGGCTGCGGAGCAGCGGGTGGACGAACTGATGCGGGACGAGCGCAATTGCCTCCCACAGCCCCTTCAGGACCGTCTGCGCACCGTTCTCGAACGGCGCCGCAACTCCGTGTGGGAGCGGCTCGGTCAACCCAACCCCGTGACAGGGGAGTCGGCGGACGACACCTACCGCAGGCTCGCCAGGGAGGCGATCGCCGCGGAGCGGGAGGTCTTCGTGAAGATGCGGGACGAGCGGCGCATCGACGACGAGATGATGCGGACGCTGCTGCGCAAGCTGGACCTGGAGGAGGCGGCGGCCTACCGGGAGGTCGAGGACTGAGCCTCTTCCGGCGCCTTGTCCGTTGCCGTGATCACTGCCGTGACGGTGGTGCCGCGGGGAAAAGCGCCCTCTTCGGAGAGGGCGGTCAGCGCGTACAGGAGCTTGGCCACGTAGACGCGCTCCACGGAGAGGCCGTGCCGGTCCTCGAAGTCGTCGGCGAACGCGGTGAGTTCGGGGGTGGTGCGGGCGTAGCCGCCGCAGTGGAAGCGGTCGTCCAGGCGCCAGTTGGGGGTGGGGGCGCCGAAGGTCCGCCGCTGCAGCTCCGTTATGTCGTCGCCGAGAAAGCCGCCCTTCAGTACGGGTATGCCGAGGGCCCGCTGGTCAGGGGCGAGGCCCGCGGCCAGGCCCGCCAGGGTGCCGCCGGTGCCGCAGGCGACGGCCGCGAGGTCCGTGTGGCCGCGCAGTTCCTCGCCGAGAGCCGTACAGCCCTGTACGGCAAGGGGGTTGCTGCCGCCTTCGGGGATGACGTACGAGGCGTCCGCGCCGGTCTCGTGGAGGAGCGCGGCAAGGACCTCGGGCTCCGTCTTGCGGCGATAGGTCGATCTGTCGATGAAGTGCAGGCGCATCCCGTCCGCGGCGCACCGGGCCAGGGAGGGGTTCAGGGGGCGGTCGGCGAGTTCGTCGCCGCGGACTATGCCGACGGTGGGCATGCCGAGGAGGCGGCCCGCGGCAGCCGTGGCTCTCAGGTGGTTGGAGTACGCGCCGCCGAAGGTCAGCAGGGCGGGGTGGTCCGCGGCGAGCGCCGCCTCCAGGTTCAGGGCCAGCTTTCGGTACTTGTTGCCCGGGAGATCCGGGTGGATCAAGTCGTCCCGCTTGAGCGTGAGGCGCACGCCGTGCCGGGCGAAGCGGGCGTCCTCCACCTCCTGGAGAGGGGTGGGTAGGCGCGGGTGCAGGCCTGCCGACGGGGTGGTGCTCACCCCGCCATTCTGCCTGCACCTCGGGCCGGGGCTACTTGAGGCGCTCTCCGATGCGGTCCCTCATCCAGTCCATGGTGAAGCCGCGCGGGTCGATCTTGCCCGGTTGCCATTCTAGGTGGCCGATCACCGAGCGTTCAGTCCAGCCGTGGGGGCGGCAGATGGCTGCCGAGACCCGCTCGATGGCGTCGAGCTGTTCCTCCGGCCACGGATCCTTGCCGTCGCCGAGGTTCTCGCACTCGAAGCCGTAGAAGTGACGGTTGCCGTCGGTGTTCGCCTCGTTGTCCGGGGGGAGCCTCTTTTCGGCGATCACCGCGCGCAGTACGTCGTCGTCGCCCAGGCCCGCGTGGTTGGCGCGGCCGTAGCCGACGAGGTGTACGCGGCCGTCCTTGGTGATGACGCCGTGACAGAGCGGCCCCGGCAGGGACGCATAGCCGTCGCGGCAGATCTCCACCGTCCGTTGGCTGCCGGAGGTGACGGTGTGGTGGATCATCACGCCGTGCACCGGACCCCAGGGGCCCTTGTGGTTGCGGTTGTGGTGCGGCCAGTCGCCGACTTCGACGACCGTCACACCTTCGTCCTTGAGCACGTCGAGGAACCTGCCCGCGGACATGGGTGGGGCCATGGCCGACTCCTTTGCGGAGCACGACGGCCGCCGGTCGCGGACCGTCTTGTATGTCCGCTTTTACCGGAACTACGGTGCCCGGACCAGCCGTTCGGACGGATTCCGTGGCTGTTCGGGCGCCGTGCGAGCCGATTCGGTCAGCCGCGGTGGTCGCCGCCGTGCAGGAACGCGTCCCCATGCGTCGCGATGTGGGCCTCCAACGCCTGCAGGGCCTGCTGGGTGTCCTGCGGCGAGCCGGTGCCGCGCTGCTGCGCGTAATACGCCGCGCCCAGCTTCTTCAGGAGATCGCCGCCCGCGCGCTGCGCCTGGACTTCGTCGAGCTTCTGCTTGCCCTGAGTGAGTCCCCGCTGCGCCTGTTCCTTGGCGCGGTCCAGGAAGCCTGCCATTGCCGTCTCCTGCCGATTGAGCCGATTGATGCGGGTGCCTGCGGTGGTATCTCTCGTGGTCTCTCGTGGTCTCTGTGGCGTCACTCGTTCAACGGGTGCCGGGATCTTGGAGTTCCCCGAACATCCGATACGCGGGGGTTGCCCCGTCCCCAGTGATCCATTCCCGCTCGTTTGTGTAATGGCGCGGCCACTCACCGTGCTGCAAGTGTTGGCGGTGCAGATCAGCGCTTGATCGGGAGGGCATTGCCAATGTCGGTAGGCGAAGAGGTCCGTGCGGAGCAGGCCAAGCCGCAGCAGAGTCTGGGTACTTCGGCCGCACGGAATCTGGCCACCACCACCAAGTCCGCACCGCAGATGCAGGAGATCAGCTCCCGCTGGCTGCTCCGGACGTTGCCATGGGTGCAGGTGCAGGGCGGTACGTATCGAGTGAACCGGAGGCTGAGCTACTCGGTCGGCGACGGCCGGGTCACGTTCGTGAAGACGGGGGACCGGGTCCAGGTCATCCCCGCGGAGCTCGGCGAGCTGCCGGTCCTGCGGGATTACGAGAACCTCGAGGTGCTCGGCGAACTCGCCCAGCGCTGTCAGCAGCGCGAGTTCGCCGCCGGCGAGGTCATCGCCTCCTTCGGCAGCCAGGCCGACGAGGCGTTCCTGCTCGCACACGGCAGGGTCGAGAAGATCGGCACCGGGCCCTACGGCGACGACACCGTCCTCGCGACGCTCGCCGACGGTTCGTACTTCGGCGATCAGTCGCTGCTCGACCCGGAGGCCATCTGGGAGTACACGATCCGGGCGGTGACCGCGTGCACCGTGCTCACGCTGCCCCGCCAGGACCTCGACCAGGTCGCGGAGCGCGCAGACACGCTCCGTGACCATCTGCAGCGGCTGCGGTCCGTCCCGGCCCAGCGGACGAACAAATTCGGCGAGGCGTCCATCGACCTCTCCGCAGGACACGTCGGCGAGGCCGTGCTGCCGGGCACGTACGTGGACTACGAGGCGGCGCCCCGCGAGTACGAACTGAGCGTCGCCCAGACCGTGCTGCGCGTCCACTCGCGCGTGGCCGACCTCTACAACCAGCCGATGAACCAGACCGAGCAGCAGTTGCGGCTCACGGTCGAGGCGCTCAAGGAGCGCCAGGAACACGAGATGATCAACAACCGCGAGTTCGGTCTGCTCCACAACTGCGAGTACGAGCAGCGGCTGCAGCCGCACGACGGCGTGCCGAGCCCGGACGACATGGAC
Source organism: Streptomyces sp. NPDC086554 (assembly GCF_040686095.1). Taxonomy (NCBI): domain Bacteria; kingdom Bacillati; phylum Actinomycetota; class Actinomycetes; order Kitasatosporales; family Streptomycetaceae; genus Streptomyces; species Streptomyces sp. NPDC086554. The sequence goes on from NZ_JBFBJK010000004.1 coordinate 245,462, forward strand.
GAACTGCTCAGCCGCAGGCGGGGTTCGAAGCTCTTCCTCGCCCACCCGCGCGCGATCGCCGCGTTCGGGCGCGAACTCAACAAGCGCGGGCTCGTGCCGGAGACCATCGACATGGCAGGCAACCGCATCCCCACCTGGCGCGGGGTGCCGATCTTCCCGTGCAACAAGATCCCGGTCAGCGAGGCCCGCACCACCTCCATCATCTGTATGCGTACGGGAGAGGAGGAGCAGGGCGTCATCGGCCTCCACCAGGCGGGCATCCCGGACGAGATCGAGCCGAGCCTGTCGGTGCGCTTCATGGGCATCAGTGAGCAGGCGATCATCTCGTACCTGGTGTCGACGTACTACTCGGCGGCGGTCCTGGTGCCGGACGCTCTCGGCGTGCTGGAGGACGTCGAGATCGGCCGCTGGTCGTGAGTCCGTGTCTGTGGTCGCGCGTACGGGTACACCCACTCCGTACGCGCCCAAAGGCCCAGGAAACGCCACCGTCCGCCTCCTTCCCGGGGTGAGTCCATGACGGACACGACGACGGACATGACGGAGATGGTGCAGGTCACGGCCGATGCGTACGGCATTCAGGAAGGGCCCGACGGGAGCGCGGGGCAGGAAGCGGCGGAGATCCTCGCGGCGGCGCGGCTGTGCGTCGACCCGGAGCTGCGCCGGGCCGTCGACTCGCTGCCCGGATCGATGCGCCGTGTCGCCCTCTACCACTTCGGGTGGGAGCACGCGGACGGCACACCGGCCGCGGGGCACGCGGGCAAGGCCATCAGGCCGGCGCTCGTGCTCGCCGCGGTGCGGGCGCTCGGCGGGGAGCCCGCGATGGCCGTCCGGGCCGCCGCGGCCGTGGAGTTGACCCACAACTTCACGCTGCTGCACGACGACGTCATGGACCGCGACACCACCCGCAGGCACCGGCCCACCGCCTGGACCGTGTTCGGCGAGGCCGACGCGATCCTGGCCGGTGACGCCCTGCAGGCGCTGGCGCAGCGGCTGCTCGCCGAGGACCCGCACCCCGCGGCCCCGGCGGCGGCCGCCCGCCTCGCCTCCTGCGTGGTGGAGCTCTGCGCGGGCCAGCACGCGGACTGCGCCCTTGAGCGCCGGGGCCCCGACGAGGTCACGCTCGACGAGTGCCTCGCCATGGCCGAGGCCAAGACGGGGGCGCTGCTGGGGTGCGCCTGTGCACTGGGGGCGTCGTACGCGGGCGCGGGGCGCGCCGAGGTGGATGCGCTCGACGGGTTCGGCCGCGAGGCCGGGCTCGCCTTCCAGCTCATCGACGACGTGATCGGCATCTGGGGCGACCCGGGCCGCACCGGCAAGCCGGCCGGTGCGGACCTCGCCGCCCGCAAGAAGTCCCTGCCGGTGGTCGCCGCGCTGGCCTCCGGCGCCCCGGCCGCCGCCGAGCTGGCCGAGCTGTACGGGCAGCGGCCCCGCGACGGCGACCTGGACCGCATGGCCCGCGCCGTCGAGGCGGCGGGCGGCAGGGACTGGGCGCTGCTGCACGCGGCGGACCGGATGTCCCGGGCGATCAACCAGCTCGCCGGAGCGGTGCCGGTCCCGGAGGCGGCGGGCGGCCTGCTGGCCCTCGCGGAGTTCGTGACACGGCGTACGCATTGAAAGCAGCGCACGCACAGGACGTACCGAGAGGAGATCCAGGAGGCACACGAGCGACGGGCGACAAGCGAGCCAGTAGGGCCCCGCACTCCGCCGATATCCGGACAGGGTGCGGGGCCCGGCCATGTGCGGGGGCACGATCACTTAGGCTGCAACCGGTGGCGCGGGACACGCAGTTGAGCGTGGCAGGGCGGGCGTGGCCGATGTGCACTCGAGGGGTTAAGGGGCGGGCCGTGGGAGTAGCGATCCGGAGAGCCGGCGAGGGCGACAGGGCGGATGTGGTCCGGTTGCTCGACGCGGCGTTCCAGGACGATCCGGTGAGCGGCTGGGTCTTTCCCGACCGGGAGTACCGCCGCGAGCGGCACGGCGCCCTGATGGCCGCCTTCCTCGACATCGCGCTGAGCGAGGGGTACGTCGACATCACGGAGGACGGCGCGGCCGTCGCCCTGTGGTGGTCCGTCCCCGCGGGCGCACATGAGGAAGGCGAGGACGGGCCTGCGCGGCTCCGCGACGCCGTCGACCCGCGGAACACGCGGATCGAGGTGATCGGCCGGCTGACCGGCGACGCGCACCCCTCCGACCGGGCCCACCAGTATCTGCACATGATCGGCGTGAGCCCGGAGCGGCAGGGCGAAGGGCTCGGTTCCGCGCTGATCAACGACGTACTCGACCGGTGCGACCGCGAAGGGCTGCATGCCTATCTGGAGGCGAGCAACAGCCGCAGCCGTGCGCTGTACACGCGGTTGGGATTCGCTTTCACCGGGAGCGCCATCGATCTGCCGGACGGTCCGCAGCTGTGGCCGATGTGGCGGGAACCGCAGTCGCCCGATTCGGGCCGCGACAGCCGACGATTCGCATAAAGTCGCTACATTGCAGCTGTGTTGTCCGCAGGCGCGACGAAGGGTGTGAATCTCATGTCCTGCGAACTGCTTCACGAGATGCTGGTCGGCACATCCCGCGAGACGAGGGGCACTGCGTCCCGCAACACTTCAAGTACCGCATCCCGCGCACTACTTGTGGCGGAGGCCTTCGTGGAAGTGGCTGACTCCCTGGCCGATGAATTCGACGTCGCCGAGTTCCTGCACAACCTCACCGTGCGCTGTGTGGAACTGCTCGGCGCGGCGGCGGCCGGCGTCATGCTGGCCGAACCCGATGGCCGGTTGCGGCTCGGCGCGGCGTCCAGCGGGCAGCCCTGGGTGCTCGATCTGTTCTCCTTGCAGGAGGCCCAGGGGCCGAGCCCGGACTGCTGCCGGTCGGGCGCGGCACACACGAACATCGCCCTCGGCGGCCGGGAGGCGTCCGTCGTCTGGCCGGAGTTCGCCCGGAACGCGCAGGCGGCCGGATTCTCGACGGCGCATGTGCTGCCCCTGCGGCTGCGGGGCGAGGTCCTCGGCGCGCTGAACCTCTTCCATGGGCGGGGTGATGTGCTGGGCCCCGACGAGGTGGCGCTCGCGCAGGCCCTCGCGGACGTCGCCACGATCGCCATCGTGCAGCGGCGTTCCCTGGAACAGAGCGAGGCGGAGCGCGGCCAGTTGCAGGCGGCGCTCAGCAGCCGGGTCATCATCGAACAGGCGAAGGGCGTGCTCGCCGAGCGCTGGCAGTGCACGGTCGACGAGGCGTTCAAAGCGCTGCGGGGGCATGCGCGGGCGAATCGGCTGCGGCTTTCGGAGTTGGCGAGCCAGGTGGTGAACGGGGAATTTGACACGGACGGAATCCGTCCGGGCGGGCCCCGAAAGGACGGACCCGAAAGGACGGACCCGAAAGGACGCCGGGAATGAAGAGCGGCCGAAGCCGCTGAACGGCTGGACTATCCGCACCGCCCACACCGCCATATCCTGGACGTATGGGCAAGGATGGGAGCCGGTCCCGCGCCCGCCGGCAGGACGAGCCGGTGTGCCCGTCCTGCGGACGGCCCGTGGACACGGTCATCAAGCGGCGGAAGGTGCTCGGGGCGTTCGTCCCCGTGTGGGGCCCCGGCCCGTGCCACAACCCGCAGTGCGAGGCGTGCGTCGACGAAGTCGCGCAGCAGCAGGAGCAGCAGCCGCCGCCCGCGGACGCCGCGCCTGCGCGGTCCGACGAGACGTAGGCGCCGCCACGGCTGACACGTACGACCGGCCATGAGCGCCGTGCCGTACGGACTGAGAGACACAGAAGAATTTGCCGTGCTTCCACGCTGCCCGGGCCGCCCGGGCTAGGTTCGTCGCGTCAGAGTGTCGCCAGGGGAGGGACGGATCGATGAGGCTGCGGGGCGTGACCGGCTGCGCTGTTGCGGGGCTGATGGTGGTGGGACTCGCGGGGTGCGGGTCCGATTCCTCCGGGGCGGGTGCGCAGGACACGCCCGGCGTGCCGACGGTGAAGGATGAGAAGGATCTTCCCGAACTGCCGCTGGACCGCTATGAGTTCAGTCTGCGGGACAACGAGCGGCACACGGAGGCGCAGGCCCGTCTCACACAGCGGTGCATGCGGGACCTCGGCTTCGACGACTTCCCGCTGTATCCGAAGCAGGCGAAGGGCATGCCGTCGGTGACGCTGACCGCCGTGGGGGTCGCGTCGTACCCGTACGGGCCGCTCGATCTCGACGCCGCCCGGCGCTGGGGCTACGGCTACGACCCGAAGAGGTCCGGGGCCGCCGCGGGACGGCCCGAGGGCCGTGCCATGACGGACGAGGAACACGAAGTGCTGTACGGGCTGCGCGGCAAGACCTCCGGAAGCGGTGGTTGCTCCGGTGCGGGCACCAAGCGCCTCACGGCGGGCGTGTCGGACGAGGCGCGCATGTGGACGTACACGTCGGAGCGGAGCCGGCGCCTGGACAAGGCGGCCGCCAAGGACGAGCGGGTGCGCGAGGCGCTCGGCACGTGGTCGCGGTGCATGGCCGACAAGGGCGTCAAGCGCTACAGGACGCCGGGCGCCGCCTTCGGCGACAAGGCCTGGGGCCGCAAGGGCCGCAGCGACGGCAACACCACGCGTACGCGCGGGGAGCTGGCTACGGCGGTGGCCGACGTCGAGTGCAAGCGGGAGCACAACACGGCCGGCGCGTGGTGGGCCGTGCGCAAGGAGAAGCAGCGCGCCGACGTCGCCCGCCACAAGGACGCGTACGAGGCGGTCCGCGCGGACCAGGACCGGGTGCGGGGCAACGTGCGACGGATCCTCGGCGAGAAGTAGCGGACAGCTGCATCATGGGGGCATGGACATGACCGAGCTTGACGACCTGCCGTCCGCCGTCGACGTGGAACGGCTCCTCGCGCTCGCCGACGGCCATCACCCGCGCACCGCAAGGGCGTTGGGTGTCCGCGAGGCCGGCGGGCACCTCGTGAAGGTGTACGCCGTCGAGGCGCCGGGACGGAACGTGACCGGGCGGGACGAGACGGCGGCGCTGCGGATCGCCGGCGCGCACCTCGGCCTGGGCGGGGCCCGCGGATCGGCCGGACTCGCCGTGCTGATCGTGCACTTGGGCGGTGACGGCGACTACGTCCTCGTACAGAGCTGGATCGAGGGATACATGTCGGACCTCGCAGTCTTCGTCGGGCCCGCGGGGGAGCCGGACCAACTCCGGCCGGGGCGAGCCGGGTTGGCGCCCTGCGTGTGGGAGGCCGCCGTGCTCACGCACGAGCGCGACGCGTACGTCCGGTGCGTGCTCGACGGTGGCGGGACCCTGCCGGAGCGGCTCACCGCCTGGGGCAAGGACGTCATCGAGGGGGACCTGCGATGACGGACGGAACGCCTCGCGTACGCCACGCAAAGGACGGCACGCCTCGCGTACGCCATGCACGCCCCGCGGACCTGCCCCGCATCGCCCAACTCGCCGCCGAGCATGCCGTGTACGAGAAGGCCCCGCCGCTCGCCCCGGGCCTCGCCGGGCGCCTGGACGCGCTGCTCTTCGGGACGCCCGCGCCGCGCCTGCGCTGCCTCGTGGCCGAGCTGCCGGACGGCGAGGTCGTCGGCTACGCCACCTGCGCGCCGGAGATCTCCACCTGGGACGGCGCCGAGTACCTCCACATGGACTGCCTCTTCCTGCGCGACGGCCACCGCGGCCTCGGCCTCGGCGCGCTCCTGACGGACGCGGTGACCGCCCAGGCCCGTGCCCTCGGGCTCACCGAGGTCCAATGGCAGACGCCCGTGTGGAACGAGGGCGCGATCCGCTTCTACGACCGGCTCGGCGCGGCCGGTGCCGAGAAGCGCCGCTACACCCTCTCCGTGCCGGATCGCGACGAGGGAATGTGACGGATGGATCAGAACGACGCTCTGGCGGCCCGCTTCGAGGAGCACCGGCCGCATCTGAAGGCCGTCGCCTATCGCATGCTCGGCTCGCTCAGCGAGTCGGATGACGCCGTCCAGGAGTCCTGGATCCGGCTCAGCCGCTCGGACGCCGGGGAGATCGCGAACCTCGGGGGCTGGCTGACGACCGTCGTCGGCCGGATCTGCCTCGACATGCTGCGTACGCGACAGTCACGGCGCGAGGAGTCCCTTGCGCTCTCCCAGGACACCCACGTGCCCGACCCGGTGGTCAGCTGGGGCGAGGTCGTCGACCCCGAGCAGGAGGTGCTGCTCGCCGATTCGGTCGGCCTCGCCCTGCTCGTCGTACTCGAAACACTCGCGCCCGCCGAGCGCCTCGCCTTCGTGCTGCACGACATGTTCGCCGTGCCCTTCGACGAGGTCGCCCCCATCGTCGAGCGCACCCCGGCCGCGACCCGGCAGCTGGCCAGCCGCGCCCGCCGCCGCGTCCAGGGCTCGGCTCCCACGCCCGACAACGACCCCGTGCGGCAGCGCGAGGTCGTCGGCGCCTTCCTCGCGGCCGCGCGGGGCGGCGACTTCGACGCGCTGCTCGAACTGCTCGACCCGGACGTCGTGTTGCGCGCCGACACCGGCGAACTGGCCTCCGGGCTCTCGAAGCTGGTGCGCGGCGCGACGGTGGTCGCCGGGCAGGCCTCGATGTTCTCGAAGGGTGCGCCGCCGACCGCGTTCGCGTTCATCAACGGTCGGCTCGGCGTGGTCGGCGTGCCGGACGGCGAGGTCGTCTCCGTCATGGAGTTCACCATCACGGACGGGAAGATCGTCGAGCTCAACATCCTCGTCGACGCCGACCGCGTACGGGCGCTCGGCCTGCCGCGGTTCACCGCCTGACGCCGGCCACCTCCCGCAGGTACTCCTTGCGGCAGAGCGGATTCCGGTCGGTCCGCCGCCGGGCCGGGGGCTCGCCCCTGACCGGCTGGTACCGCTCGAAGGCCGACTCCAGCTCGCCCTCGCCGCGTGTCAGCGAGGGCAGCAGCTGCTCAAGATCGTGCACGCGGGCGGCCGGGATCTCTCCCTCGACCAGATACGAGGATCCCTGCGCCGTCTGCGTGTGCGGGACCGCCCGCAGCCGCGAGAGCACCGGCAGGAGCTGCCCGAACAGGTCTTCGGGCACGGTGAGTTGGAACCGGTGCAGCGGCTCGTGCACCTGGGTGCCCGCCCGCTGGAGCGCGCTCAGCAGGATCAGCGGGGTCAGCTGCCGGAAGTCACCGGCCGTGCTCGACATGCTCTTGTCGAACGTGCCGTGCGCGTGGCTCTGCCGCGGCCAGTACCCGGAGTGCGTCATGGTGACCACGCAGTCGCCGACCTCCCAGCCGTACACGCCCTGCAGCAGCGTCTCGTGCACGGTCTCCTCGACGGCGCGGAAGAACGCGTACGGCATCGAACCGAGCTCGACCTCCAGGCGGAACCGGACGCCGGAACCGGGCGGACCGGGTTCCACGCGCAGCCCGACCGTCGCCAGGAACGGGTTGTCGCCCTTGTCGATGATCTCGTGGGCGCCGCCGCTGCCGGTCACCCGCTCCACGCAGATGGTCGTCGTCTCGCGGAACTCGACCTCAAGTCCGTACTCCTCGGCGAGCGTCGCCTCGATGACCTCCTTCTGGACCTCGCCGTAGAGCGACACGTACACCTCCTGCCGGACGTCGTCCTGGCGCAGGTCGATCAGCGGGTCCTGCTCGGCGAGCTGGGCGAGCGCGAGGTGCAGCGCGCCCTTGTCGCGGGCCCGGGCGGGCACGACGACGGTCTCCAGGGTCGGCGGCGAGAAGTGGTGCGGAGCGGTCCCGCCGGTGCTCGCCCCCGTGCGCGGTACGCCGATGACGTCGCCGATCCGGATGTCGCCGAGCCCCCACAGTTTCCCGATCTGCCCCGCGGCCACGCCGTCGCGCGGCGCGGCCGACCCGCGGTCGAAGACACTGACCGCGGTCACCTTGCCCTCGCGGCCGCCGGTGAACGGCAGCCGGTCGCGGGTGCGCACCGTCCCCGCGAACATCCGTACGTAGGCGATCTTCTCCCCGGCGTCCCAGCGCTCGACCTTGAAGACGGTGCCGGATGCCGGGGCCTGCGGGTCGCCGTCCTGGGTGGGCAGCAACTCCCGGATGCCCGCGATGAGTTCGGGCACGCCCGCGCCGGTGGCCGCGGAGCCGAAGAACACCGGGTGCACCAGGCAGCGGCCGGTCTGCGCGGCCAGTTCGGCGCGGAGCCGCTCGTGGGTGAGGGCCGCCTCTTCGTCGACGTACGCGGAGAGCAGCGCGTCGTCCTGCGCGGCAAGGACGTCGACGAGCCGGTCGGTGAACGCGGGATCGCCGACGGCACGCGGAACCCACTGGGCGTCCCTGGAGCCGGGATCGCGCACCGTCCCCATGGGCACGACGGCCGCTGCGAGGCGCTCGGAGATGCTGCTCAGCAGGGACTCGTGGCGCGCACCACGCCGGTCGATCTTGTTCACGAAGATCAGCGTGGGGATGCGGAGCCTGCGCAGCGTCCGCATCAGCACACGGGTCTGCGCCTGGACGCCCTCCACGGCCGAGACGACGAGCACGGCGCCGTCGAGCACGCTGAGCACCCGCTCCACCTCGGCGATGAAGTCCGGGTGGCCGGGGGTGTCGATGAGATTGACGGTGACGTCGTCGACGGCGAAGGAGACGACGGCGGACTTGATGGTGATGCCGCGCTGTCGCTCCAGGGCCAGCGAATCGGTCTGGGTGTTTCCGTCGTCGACGCGACCGATCTCGTCGATGACACCGGCGGCGTGCAGCAGCCGCTCGGTCAGGCTGGTCTTACCGGCGTCTACGTGCGCCAGGATCCCCAGGTTCAGGGTGTTGGTCGTGCTCGACGAATGCGTATGCACTGAGCGTCATGTCCTCTGGGTCGACGGCGATTCCCTTCTGGCTGGACATGAACGAACGGCGCATTGCGTCTCCTTTGATGGCCCTGGGTGTACGCGGCAAGTGCAGCAGGGGCGGCGGAGGGCGGCAAGCGAATTAATGGGGCGCACGGCGGCGGCGTACGTCACTAGGGTCCTCGCATGCTCACCGCCACCCTCGCGTTCGCGGGCGTCGCCGCGATCATCAACATCACACCGGGCCTGGACACGCTGCTCGTCCTGCGGACGTCCGTGGCCCACGGCAGGGACGGCGGGGTCGCCGCCGCGCTCGGCATCCTCACCGGCTGCCTCGCCTGGGGCGTGGCCACGGCGGTCGGCCTGACGGCGCTGCTCACGGCGTCCCGGTTCGCCTACGACGTCCTGCGCATCGCGGGCGCCTGCTACCTGGCGTGGCTGGGCGTCTCGGCGCTGTGGCGGGCTCGGCGGAGGGGGCAGGCGCGGCAGGCGGAGCAGGCGAGGCGGCTGGAGGAGCCCGTGGCCGCCTCGCCCCGCAGCCGCCGGGCCGCCTTCCGCGCGGGGCTCGCCACGAACCTGCTCAACCCCAAGGCCGGGATCTTCTACATGAGTCTGATCCCGCAGTTCATCCCGGCCGGCGCACCCGTCTTCAGTACGACACTGCTGTTCACCGCGGTCGACCTCGTCGAACTCGCGCTCTGGTACTGGGTCGTCTCCTACGCCGCGTCGACGCTCGGCGACCGCATCAGGCGCCCCACCTTCCGGCGCCGCCTGGAACAGTTCAGCGGTGTGGCCTTCCTCGGCTTCGCCGCGAATCTGGCCCTGGCCGACCATCGCGCGTGACGTGTCAGCAGGTGAGCTTCTGCGCGTGGGCCGGGTCGAGGGCGTTCAGGACGAAGCGCATCGCCGTCTGGTTGTAGCTGAGGCCGATGTGTTCGGTCAGGTCCAGGGGGCAGTGGTCCTGGAGCTTGCTCTGGGTGACGTTGTCCGCCTTCGCCAGGTAGGACGAGGTGTAGGGGGTGACCACCCAGTCCGTCCTGGTCGCGAGCACCGAGTAGGCGACGGCCGGGTCCGTCTCACCGCCCTCGTTGAGTGCCGTGACGAAGTCGGAGCCGGTCATCTGCTGCCTGCACGCGGGGCAGGCCGCGCCGGTGAGGTCCTCGGCGCCCGGTATGGCCTTGGCCAGTGTGGCGAGGCCGGAGAGCGTCGTGCCGTGATTGTTGGGGGCGAGCGCGACCAGCTTGTCGACCTTCGCGGCGCCGCCCAGTTTCTTGATGTAGTGGCGCGGCACCATGCCGCCCTGGGAGTGGCCGACCAGATCGACGCGGGAGGACCCGGTCCGCTCACGGACCTTGTCGACGAACGCCGAGAGCTGTCCGGCGGACGCGGCCATGTCGCCGATGCCCTGGAGGAGTTGGCCCTCCTTGCCGCCGTAGTTGAGCGCGTAGACGCAGTAGCCCGCGTCCTTGAGCTTCGGGGCGAGGGCGGCCCAGTTCATATAGCGGTTCTCGAAGGTGCCGTGCACCAGGACGACCGGCCTGGGGTGTTCGGTGCTCGGCCGGCACGCCCAGTCGTTCGCACCGGTCGGCACGGCCGCCGGGTGGGCGAGCGCGTACGCGGTCGCTGCGGCGAAGGTCTTCTGCGGCGGGCCGACCTGCTCTTCGGCTGCGGGCGCCGCCGGTGTCGCGGTGGCCTGGTGCGTCACGATGCCGAACGCGCCGAGGCTGACGGCGGCGGCGATCCCGGACACCGCGGCGACGAGGCGGCGGCGTGATGAACGGCCCCTGTGCTTGGGGGAGTTGTGGGTGCTGCGGGAGGTGCGGGTACTGACGGACATGCGGCTCTCACCCTTCACTTCCGTACGGGTCGGGCTCGGTGTTACCGGCGCGTATCGCCGGGCGGCACACGCTGGTTCAGCCGCCGGGCGCGCGCCACGGGCCGGGCCGCGGGGCGCCGAAATCCTGAACGCGCGTGACACTTCCGCGCCCCGGCCACTCACGCCCGTGAGCCCTCGGGAGGCCCGTACGTCACGGGACTGGACCCCGGCGTCCGCCTCCCCACAGACTTACTGCTCGGTAACCGCCGGGTGCCGGGGGAGGGATGGGCTGTGCAGAGCATCGTGGGTACGTTCTCCCGCCGGCCGTGGCACGAGATCCCCGAGGTCTTCGCCGATGTGCTGCGGCCGCGCATCGAGGAGATCGCCGCGGAGATGCTCATGGCGATCCGCCGTGACGTGCGCGTCTACCAGCAGCCGACCGGATCCGCCGTGGGCCGGGACGTGACGGCCGCGGTGCACCGCGCCATGCGCCAGTTCGTGGAGCTCGTCGACGACCCGGAAGGACCGCAGGGCGACCATGAGCTCTTCTTCCAGCGCCTCGGCAGGCTCGAGTTCCTCAACGGCCGCGGCACGGACGGGATCCAGGCCGCCTACCGCACCGGCGCCCGTGTCGCCTGCCGCCGGTACGTCGCGCTCGCGCAGGAGGCCGCCCTGCCTCCGGAGGCCGGTATCGCGGTCACCGAGGCCGTGCTCGTGCACACCGCCGCGATGTCCGACCTCGCGGTACGCGGTCATGCGGCGGCCCGGGCCCGCGCCACAGGACCGACCCAGCGCAGCCGCAGGGCGCTGGCCGCGCAGCTCCTGGAGCAGTCGGCGCAGCCCCGCGGCGAATCGCTCACCACCCTTGCCGAGCAGGCGAGTTGGCGGCTGCCCGAAGCGGTGGCCTGTCTGGTGATGCGGCAGGCGGGCGGTGGCGGGCAGGTGCTCGCCGCCGGTCTCGACGAGGACGTACTGATCCTGCCGAGGGGTGGTGAACTGCTCCTGGTCGTACCCGATCCGGAGGAAGGCGGCCGCGTGGACCGGCTGCGGGCGGCGGTACGCGATCACGCGGCGGCCATCGGCCCCACGGTCGCGCTCGGCGACGCCTGGCTCTCCTCGCACTGCGCGCGGCTCGCCCTCAAGCACCGCCGCAGGCTCGACGCCCCCAGGGGCGAACTGCTCGCTGCCGCCGACCACCTGCTCGACGTACAGCTGCTGTCCGGCGCTCCCATCGGGCGGCTGATGGCGGACCGCGTCACCGACGTGCTGCGGGGCCTGCCACCGGGGAAGGCCGCCCGGCTCGCCCAGACGCTGGAGGCGCTCCTCGCGTCCTGGGGCCGCACGGCCCCCGAGGTCGCCGACGCCCTGGGCATCCACCCGCAGACCGTACGCGGCAGGCTCCGCCAGCTGGACGACCTCTTCGGTGCACAGCTCACCGACGCAACGTTCCGTACCGGCGCGCTGCTCGCGCTGCGCACCCGTGCGCTGACGGGCGCGGATGCGGGGCCGGGCAAGCGGCGGGATCCTGAAAGGGAGGAGTGAGTGCCATGAGGGTCATGTTGAGAGCACGTCTGGACACCCAGATCGCGAACGAGGCGGTCAAGAACGGCACACTGCCCAAGCTCATCCAGGAGATGTCGGCACGCATAAAGCCCGAGGCCGCGTACTTCGGCCCCAGCCAGGGCAAGAGGTGCTGCACCTTCGTCTTCGACATGCAGGAGAGCCCGGAGATGCCGGCGATCGCCGAGCCGCTTTTCGAACTGGGCGCGGAGATCGAGATCCACCCGATCATGAACGCCGAGGACCTGGTGAAGGGTCTCGCGGCGGTTCGGAGCTGACGGAACGCCGAGAGCACCCGGCTCCGCGCGGATGCCGGGTGCTCTCGTCTGCGCAAAAAGCGCTGACCGGAGGGGTCAGGCCTTCTTCGTCTCCCAGAAGATCTTGTCGATCTGGGCGATGTAGTCCAGCGCCTTCTGGCCCGTGGCCGGGTCCGCCGAGGCCTTCGCGGCCGAGAGGGCCTTGAGGGTGTCGTTGACCAGCTGGTGCAGCTCCGGGTACTTCTCGAAGTGCGGGGGCTTGAAGTAGTCGCTCCAGAGCACCGAGACGTGGTGCTTGGCGAGCTCTGCGCGCTGCTCCTTGATGACCACGGCGCGCGTCTGGAACTGCACGTCGTCGTTGGCGGCCATCTTGTCCTGGACGGCCTTGACCGACTCCGCCTCGATGCGGGCCTGGGCCGGGTCGTACACGCCGCAGGGCAGGTCGCAGTGGGCGCTGACCTTCACCTTGGGGGCAAACAGGCGGGAAAGCATGTAGCTGTCCTTCCTCGTGATCGTCTTCTCAGGTGGGACATTACTCCGTGAGGGACGGGTTTTCGCGAGTGCCCCCATGGGCTTAGGACAAAAGTCCAGGGTCAGACTGGGACTGGTGGAGGATAGGACCGGGGAGGTGCCGGTGATGCCGGAGCTGTCGCAGGAGAGCGAACGGAGAAGGGCCATCGTGCCGTTGGGCGTTGCCGAGGTGACCGGGCCGTCGATGGTGCCCACGCTGTACCACGGTGACCGGCTGATGGTGCAGTGGGGCGCGCGGGTGCGGGCCGGTGACGTCGTGGTTCTTCGCCATCCGTTCCAGCAGGACCTGTTGGTCGTCAAGCGGGCCGCCGAGCGGCGCGACGGCGGCTGGTGGGTGCTCGGGGACAACGCGTTCGCGGGCGGGGACAGCACGGACTACGGCACCGTGCCCGAGGAACTCGTCCTGGGGAAGGTGTGGTTCCGCTACCGCCCGCCCCAGCTCAAGTCCGCTCAGCGTTCCCCGTTCGCGCTGCTGCGCTGGGCCGTGTCGGCCGCGCGGCCGGTGCTGTCGGACCGCTCCGTCTCCAAGCGCTTGCGGGCCCGGTAGGCGGCGACGTTGGCGCGGGTCGCGCAGCGGTCCGAGCAGTAGCGCCGGGAGCGGTTGGTCGATGTGTCGAGGTAGGCGTTGCGGCACGGCGCTGCCTCGCACAGGCCCAGGCGGTCCACGCCGTGCTCGGTGAGGTGGAAGGCGAGGCCCATCGCGGCGATCGCGGCGTACCCCGCGGTCGCGTTCGACGGGTGGTCCGCCAGGTGCATGTGCCACAGCGGGCGGCCGTCGTCGTCCCGGTGGTCGTGGCCGGAGATCTGCGGGCTGACCGGGAACTCCAGGAGCAGCGAGTTCAGCAGGTCCACGGCGAGCGTTTCATCGCCCCCGTCGGCCGCTTCGAAGACCGCCCTGAGCCTGGCCCGCACCGAGCGGAAGCGCGTGACGTCGGAGTCCGTGGCGCGCCGTGCCGCCTGCTGATTGGCGCCGAAGAGCTCGCGGACCGCCTCGACCGACGTCAGCGCGTCCTTGTTGCGACCCGGCTCCTCGCTGTTGACCAGACGTACGGCATAGTCCGAGTAATAGGCCAGTTCCACTTGTAGTCCTTACCGGGGCGGGCTATCTTCGTGAGTGCGTGAGTAACGGCTGCGCGTGCTTCGAGGGTATTACGAGAGCGTATTACGTACTGGAGGGGTTCTGATGACGGAAACCGCGCCCGCGACCGACTGGCGTGCCTGGCAGGACAGCTGGGACCGGCAGCAGGAGTGGTATCTGCCCGACCGCGAGGAGCGGTTCCGGGTCATGCTCGACATGGTCGAGGCCACCGTCGGCCCCGAACCGCGCGTGCTCGACCTCGCGTGCGGTACGGGGAGTATTACGGACCGGCTGCTCAAGAGGTTCCCGAAGGCCGTCAGCACGGGCGTCGACCTCGACCCCGCGCTCCTCGCCATCGCCGAGGGCACCTTCGCCGGGGACGACCGCGTCACCTTCGTCACCGCGGACCTCAAGGACCCGGAGTGGACGGCCCAGCTCCCGTATGACACATACGACGCCGTCCTCACCGCCACGGCCCTGCACTGGCTGCACAGCGAACCCCTCACCACCCTGTACGGCCAGCTCGCGGGCCTCGTCAGGGACGGCGGCGTCTTCCTCAACGCCGACCACATGCCCGACCCGGCGACGCCGCGCCTGAACGCCGCCGACCGGGCCCAGCGGCACGCCCGCATGGACGCCGCCAAGGCCGAGGGCGCCCTGGACTGGAAGGACTGGTGGGACCTGGCCGCCAAGGACCCGGTCCTCGCCGAGCCCACCGCCAAGCGCTTCGAGATCTACGGCGAGCACGCCGACGGCGACACCCCGCCGCCGGAGTGGCACGCACGGACCCTGCGCGATGCGGGCTTCGGGGAGGCACGGACGGTGTGGGCTTCGCCGTCGGATGCGATGGTGTTGGGGCTGAAGTAGCGAGAACACAAAGGGGCGGTACGGATCCAGGATCCGTACCGCCCCTTCCACGTATGCGCGTTACAGCACCTTCGACAGGAACGACTGCGTCCGCTCGTGCTGCGGATTGGTCAGTACGTCGCGCGGGTGACCCGACTCGACCACCACGCCCTCGTCCATGAAGACGAGGCTGTCGCCGACCTCGCGTGCGAAGCCCATCTCGTGCGTGACGACGATCATCGTCATGCCGGACTCGGCGAGGTCGCGCATGACGTCGAGGACGTCACCGACCAGCTCCGGGTCGAGCGCGGATGTCGGCTCGTCGAAGAGCATCAGCTTCGGGTCCATGGCGAGTGCGCGGGCGATCGCCACGCGCTGCTGCTGGCCGCCCGAGAGCTGCGAGGGGTAGTTCTTCGCCTTGTCGGCGAGGCCCACGCGCTCAAGGAGCTGTCCGGCGCGCTCCCGCGCCGCGGCCTTCGTCTCGCCCTTGACCTGGACCGGCGCCTCCATGACGTTCTCGAGGGCCGTCATGTGCGGGAACAGGTTGAAGCGCTGGAAGACCATGCCGATGTCCCGGCGCTTGAGGGCGACTTCGCTGTCCTTGAGCTCGTACAGCTTGTCCCCCTTCTGCCGGTAGCCGACGAGATCGCCGTCGACGTACAGACGACCGGCGTTGATCTTCTCCAGGTGGTTGATGCAGCGCAGGAACGTCGACTTGCCGGAGCCGGAGGGGCCGATGAGGCAGAAGACCTCACCCGACTTGACCTCCAGGTCGATGCCCTTGAGGACCTCGACGCTGCCGAAGGACTTGTGGACGCCTTCGGACTTCACCATCGCGGTCATGCGACGCCTCCCTTCGGGCGGCTCAGCCAGAGCATGTTCGCCTTGATCTTCTGGAACGGTGTGGGCGGCAGGGAACGGGACGAACCGCGCGCGTAGTAACGCTCCAGGTAGAACTGTCCGACGCTGAGGATCGACGTCATGATCAGGTACCAGGCGGCGGCGAGCAGCAGCGTCTCCACCGTCGCGCCGGACGAGGTGCCGATGTCCTGGGCGTATCGCAGCAGTTCGTAGTACTGAACCGCGGCGACCAGGGACGTCGTCTTGAGCATGTTGATGACTTCGTTGCCCGTCGGCGGCACGATCACGCGCATCGCCTGCGGCAGGACGACCCGGCGGAGCGTCTTGCCGTGGCTCATGCCGAGTGCGTGCGAGGCCTCGGTCTGGCCCTCGTCGACCGAGAGCAGACCGGCGCGGCAGATCTCCGACATGTACGCGGCCTCATTGAGGCCCAGGCCGAGCAGCGCCGTCAGGAACGGCGTCATGAACTGCGACCACTCGTCCTTGTAGATCGGACCGAGGTTGATGGTGTCGAAGACGAAGCCGAGGTTGAACCAGACGAACAGCTGGACCAGGACCGGCGTGCCGCGGAAGAACCAGACGTAGAACCAGGCGATCGACGAGGTGACCGGGTTCTTCGACAGGCGCATCACGGAGAGGAGTACGCCACCCACGATGCCGATCAGCATCGACAGGAAGGTCAGGACCAGGGTCTCGCGGACGCCCCTGAGGATGCGCTCGTCGAAGAAGTTGTCGGGGATCGCGTTCCAGCTGATGTCGCCCTGCGCGAACGCGAACACGATCGCGCCGAGAGCGGCGATCGCGAGGATCGCGGCGACGTACCGGCCGAAGTGGCGGACCGGGATGGCCTTGATGGCCTCGGGCGAGGAGGACGGTGGGGTGTCCTCAGGGCCCTTCTTGGTGATGTCGGTGGTCACGTGTGAGTGGCCTTTCAGCGACTGAGAGGGGACGCGGTCACTTGCCGCCGTTGATCTTGGCTTCCTCGACCGCGCCGTCCTCGACGCCCCACTTGGAGATGATCTTGTCGTACTCGCCGTTCTTGATGATCGCGTCGAGCGCTTCCTTGATCGCGTCACGCAGCTCGGGGTTCTTCTTGGAGATCGCGATGCCGTACGGGGCGGCCTCGACCTGCTCGCCGACCAGCTCGAAGTCCTTGCCGCCGCCTGAGGTCTTCACCGCGTACGCGGCGACCGGGAAGTCCGAGGAGCCCGCGTCCGCGCCGCCGGAGCGCAGTCGGGTCTGGGCCTGCTGGTCGTTGTCGAAGGACTCGATGGCGATCTTCTTGCCGGCCTTGCACTTCTTCGACTCGGCCTTGGCCAGGTCGTGCGAGACGGTGCCGCGCTGGACGACGATCTTCTTGCCGCACAGGTCCGCCCAGGTCTTGATGCCCTGGTCGTCGCCCTTCTTGGTGTAGATCGAGACGCCCGCCGTGAAGTAGTCGACGAAGTCGACGCCGGTACCGATCTTCTTGCCGGTCTCCTCGTCGACGCCTTCCTGGCGGTTCTTGGTGTCCGTCATGGCCGACATGGCGATGTCATAGCGCTTGGAGCGCAGACCGCCGAGCAGGGTGTCGAAGGTGCCGTTCTCGAACTGGAACTCCACGCCGAGCTGCTTGCCGAGTGCTACGCCGAGGTCGGGGTCGATGCCGACGGTCTTGCCGGACTTGTCCTTGAACTCGACCGGCGGGTACGCGATGTCGGAGCCGACCTTGATGACACCCGCGTCGCGGATGTTCTCGGGCAGCTTGTCGGCGAGCGGCGCGTCCTTGACCTTCTCGCCGCCGTTGTCCTTGGTCTGGTCTCCGCAGCCGGTCAGCAGCAGCGCGCCGGCGACCGCGATCGCGCCGACCGCTGCCATCCGGGACTTCGCGGACTTCCGAGCGGTCGTACGACAAATGGAGCGTGCGGTCATGAGGGTCCTCCGGCGGATGAGGGAGTTGCCGAGTAGGTCGTGCACACACCTCTTCGGGTGTCGCGACCTCGTGTGATGACGGCATCTTGCCATTCGGACCGTCCGATTCTGGGTGCTCGAGATGTCAAAATCGGATAACGGGTGAACCCCGAACCCCAACGGGCCCGCACATCACGGCCGTACCGGCCGGTAGGCGAATGGCCACTATCTGAGATTCTCCGTGAATCTCGCCATCTGGACCGGCGCAATGCACTATTCGGGAAATCCGGACATGGGCCTGGCGTCCGGTCCTGCTGGGCTTCCTGCCGGGGTCGTGCGGCTCTCTAGCGCTCAGTTGTTGGATCAGTACAAGGACCGCGGTCCTTGTGGGTAACCAATCCCACTCGCCCGTGCCCGGCGCTTTCAGGTAGAAAGGCTCTTTACACCCCTCATCCGGGGCCCAGGGCGCGTGTGCGGCGCGCCCGCGTGTCTGTACCTCCCTCCGCCGACAGGCGGGGAACAGACGCGGTGCCCGCCCACTTCTCAACCAGGAGTGGACACCCTCAACTGATGATTTAAGACTTAAGGGGTAAGACAAGTGGCAGCGGAGATCGTCAATCCTCGCAGCGACAGCAGTACGGGTCACGAAGGCGCTGAAGAGCCCTTCGATCCGGCGTTTGCGCTGCACCGCGGCGGCAAGATGGCCGTGCAGGCCACCGTGCCCGTGCGGGACAAGGACGACCTGTCCCTGGCGTACACGCCCGGCGTCGCGAAAGTGTGCACCGCGATCGCCGAGCAGCCGGAGCTGGTGAACGACTACACATGGAAGTCGAACGTCGTGGCCGTCGTGACCGACGGTACGGCCGTGCTCGGTCTCGGTGACATCGGTCCCGAGGCCTCCCTCCCCGTGATGGAGGGCAAGGCCATTCTTTTCAAGCAGTTCGGTGGCGTCGACGCGGTTCCGATCGCGCTCGCGACGACCGATGCGGACGAGATCGTCGAGACCGTCGTGCGGCTCGCCCCGTCCTTCGGCGGCGTGAACCTCGAGGACATCTCGGCCCCGCGCTGCTTCGAGATCGAGCGCAAGCTCCAGGAGCGGCTCGACATTCCCGTCTTCCACGACGACCAGCACGGCACGGCCGTCGTGACGCTTGCGGCGCTGCGGAACGCGGCGAAGCTGACCGGGCGCACGCTCGGTGATCTGCGTGCCGTGATCTCCGGCGCCGGTGCGGCCGGTGTCGCCATCGCCAAGTTCCTGCTCGAGGCGGGCATCGGCGATGTGGCGGTCGCGGACCGCAAGGGCGTCGTGAGCCGGGACCGGGACGACCTCACCCCGGTCAAGCGGGAGCTCGCGGAGATCACCAACCGGGCCGGCCTCAGCGGTTCGCTCGAGAGCGCGCTCGCGGGTGCCGACGTGTTCATCGGCGTCTCGGGCGGCACCGTTCCGGAGCCCGCGGTGGCCTCCATGGCCGAGAACGCGTTCGTGTTCGCCATGGCCAACCCGAACCCCGAGGTGCATCCGGACATCGCCCACAAGTACGCGGCCGTCGTCGCGACGGGGCGTTCGGACTACCCGAACCAGATCAACAACGTGCTGGCCTTCCCCGGCATCTTCGCCGGTGCGCTGCAGGTCAGGGCCTCGCAGATCACCGAGGGCATGAAGATCGCCGCGGCGAACGCGCTGGCCG
Organism: Streptomyces sp. NPDC086554; assembly: GCF_040686095.1. Taxonomy (NCBI): domain Bacteria; kingdom Bacillati; phylum Actinomycetota; class Actinomycetes; order Kitasatosporales; family Streptomycetaceae; genus Streptomyces; species Streptomyces sp. NPDC086554. The sequence goes on from NZ_JBFBJK010000004.1 coordinate 264,729, forward strand.
ATGTCGTCGGCGACGAGCTGTCCGCCGCGTACGTGATTCCCTCGCCGTTCGACGAGCGCGTCGCGCCCGCGGTTACCGCGGCGGTTGCGGCTGCGGCTCGTGCGGAGGGTGTCGCGCGTCGCTGAGCGGTGCGAGTGAAGGTGTGACCGCGCCCCGTTCCGTACGTCCTGCGTACGGAACGGGGCGCGGCGCGTGTCACAGCCGTACCTGGTTACGTATCGGCACGCCCCCGGCCTATCGTCGGCCCATGTTCGCCGCCTACGCCGCCCGCATCGACCGTGACCAGCCGCTCAGTGGCCTTGAGTTGGGGGAGCGTCCCGCCCCCGATCCGCGCCCCGGCTGGTCGACCGTGAACGTCAAAGCCGCTTCCCTCAACCATCACGACCTGTGGTCCCTTCGCGGGGTCGGTCTCGCCGATGACAAGCTGCCGATGATCCTCGGCTGTGACGCCGCCGGGATCGACGAGGACGGCAACGAGGTCGTACTCCACTCCGTCATCGGGCAGACCGGGTACGGGGTCGGGCCCCGCGAGGGCCGCTCGATCCTGACCGAGAAGTATCAGGGGACCTTCGCCGAGCAGGTCTCCGTGCCCACGTGGAACCTGCTGCCGAAGCCGAAGGAACTGTCGTTCGCCGAGGCGGCCTGTCTGCCGACCGCCTGGCTCACCGCGTACCGCATGCTCTTCACCAACGCCGGGGTGCGCCCCGGTGATTCGGTCCTGGTCCAGGGCGCCGGCGGCGGTGTCGCCACCGCCGCGATCGTGCTCGGCAAGGCCGCGGGGCTGCGGGTCTTCGCGACCAGCAGGGACGAGGCCAAGCGGAAGCGGGCCCTGGAGCTGGGCGCGGTGGAGGCCGTCGAGTCCGGTGCGCGGCTGCCACAGCGGGTGGACGCCGTCATCGAGACGGTGGGGGCGGCGACGTGGTCGCACTCGATCAAGTCCCTCAAGCCGGGCGGCACCGTGGTGATCTCCGGTGCGACCAGTGGTGACCGGCCCTCGCATGCCGAGCTGACGCGGGTCTTCTTCCTGGAGCTGAAGATCGTCGGCTCGACCATGGGGTCCAAGGAGGAGCTGGAGGATCTGCTCTCCTTCTGCGCCGCCACGGGCGTACGTCCCGTCATCGACGAGGTGCTGCCGCTGGACCGGGCGCGTGAGGGCTTTGAGCGGATGGAGTCCGGCGATCAGTTCGGGAAGATCGTGCTGGAGGTCTGATCCGCGCCGCCTCCCTCTGACTTCCCCTAGCCTCCCCCTGCCTGTCAACTGTGGTTGACATCAGGTCTCCTGTCAACGTAAGTTGACATGCATGACCGAAGCAACGGATCTCGCCGAGCGTGCGGGTGATCGTGATCCACGAGTCGGGCTGCGAGCCGTCACCGCGCTGCGGAAGCTGGTGGAGCAGCTTGAGGCCGTGCAGGTGCGCAGTGCGCGTCAGCAGGGCTGGTCGTGGCAGGAGATCGCCGCGGAGCTCGGAGTGAGCAGGCAGGCCGTGCACAAGAAGTACGGGAGGCAGTGATGTTCGAGCGGTTCACGAAGGACGCCCGCGCCGTGGTGGAGGGCGCGGTCGAGCACGCCGAGCGGACGGACGCCGACGCCGTCGACGACGGGCACATGCTGCTCGCGCTGCTCGACCGCGAGGCGAGCCGGGCGTCCTTCGCCCTGGCCTCGCTCGGGGCCACGCGCCGCCGGGAGTCGATCGAGCGGGCGCTGGGCGATTCGCGCCGCCGCGGCGGGCTCTCGCAGGCCGATACGGAGGCGCTGGCGGGGCTCGGCGTCGATGTGGCCGAGATCGTCTCGCGGGTCGAAGAGGCCCATGGTGTCGGCGCGTTGGCCGGCGGTGGCAAGGGTGGCAAGGGCGGTAGGGGTGGCAGGGGCAGGCGGGTGTGGGCCGGGCATCGGCCCTTCACCCGCGAGGCCAAGGACACCCTGGTGAAGTCCCTGCGCATCGCCACCGCCCGCCGCGACCGGATCATCGGCGACGAGCACATCCTGCTCGCCCTCACCACCCGCCCCGGCACCGTCGGCGAGGTGCTCGCGGACCATGGGGTGACTCATGAGTCGGTACAGCGGGTGCTTTTCGGGGGCGAGGCCGGTGGGGCTGACGGACCCGGCGGAGCCGTGTAGGGCATCGATCCTGAGTAGGTGACTGAGCGGGGGCCCGGAGAACTCCGGGCCCCCGCTCGGCCGTCAGCCCTTAGGGGTACGCAGCGCCGCGCCGATGTGGGCTGCCGCTGCTGACAAGTGGCGGCGGGCGTCGCGGAGTTGGTTCTCTGTTACGCCGTGGTCCCGGGCCGCGTCGCGGATGTCGTCCCGGAAGCGGTCCAGGAGGCGATCCAGGTCGCGGGCCGGGTTGCCGGTGCCGTCCTCCTGGGACCAGTCGGGGACGTACTCGGCGGGGACCGCGTCCTCGCGCTCCACGGTGAACTTGGGCTCCTCGGTGGTGGGACCGGCGCCCTCGCGGCTGCCGGACGTCTTTGCCGTGCCGGATCCCTTCCCGGAACCCTTGCCGAAGTCCTTCCCGAAGTCCTTTCCGAACTCGCCGAACTCCTTGGCCAGTTCCGACAAACCCTCGCGGACGCCCGTCGGCCAGTCGCCGCGCGTGAAGTGGTCCTGCACCTGGTCCTGGACGAGCCGTGCGATGCGCTGCATCTCCTCCTGCGCCTGGGCGCGGACCCGGTCCTGCGCGTCCTGGGCCTGGCGGCGGGCACGCTGGGCCTCCTCGCGGGCTCTGCGGGTCTCGTCCTTCGCGCGGCGCGCCTGCTCCTTCCACTCCTGCTTGGCGCGCTTGAACTCCTCCTTCGCCTGGCGCCAGCTCTCCTTGCTGTCGCCCCAGGAGCTGTCGAAGAAGTCGGAGGGGTCGGGGAAGGCCTTGCCGCCGGTGCCTGAGGTGCCGTTCTTGGTGCCCTTGCCGTCAGATGTGCGGGCCTCTTCTGCGGCCGCGCGCATCTCACGGCGGAGCTCGCCCGCCGCGCCCCGGACGCCGTCGCGGATCTCGGCGGCGAGCTCGGCGACCGACTCGCGGATCTCCAGCTCCAGATCGGCCAACTCGCCGCTGCGGTCGGCCAGTTCGGCACGGCCCGCGTCCGTGATGGAGTAGACCTTGCGGCCGCCCTCCGTGGTGTGCGTGACCAGGCCCTCGGCCTCCAGCTTCGCCAGGCGCGGGTAGACCGTGCCCGCCGAAGGTGCGTAAAGACCCTGGAAACGCTCTTCCAGGAGGCGGATCACCTCGTAGCCGTGGCGCGGGGCCTCGTCGAGGAGCTTCAGCAGATACAGGCGCAGTCGGCCGTGGGCGAACACGGGGGCCATCTCAGAGCACCTTCTTGTCGTTCGGGGCGGCGTCGCTCTGAGCGGTCTCATTCGGAGCGGTGTCGCTCGGGGCGGCGTCGTCGGCCCGGGGAGTGTCCGCCGGAGGGGTGTCCGTCGGAGGCGTGGCCGGTGTAGCCGGTGTGGCCTCGCCGCACGGATTTTCCCCTATCGGATCGTCCTCCGTCGGCGGCCTGCGCAGCAGCGCGATGGACCCTGAGATCGTCGTCGCCTTCAGCTTTCCGCTGCCCGAGCCGAGCCGGCCGGTGATCCTCTTCGCCCCCCACTGTCCGCTGACCCGCAGATCCTCGAACGCGTTGGAGACGGCGCCGCTCGCGGTGTTCGCCTCCACCTCCGCGTCCGCCGGATGGGGCAGCCGGATCGCGATCTCCCCCGATACGTTCGTCAGGCCGATGTCGGTCGGGGCGCCCGCCGGGTCGATGTCCACGATCATGGAGCCGCTCACCGATTCGGCCCGAACGGAGGAGCCCGCTCCCTCGAAGACGGTCAGGTCGCCGGAGACCGAGTTGAACCGCAGGTCGCCGGTGATGCCCTGCGCCTCCACGTTCCCGGAGACCGTGTCGGCGCGGACCGGGCCCGAGAGGCCGACCAGGGTCGTGTCGCCCGTGACGCCCTTGACCTCCGTACGCCCCTCTATGCCCGAGACGACGGCGCCCGCGCCGACTACGCCGACCTCGACGCGCGTGCCCGCGGGGACGGCCAGGGAGACCACCGCGCTGCGCCGCCAGCCCTTGCGGTCGAGCCACTTGAGGAAGCCCTTCCAGGGCAGGTCGTCGTACGCGACGGAGAGGGTGCCGTCCGACTGTGTGACGGTCAGCGGCGGCCCTTCGATCTCGGAGACCTCCAGGCGCGCGGAAACTTCGTCGGTGCCCACGACGTTCACCGTTCCGTTGACGACGCGGACATGGAGTGTCGTCACGGGGGCGTCGAAGGTGAGCTTCTGGGGCTCGGCGACGGACCACTCTGACATCGGGCTGACCTCCTCGGGCGGGCCGGGGGCGGGCAGGCCGGGCGGCCCACGAGCTCCGGACGGAACGCGCCATATCGCGTCTCTGCTACACACGATATATCGCGGATACGGAAAGTCAAGACCGGTCGCGATATCGGCCGCGATGCCGACCGCGATGCCGGCCGTCCGGGCTCGGCCGGTGGCCCACTCCTCTGCGCCGAATGCGCCGTTGTGTCCTAGCGTGGGGCCATGTCGTCCGATGCCTCTGAGCGCGCCGCGGTCGGTGCGCTGCTGCTCTGCCGGGCCGAACCCGACGTCGTCGAGCCCGCCGCCCGGCTGTTGCGCGAGCGGATGCTGCTGGCCCCGGCGGGGCGCGAGTGGAGCGTGCTCGTGCCCGAGGGCAAGCCCTGGGTGCACGGGGACGAGCCGGTGGACCGGGTGCTCACGGGATGGGCGACCGCGCTCGCCGTCGGGGCGTCCTGGCCGGTGCTCGCGCTGTGGTGGGACGCCGACCGTTCCGGCTACATCCTCGCGGCGGGCTTCCGGCGCACGGTCGGATACGTATGGCTGGCGAACGGGACGCCCGTCGGCGAGAGCGAGGCGATGCGAACGTTCGCCGCCCGCCTCGGACTCGACCCCGTCCTGGACATGCAGGCACTGGAGGCTCTGGGAAGGCCGGACTCGGAGGCGGACGCACGAGCGAGACTCCGAGGTCTGCTCGCCGTGCTGACCAGGGCGGGTGTGGCCCTGCCGGCCGGACTGGGCCCCGGGGAGCCGGCCGACCGGCTACGGGCGGTGGCGCACGTGCTGCCGGGTGTCCGCGAGGTCGAGTGGTCGGGGTGGCGGGACGCGGTACGCGCGGAGTTGGACGTCGTGGAGCGCGGCCCCTTCGGCCCGTGGCTGCGGGGCCCCCGCGCTCGCGCCCTGGCCGCCGTCCAGGTGGCATCCGGAGTGCCACTCGCCGTGTGGGGCGTGCGGCGGCGCAGCGGGGGGTGGGTCGTGGCCGGTGTGCTGCTGGTCGTGCATGGGGCTCTGGGTTTCGCGTACGACCGGGTGCGGGCGGCTGACGCCGGGTCTTGGCGGGGGTGAGGGGGCTGGCCGCCGGGACTGTCCGGCACTGGGCGGGACGCGTGGCTCGCGTGCAGGGGCAAGGTCCGGGGGCGGGATCGCGCCCCCTGGGTTTGGGCCGGGAGGTGGGCAGCGTCGGGGACCTGGGTGCCTGGGTGGCAGGCGGGAATGGCATGCAGGGCCGGGTCGGGGGCCGTAATTGAGTCCGGGATTTGGGTGAGAGGCGTGGATCGCATGCCGGGGTTGGCGTCGGGGCGCGGGAGTCGCTTCAGGGTCGGGGTCGGAAGGCGGTAGTGCGTGTGGGCTGGGTGCTGGACGTGGAGCGTGTGCCGGGGTCGGCGTCGCGCGGCGGGAGCCGCTTCAGGGCAGGGTCGGGAGGGGTGGGGCGCGTTCGGTGTCGGTGTCGCGCGGCGGGAGTTGCTCCAGGGCTGGGGGTAGGGGGGGCGGAAGAGCATCTGGAGTGGGTGAGAGGCGTGGACCGCGTGCCGGGGTCGGCGTCGCGCGGCGGGAGTTGCTCCAGGGGCAGGGTCGGGAGGCGCGAAGCGTGTCCAGGTTGGGCGTCGGGAGGCGGAAGCGGATCTGGGATCTGGGTGAGGGGCGTGGATCGCGTGCCTGGGGCGGCGTCGGACGGCGGGAGTCGCCCCAAAGCCGGGCGTCAGGCGGCGTGGATCGCATCCAAGGTCAGGGTCGGGCGGCGTGGATCGCATCCAAAGTCAGGGTTAGGAGGCGTTCCGGCTGGGTCGGGTCTGTTTCTGAGTGGGGGGTTGAAACGGCGATGCCCACCACCAGTTGGACCATGTCGGCGGGCAGCAGGTCCTTGCGGGCCGTGCCCTCCCTCTGGGCCCGGGTCAGCAGGCTCGATGCCGTGTCGCGGATGCGTTGGTGGCAGTCGAAGCCCAGGGCGTCCGGGGTCTCCAGCTCCTCGATCAGCAACGCGCCGCCCAGGCCCTGGTTCACGCGCGCGTGCGCCAGGAATGCGCGGAGCCAGTCGTCCAGGGCCTCGTCTGCGGAGTCTGCCGCCAGGAGTTCGTCGGTGCGGCCGCACAGTGCCTCCACTCGGTCCTTGAGCACCGCCGTCAGGAGCGCGGCACGGCTGGGGAAGTGCCGGTAGAGCGTGCCGGGGCCCACGCCCGCGCGGCGGGCGATCTCGTTGAGCGACGTTTCGGGGCCCGCCTCCGCGTACGCCTCCCGCGCCGCCTCCAAGATCCGTTCGCGGTTCCTGCGCGCGTCCGCGCGGGGCTGCCTCGCGGACCCGTGTGCCTTGGTGTCGTCGTCGTCAGGCATGGACCCATCCTCTCCTCCTGCGCGGAGCCTCCGGGGTGGAGCCTTCCAGGTCGCGGCGGTCAGGGCTAGCTATGCGGAGAGCTTCTCCGTATCGTAGCGCCAGGATCAAATCCGGAGAGGTTCTCCGGATGGTGGGTGATGGGCAGGGGAGTGCGGGATGAGCGGTTCGCCGGGGCGTGTGGGGATCTGGACCTTCGACTTCGAGGGGCAGCCCGCCGGGCGGGTGCGTGAAGCAGCCGCGGAGATCGAGGAGTTGGGGTACGGGGCGCTCTGGTACGGGGAGGCGTTCGGGCGGGACACGGTGGGGCAGGCGTGGCTGCTGCTCGGGGCGACGCGGCGCATCGTCGTCGCGTCCGGCATCGCCAACATCGCCTTCCGGGAGCCGCTCGCCATGGCGACCGCGGAGCGCACCCTGGGGGAGGCGTTCCCGGGGCGCTATCTCCTGGGGCTTGGGGGCCACCGCGTCGACGACACCGTGCCTGAAGTGGACGGCTTCCCCATCCCCACGCGCGGGAAGGCGCTGACGACCATGCGCCGTTACCTGGATGCCATGGATGCTGCCCCCGCGTACGGCCCTGTCCCCGACCCAGCCCCGCGCCGGGTCCTCGCCGCCCTCGGCCCCAAGATGCTGGGTCTCGCCGCGGAGCGCACCTGGGGCGCCCACCCCTATTTCGTGACCGTCGAGCACACCGCGCTCGCCCGCAAGATCATGGGGCCGGACGCGTTCCTGGGTGTTGAGCAGGCCGTCGTGCTCGACACGGACATCGAGCGGGCGCGCGACGTGGCCGCCCAGCATGTCGCGGGCTACATCGCCAACGCTCCCCACCAGGCCGCGAACGTACGGCGGATGGGCTTCGGCGACGAGGACACGGTGGGCGGGCCGAGCCGCCGTCTGGTCGACGCGATCGTCGCCTACGGAGACGTCGACGCCCTCCACGCGCGCGTGCAGGAACATTTCGCGGCGGGCGCGGACCACGTCTGCGTACAGGTGCTCACGGGGCAATCGGGTGCGCTGCCGCTGCCTCAGTGGCGCGAGCTCGCCCCCGCGCTCACCGGATGACGATTACTGGATGCGTACTGGCTGACGCGTACCAGCTGACGCGTACTACTCGTCCTCGTCCTCGTCGTCGAGCCGCGCCAGCCACGTCGCGAGGCGCTCGACCGGCACCTCGAAGTCCGGGTTGAGGTCCACGAAGGTGCGGAGCTGCTCGGCGAGCCACTCGAAGGTGACCTCCTCCTCGCCGCGCCGCTTCTCCAGTTCCTCGATGCCACGGTCGGTGAAGTACAAGGGGGGCTCCGCTGGACTCGAAAACGCTCTGTCTCAGCCAGGATAGGCGTCATTCCCTCGCCCTTGCTCCCTGCATGGAGTTAGCCTGCTCCTCCTTGTCATGGGGGAACGGGGGTCTTTGTGACTAATGGGATCGCGCAGATTCGGCTCGACGACGGCACCGCCGTCTGGGCGCGCATCACCGAGGCACAGGAAATCGACGGCGGCAGCGGCTTCCGGGACACCGGGGTCGGCGACCGCGTCATCGACATGGCGAGCGGACTGAGCGACGTCGTCAGCGGGGTGGTGTGCTCCCTGCGCGCCGGGCTCGCGCCCACCGCCCCCGTCGAGGTCGCCGTGAACTTCGGCATCGAGCTGTCCGCCCAGTCCGGCAAGGTCATCAGCGTCCTCGCCGACGGCGGCGGCAAGGCGTCCGTCTCCGTGTCACTGACCTGGACGGAACCCGCGACAGAACCCGCGACAGAACCCGCGACAGAACCCGCGACGGAACCCGCGGCCACCGCGACTGGCGCGGAATGAGCGCCTTCCAGGGGACAGTGCGCCCCTCACTCGCGCGCATCGTGGAGCCCGGCGAGGGGTATGAGCAGCACGGTGACCACTACTGGGGCTCGGGCTTCTTCATCGCCCCGGAGTGGCTGCTGACCTGCGCACATGTCGTGGGAAAGGGGGGAGCCGCAGTGTGGCGGAGCGAGCAGGCCGTCGGCGTCGTCTGGCAGGGCGGCACCGCCACGGGCAAGGTCGTCCTTGCCAAGCCCCGCCCTGCGGTCCCCGAAGAGAACCGGTCGCGCTGGGAAGTTCCCGACATCGCCCTGGTCCATGTCCCGGACGCGCACGACGCCCCCTGCGTCTGGCTGAGCGAACGGCCGCCGTCCATCCCCGCCGAGATCAGCCTGCACGGCTGGTCACGGGAGACCGGTGACCTCGGAGTGCGCGACGGACTCGGACAGGCCCAGGCGCACGACACCAGGACGCTGCTGCTGACCGGCGTCCTGCCCGTCGAGGGAGTCTCCGGCGGGCCCGTCGTCGACCGGGAGTCAGGAGCCGTCATCGCCGTGGTCAAGGCCGTCGGCCGCACAGAGGGTCTCGCCGTCCCGGTCACCGCGCTGCACGAGCTGTACGACCTGCCGGGCGGCGACGTCCTGCCCACGGTGCTGCGCGAACACGACCGCCACCACCTGCGGCGCTACCGCGATGGCGGCTCCGACGACTGGACGCGCACCCAGCTCAAACTGCGCGCCCGTGGCGCGCCCGGTCTCACCCCGGACCTGCGGGTGCACCTCTACGGCCTGCTCGCCGAGCTCCCGCCGCCCAGCGGTCCCGGCGAGGTCATGAAGCTCGTAGAAAAGGTCAAGTCCCGTGTCCTGGCGGAAGATTTCCGCTCGCCCATCGAGCAGGACCCGCGCACCTGGCGCGAAGGGGCCGGGCTCCTGCACGACCTGCCCGACATCCGGGGAAAGGCGAAGCCGCACGAACTCGACCTCGACGCCGTGCTGTTGTACGCCGCGAAGGTCGCCCGGCACACCGCGCTCACCCGCCGCGAGATGGCCGCGCCGCAAGCGCTGCGCGACCTCGCCGACTGGGTGACCTTCCGGTCCGAGATGGCCCGCGGCCCGATCGCCGAGGAGATCGGCCGCGCCCTAGCCCCGATCCTGAACGGCAACGGCAACGGCAACGGCAACGGCAACGGCAACGGCAACGGCAACGGCAACGGCAACCGCACCGGCACCGGCACCGACGTCGAGCCCCCGCCGAGCGTGACCGTGCGGGAGAACCGCAGCCGGGCCAGGGCCGACGTCCTCGTGGAGGTCGGCGAACCCGACTACGGCGGCCGCTACCCGTGGCGGGTCAAGCTGCTGTTCGACGGCCGCGACGTGAGCCCCTTCGCCGGCGACGACCGCGGCGTGCCGCGCTCCCAGCTGCGCAGGACCCTGCGCGAGCCCCTCGCCGGCGCGCTGCGCCAGGGCGACAGCGGGGAGAACCTCGCCGCCGTCGAGGCCCTGCTGCCACGGCAGTTGTTCGACGAGCCGATCGACGCCTGGCGCCTGATACCCGATGATGCCGACGAGGACGACTACGACGAGTGGGACCCGCCCTACATGCCGCTCGGCCGACGCCGGGTCGTCGTCATCCGCGACCGCAAGCGCAACGCGAGAGAAGCCATACCCGAGTGGCGGCGGCTGTGGAACGCCGCCGACGGGCAGCTGGCCGCCGTGCCGCTGCGCGACGAGGCCGCGGTGTCGGGGCACGGCCCGTCCGTACGTCGCGAGAGCAGGCCCGCGGCGTTCGGCAGGCTGATGGGGGCCGAGCGCGGATCGGTGCCGGTCTACTGCGGGCACGTCGAACACGGCGACGGCTTCGCCGCGATGTCCACCGCCCTCGCCGCCGGACACCCGCTCGCCCTGTGGCGGCGCAACGGCCAGAATCACGACGACTGCCAGGAGTTCCACCACCGGGCCGGGCGGTTTCTGGCCAAGGCCGGCAGTGCCTCCGGACTCCGCGACCGCATCAGGGAACTGCGCGTCCACGCCAGCACCCCGGAACTGGCCGCCGACTCCGGATGGGCCGACGGAATCGCCGTTCTGTTCGACCCGCCGGACCGTCCGCCGTATGGTGCAGAAGCCATCTCGCCGCCACCCATGGAGACTTGATGGACCGTCAAATTTCGGAAGGAGGCCGGAAGGGGACCGGAATCAGGGTCGAAAGACGAGGCAGGTCGGCGGTAGTGTCATCGTCGCCTGTACCCGCTGCGCGGCCTCACCAGAGCCGGGAGGAGCCCAAGGTGAATGACTGGCGGATCTACCGCGGTGTCGGTGAGCCGCACGACGGTGTGCAGCGGTTACCCGCCCCGCCCCCCTGGCGCGACTTCGCCGCATCGGGGCGTGACGCGGATCCGGGCACCGACCCGAGCACCGCCCGCAGGCTCGGCTTCCAGCGCACCCTCGTCGAGAACTACGCACCCAGGCCCGCCGAGACCGACGCCGTCAACGCCGCGCTGTACCTGCGCCGCCCGCTCCTCGCGACCGGCAACCCGGGCACCGGAAAGTCGACCCTCGCCTACGCCGTCGCCCACGAGCTGGGCCTGGGCCGGGTCCTTCGCTGGCCCATCGTGAGCCGCTCCACCCTCCGGGACGGGCTCTACCGCTACGACGCCATCGGCCGCCTCCAGGACGTCCAACTGGAGCGCGCCCAGGGCGAACCGGGGGGTCACGCGGCGGCGCCCGGCATCGGCTCGTACATTCGGCTCGGACCGCTCGGCACCGCGCTGCTCCCCTCCGACCTGCCGCGCGTGCTGCTCATCGACGAGCTCGACAAGAGCGATCTCGACCTCCCCAACGACCTCCTGAACGCCCTGGAAGAAGGCGAGTTCGCGATACCGGAGCTCGAACGCATCGCGGACCGCGAACCCGCCGTCCAGGTGCTCAGCGACGACGGCCGCAAGGTGACCGTCACCGGAGGCCGGATCGCCTGCACCACGTTCCCGTTCATCGTGCTCACCTCCAACGGCGAGCGGGACTTCCCGGCCCCGCTGCTCAGGCGCTGCGTCCAGCTCGAACTGGAGCCGCCGGGCGAGGAACAGCTCAAGTCGATGGTCGAGGCCCATCTCGGCGGCGCGGGCGCCGCCGAGGGCCGGGATCTGATCGACCGGTTCCTGGAACGCGAGCCCGGCGAGGTCATCGCCGCCGACCAGCTCCTCAACGCCCTCTATCTCACCCAGCACGCCCCGAACACCGAGCGCCTCACCCGGGAGCGGATCGCCACCTTGCTCATGCGGCCACTCGACCGTTCGAGGTGATGGCCGGATGCACCGGATGCATCTGGGAGAGCTCATCGGCAGGCTCCGGGACGGCGGCCTCGACCCCACCGCCGAGGAGGTCGCCGACGCCGTCTGGCTCGCCCAGTGGCTCCCGCACGCCGCCGGTCCCGGCGAGCCGGACGCCCCGCCTGCCACCGCCCCGCCGAGGTCCGGCGACAACCGGGAACCAGCGGGGGAGCGGGCCGACGGGACCGCCGCCGAAGCGCCCGAACCGCCGCTCCGGGCGGCGGGATCCGCGGACGTGCCCCTGCACCTGCCGGGCGGCACGGCGGACTCCCGTGACGCGGGACCCGGCCTTCCCGTGCGCGCCCCGGCGGCGGCCGCACTGCCCGGACTGCTCGGCCTGCAACAGGCCCTGCGCCCCCTGCGCCGCTACGCCCCGTACCCCGTCCGCCCCGTCGGCGGCAGTCTCGACGAGGACGCCACCGCCGAACGCTTCGCCATGACCGGCCTCCTCGTCCCTGTCCTGCGCGCGGCCCGCCACCGGAGCGTCGACGTCCAGCTGCTCATGGACACCGGGCCCGCGATGGCCGTGTGGGAGCAGCTGGTCGAGGAACTGCGCCAGGCCTGCGAGCAGTCAGGTGTCTTCCGCGACGTCCAGGTCCACCAGCTGTACGACAACGGCGACGGCGTCCCGCTCGTCGGCACCACCACAGGACCGCACAGCCGCACCCGGCTGCGCTCGGCCGACCAGCTGCACGATCCGGCGGGCCGCCGACTCACCCTGGTCGTCAGCGACTGCGTGGGCCCGTTGTGGCAGAGCGGCGCGGCGCAGCGACTGCTGCGCTCCTGGCCGGGCGGTTCGCCGATCGCCGTGATCCAGCCGCTGCCCTCCAGGCTGTGGGCGCGTACGGCGCTGCCCGCGGAGCCGGGACTCCTCACGCGTACGCCGGAACCGGGCGGCCGAACCGTCTTCGACCCCGACGACGAGCCGTGGGAGCCGCTGCCCCGCGGAGCCAAGGCGATCCCCGTACTGCAGCCGACCCCCGATGCGTTCGCGGCCTGGGCACGGCTCCTTGCCGGTCAGGGCGGACCGGTGCGCGGCTGGGCGGCCTGGGTGACCCCGGCGTCCGACGGCTCCGGAGCCCCGCTCGCCCCCGTACCGCCGGCGGGGCGCAGCGACGACGAACTGCTGCGGGCCTTCCGGGCCACCGCGTCGCCCGGCGCGATGCGGCTCGCCGTCTGCCTCGCGGCGGCCCCGCTCTCGCTGCCCGTCATGCAGCTCGTCCAGCGCACGATGCTGCCCGACACCGGGCCCATGGAGCTGGCCGAGGTCCTGCTCGGGGGGCTGCTCAGGCAGCTGCCGGGAACGGAGGCGCGGCCCTGCTTCGTCTACCCCGCACGCGTCCAGGAGCTGCTCCTCAGCTCCCTCGACCGGGCCGCGGCCGGTCTCGTGCTCAAGCACTGCTCGGCCTATGTGGAACGCCACTTCGACCGTGGCACCCGTAACTTCGCCGCCCTCGCGGCGGCCCGTCTCGCCGGGCACGACGAGCAGGACGGCGAGACGGACACCGCGTCCGGCGCCGACGAGGACACCACGGACACGACGACTTCCGGAGTCGAGTCCGAGCTGTTCGCCACGGTCCCCGCGCGCGTCCTGCGCTTCTATCAACCGGACCTCGTGGCCGCCGAGCCCCTCCTGGAGGCCGAGCGGCTCCTCGCCCGGTGGCACGACCAGGCGGACCCTTCCGTGCTGCTCCGCGCGCGGGCACAGGCCGAGGCGGCGCTGCGGGGCAGCGGAGACGGCGCCGCCGAGGACGCCGAAAGCTCCGTACGGGCCCGCCTCGTCCTCGGCCGGGTGCTGCGCGCCGAGTCCACGACGGCGCGCGTGCGCGGGACCGAGCGCCGCCTCACCCTGCTGCACGAGGCCGCCGCCGTACTCGACGAAGCCCTCCGCACGGCCGCCGACGGCAGCCAGGACCACGCCGACGTGGCGCTCGAACTCGCCGCCGTTCAGCACGAGTTGTGGCGCGCCACGCAGGACGCGCACTTCCTTCGGCGGGCGATCGCCGCGCTGCCGGGGAATCCCGCGCAGTGGCCCGCCGACCGCCGCCGCGCCCTGCTGCTGCGCCGCGGACGCCTCCTGCTCGCCGACGGGAATCCGGCCGCCGCGGCCCGCGAACTCCGCGTCGCCTGCGACATGCTGGACGCCGACGGCGCCCCTGACGGCGTACGCTGCCCGGCCCTGCTCGACCTGGCCGAAGCCCTCGCCGTCGTCGACACCCCCGAAGAGACCGCCGCCGTGTTCGCCAGGGCGGAGCAGGCCGCGGGCACCGACCCGGCGCTGCGCCTGCGCTGCCTCTCCGCACGGGCGGCCTTCCACGAGGCGAACGGCGACCACCTGAACGCCGACCGCGCCTACGAAGCCGCCGCCCGCCTCGCGCCGCCCGACAGTGAGCGCCGCAGCGGACTGCTCACCGTCTGGGGCGAGTCGCTGCTGCGCCGTGCCGCCGCGGAGACCGGCGCGGCGATCGTCGACCGCGCCGAGAACGTGCTGCGCGAGGCGCTCACGGCGCTGCCCGCGCGCGCCCCCGACCGCGGCAGGCTGCTCGGCCTGGTGGGCAGCGCGCTCGCCCAGCGCTTCCGTCATCTCGGCTTCCTGCCCGACCTGTTCGAGAGCCGCCACCTCCTCGGCCAGGCGATCCGGGGTGCGCGCGACGCACGGGTCCGCGCCGAGGGGCGGCTCCAACTGGGTCGCGTCATCGTCGAGTTGAGGCGCCGCACCGGAACTCCTGTGCTCGCTGAGGCGTTGCAGGCGTACGAGCACGCCGAACAGGAGGCCCGGATCGCGTACGGCCGCGCGCCGGGCTCGGTGACGGCCGCGCGTGCGCTGCACGGGCAGGGCGGCGTTCTTGAACTGATGGGCCGCTCGGCGGCCGCGCGCACCGCCTACCGGTCGGCCGCGGACGAGTGGCGGCAGCTGACCGGCGAACTGCGTGAAGTGGACTGGCGGGAAGTCGAGTTGACCCGCGCCAGAGCGGCGGCCGTCGATGCCGACGAGTTCGCCCTCCCCGGTGTCGACCGGCTGTCCGACGAGGACTGGGACCGGGCGTCCCCGCCGTGGTGCACCTGGGGAGGGGCGCGGGCAGTACTCACCGCGTAATACGTGGGCGTGTGGATACGCCGACGTGTGGCCGGAGTTAAGTCGAACAGGTTTCTGTTTCACCGGCCTCGGGAAGAACCGTGCAGCCGTGACGGCCGTACGGGACGGGTGTCGTGAGAGAGGAGCTGATGGTGTCGGAGCAGGTGAAATGGGTGACAGGCCCCGAAGGGGGCCCCGGGCGAGCTCCGCTCCTGCTCGACCTGGCCCACGTGGACCTGCGGACATTGCGTGCCATGGACGATCCACGGCTCGCCGATGCGGTCGAGCGGGTCCTCGGTCAGTCACGGGAGCTCGGCGAGTCCTGGTACGGCCCCACCGACCCCGACCCTGTCCACAGAATCCCCGCCGACCACCAGTTTCCGGCCGGAAGCGGTCGATTGTCGCCCGGTGAGGAAAGGGCGGGGTGACGCTGGCGCCGGTATCCTCCGCGGTCTTCGCAGAGCTGGCCAGGACCAGACCCCTCCCGACGGGTGCGACGGCACTGCGTGCCGGGCTGCACACCCGCCGCATGGTGCTCCTCAAGGCCCTCCTCGCCCGGGTCGACCGGATGGTTCCTGGCGACCGGATGGATCCTGCCGTACGCCGACGGTTCGACCGTGACTGGAAGGTGCTTGAGCAGGCCGAGCGGGCCCGTCCCGCCGTCGTCCGGGACGTCCTGGACTACCCCATGACCGGCGCCTGGCTCGCCGCGAACCTCGCCGCGCCCGACGGGCCCGCGTTCGAACGGCATCTCGCGCACTTCGGCGCCGTCGCCGCCACCGCCGCCGTGCGCGCGGGCTGTCAGGTCACCATGGCCGTCGAGGTTCCCTCGGGGCTGCTCGCGCTGCCGGGGCTCGGGGTGCTTCGCTGCCCGGCGGGCCGGGCCCGGCTGCGGATCCGGGCCGGGCTGCTGCGGGCGGAGGGCGGCGGAATCCCCGGTGGCACCCTCCTGCATGTTCCGCCGGGGGGCCGGCGGCCGCGCGGCGGTGGTCGTGGCTGGTCCGGGCTGCGTGACCTGCCCGACGACGCCGTCGTCCTCGACGACTTGGACCCCTACCGCGTACCGGCCTCCGGCATCGGTCCCGCCGCGCTCCCCGCCGCCGAGCGACGCCACGCGCCGTACCGGTCCTGGGCGGAGCGCTGGCGCGGCGCCCGGCGAATCCTGCTGGCCACCGACCCCGGCCGGGTCGGCGAGATCAGCGCCGTCCTGCGAGCCGTGGTCCCGCTCGGACCCGGTGTCCGCCACAGCGCGCGGCAACCGATGAGCGCCACCATGCGGGCCGCCCCCGGGGCGGTCCTGACCGAACTGCCCGTCAGCGCACAGGAGATGGCGGAAGTACTCGTCCACGAGGCGCACCACACCAAACTGGCCGCCCTGCAAGAGCTCGTACCGCTGTGCGAGCCGGGTGGGGGTGCCGTGCACCGGGTGGGCTGGCGTCCGGACCCCCGCCCCATAGCGGGCGTCCTCCAGGGGGCCTATGCCCATCTGGCGCTCACCGATCTGTGGCGGCGGGCGGGCGCCGGCACGGAAACGCCCCGGTCGTGGCGGCGCCGGTCCACAGAGCAGTTCGAGGCATACCGCGATCAGGTCGAAAGCGCCTTGTCGATCCTGCTCGAATCCGATGAACTGACCTTTGAGGGGCGGGAGTTCGCGCGAGAAATGGGCAAACACCACGCGAGCCTTGGCCGGTACTCACGGCTTCTCGGATGACACTGTGTCCACGATTAGTGGCATTGGGTACGTGCAGGTGCAGAGGGAGTGCAGATGGCGGATGAACGGCGGTCGGGCGGGTCCGGACGACGGACCTCGGACCGGGGCGGCGCGGAAGGGCCGGAGCGCTTCTTGGTGGTCTTCCCCGGCTACCACCGGCCGTGGGCCGCTTGGATCGCCCACCGGCTGGAGAGCCACGGCCACCAGGCCGTCCTCCAGCGGTGGGACCCGCAGCGCGAGGCGCCCCTGGAGGACGCGCTCGGAGACCTGTTGCTCGCCCGTGGGCGGGTGCTCCTCGTCCTCAACGACTGGTTCTTCGAGCTGGGCCCGCGACCGGCCAGCGAATGGAATGACGTACTGCGCGGCTTCGTGGCGGCCAACGCCGACCGGTTCGCCGCCGTCAACCTGACGAACCGCCCCCTGCTTCCGGCCACCGCCGTCCTCGAACCGGCCGCGCTGTGGGGCCTCGGCGAAGAGGAGGCCGAACAGCGTCTGCTCAGTCGGCTCGGCCTGGAGGTCGGGCCCGTCTCCCGCCGGGCCATCCCGGGCCGCGGTGTCCGCTTCCCCGAGGCCCAGCCCGAGATCTGGGGCGAAGTCCCGCGCCGGAACCCCCGGTTCACCGGTCGCGACGACCTCCTCCTCGAACTCCACCAGCGGCTCACCGACGCCGAGCGGGGCAACGCGGCCTGCACGCTCGTCGGCATGTCCGGCATCGGCAAGACCCAGATCGCCGCCGAGTACGCCAACCGCTTCCGCCCCGACTACGACGCCGTCTGGTGGGTCAACTCCGACGACCGCAACATTCAGCGCGACCGGTTCGGTGAACTGGCCGTCGCGCTCGGCCTGAACAGCGGAAACGAGCCCGGCGAACGCATCCGCGCGGTGCGCGACGCGCTGCGGCGCGGCCGGCCGCACTCCCGCTGGCTCGTCATCTTCGACGGCTGGGACGACATCGACGGCGCGAACGTCCTGCTGCCGAACGGCCCCGGCCACGTCCTGATCACTTCGCGCAACCGCGGCTGGGGCGAGGACACCGACCTGCTCGACGTGCCCAGCTTCGACCGGTCCGAGTCCACCGGCTATCTGATGCGCCGCGCCCCGCACGTGACCGCGGAACAGGCCGACGAGGTGGCCGCCGAGTTCGGCGACGTCCCTCTGCCGCTCGTCCAGGCCGCCTCCTGGCTGGGCGAATCGGGCATGGAGGCGCCCGAGTACCTGCGCATGGTGCGGGAGCGGCGGCTTTCCACCGCCGATGAACTCTCCACCGGCGACGGCCTGCCCCACTCGTCGCTGACCTCCTGGTCGATACTGATCAACCGGCTCCGCCGCTCCCAGCCGCAGGCCATCGACGTACTCAACCTGTGTACGTCCTTCGCCCCCGGCCGCATCCCGCTCGGCCTGATCCGCGCCTACCCGCAGGCCGATCTGCCCGAGGAACTGCGCTGGATGGCCACCGATCTGCCCGCCTGGACCAGGGCCCTGGACACCCTCGTCAACTACTCGGTCCTCAGCCGTGAGAACCGGGGCCCGGCCAATGCCGACATGGGCCCGCACCAGGAGTCGGTGCACATGCACCGGCTCGTCCACGACATCGTCACCAGGCTCACCGACGACGAGGGCCGGGAGACCTACCGCAGGGCCGTCCGCAGGTTGCTCGCCGAAGCGGATCCCGGCAACCCCATGGACAGCAGGAACTGGCCGCGGTACGCGGAGCTGCTGCCGCATCTGGAACCCTCGGGCACCCTCGAAAGCACCAGCGACCGGGTCCAGTTGGCCGTACTCAACTGCCTGCGCTACTGCCTGAACAGCGGCGAGTTCAAGGCCGGGCTCGAACTGGCCGAACAGATCCGCCACCGGTGGTCCGGGTTCATGGACCCGCTGGCCCAGCCGATGCTGGACCTGACCAGGCAGGAGGGCAACATCCTGCGGGCCAGCGGCCGCTTCCGGGAGGCGTACGAGCTCGACAAGGGCCAGCTGGAACGGCTGCGCGCCGCGACCCCGCGCAATGATCTTGGCGAACTGCTCACCAACAGCGCCATGGCCGCCAGTCTGCGCCACCTCGGGCAGTACGAGGAGTCCATCGGGCTTCAGGCGAACGTCCTTGAGGAGGCCGGGCGGCTCCTCGGCCCGGACGAGCTGGTCTCCCTCAACGCCCGGCACAACCTGGGCGTCGGCCTGCGGCTGCTCGGCCGCTATCAGGAGGCGTACGACCTCGACGTCGAGACCCTCGCCCGGCGCGAGAGCGTCCTGCGCGCCCGGCACGTCAACACCCTCAACTCCGGCAACGCCTGCGCCCACGACCTGCGGCTGCTCGGCCGCTACCGCGACGCGGTGGCCCGCCAGGAGTCCGTGCTGCGCCTCCATGTGCAGGTGCTCGGGCCGCAGCACCCGCAGACCCTGACCGCGCACGCCCAACTGGCGCTCTGCCGACGCCGCGAGGGCGGCTTCCAGCAGGACGTCGGGGCCACGATGGCCAGCCTCCTCGACCAGCTGGTGCAGGTGCACGGCCGTGGCCACTACCGCACGCTGTCGTTCATCACGGACTACGGCAACTACCTGCGCGAGCACGGGGATCTGAGCCAGGCCAGAGACCTGATCGCCGAGGCGGAGGCCGGCTACCGCGCCCTGCTCGGACCCGCGCACCCCGTCGCCACCGGCATGGTCGCCAACACCGGAATGATCATGCAGGCGGCGGGTGAGCGTGCCGAGGCCCTGTCGATGTTCGAGTCAGCGCTCGGCGGCCTCACGGCCACGCTCGGCGCCGACCACCCCTGGGTGCTCGGCTGCGCGCTCAACGCCACCGGTGCGCGCAACTTCAACGGACGCATCGTGGAAGCCTCCGAGCTCAGCCGCGAAACCCTGCGGCGGGCCCGCAACACCCTCGGCGACGAGCATCCGCTGACCCTGTCCTGCCAGGTGGCGCTCGCCGCCGACCTGCGGGCCCTGCGGGAGCAGGAGGAGGCCGAGAAGCTGGAGGAAGACGGCCTGCTTGCGTTGACCCGGACGCTCGGCGCGCAGCATCCGCACACCATCTCGGCGCGCCAGCGCAACCGCCCGTACTGGGACTTCGAGGCGTACTTGGGATAGCGCCGCCGGGTAGCGCCCCAAAGGGGCGCGGGGAACTGCGCGCTCAGCCACAAAGCACCCGCAGACGAAAAGGGACGGGCCCCGCGGATGAAACTCCGCGGGGCCCGGCCCTCTGCTCACGTCAGCGCGCAGCGCCTACGCCTCGAAGACCTCGTTCACAAGCTGCTCCTGCTCCTGCTCATGCCGCTTCTTCGAACCGACCGCCGGAGACGAACCATGCGGCCGCGAGATGCGCCGCAGACGCTCGCCGTGCGGGATGTCCGCGCCGACCGCCAGGTCCAGGTGGTCGATCAGGTTGAGGGCGATGAAGGGCCATGCGCCCTGGTTCGCCGGCTCCTCCTGCGCCCACAAGTACTTCTCGGCGTTCGGGTACTTGGCGATCTCCGCCTGGAGCTCGGCACCCGGCAGCGGGTACAGGCGCTCGATGCGGATGATGGCCGTGTCCGTGACGCCGCGCTTCTGGCGCTCCGCCTCGAGGTCGTAGTACAGCTTGCCCGCGCAGAAGACGACCTTGCGGACCGCCGCCGGGTCGACCGACGCGTCGCCGATGACCGGGCGGAAGCCGCCCGTCGTGAACTCCTCCGTCTTCGAGGCCGCCGCCTTGAGGCGCAGCATCGACTTCGGAGTGAAGACCACCAGCGGCTTGTGGTGCGGGTTGTGCACCTGCCACCGCAGGAGGTGGAAGTAGTTCGACGGGAGGGTGGGCATGGCCACCGTCATGTTGTTCTGCGCGCACAGCTGGAGGAAGCGCTCGATGCGGGCGGACGAGTGGTCCGGGCCCTGGCCCTCGTAGCCGTGCGGAAGGAGCAGCGTGACGCCGGAGTGCTGGTTCCACTTCTGCTCGGCGGCCGAGATGTA
This sequence comes from Streptomyces sp. NPDC086554, assembly GCF_040686095.1. Classification (NCBI taxonomy): domain Bacteria; kingdom Bacillati; phylum Actinomycetota; class Actinomycetes; order Kitasatosporales; family Streptomycetaceae; genus Streptomyces; species Streptomyces sp. NPDC086554. The sequence continues at coordinate 285,189 of NZ_JBFBJK010000004.1, forward strand.
CTCGTCCACCACCGTCTGCGCGCCGTTGACGAAGTCACCGAACTGCGCTTCCCACATGACGAGGGACTCGGGGCGGGCCAGCGAGTAGCCGTACTCGAAGCCCATCACCGCGTACTCGGAGAGGAGGGAGTCGTAGACGTTGTAACGCGCCTGGTCGTCCGAGAGGTACAGGAGCGGCGTGAAGTCCTCGCCCGTCTCGCGGTCGATGAGCACCGCGTGGCGCTGACCGAACGTGCCACGGCGCGAGTCCTGGCCCGACAGGCGGACCGGGGTGCCCTCGAGGAGCAGCGAGCCGATGGCGAGGGTCTCGCCCATGCCCCAGTCGATCGTGCCCTCTTCGACCATCGACATGCGGCGCTGCAGCTGCGGAAGCAGACGCGGGTGGACGGTGACCCGGTCGGGGATGTTGACCTGCGACTCGGCGATCCGCTTGACGACCTCCTGGGAGATCGCGGTGTCGACGTTGACCGGGAACTCGGGCTGCGCGGCGGGCACTTCGGCCTGCGCCGGCTGCGAGATGGCCTCACGGACCTCCGTGAAGACCTTCTCCAGCTGGCCCTGGAAGTCCTGCAGGGCCTGCTCGGCCTCTTCCAGGGTGATGTCGCCGCGACCGATGAGGGACTCGGTGTAGAGCTTGCGCACCGAGCGCTTCTTGTCGATCAGGTCGTACATCAGCGGCTGCGTGAACGCCGGGTTGTCCGACTCGTTGTGACCGCGGCGGCGGTAGCAGATGAGGTCGATCACGACGTCCTTGTTGAACGCCTGGCGGAACTCGAAGGCCAGACGCGCGACGCGGACGACGGCCTCGGGGTCGTCGCCGTTCACGTGGAAGATCGGCGCCTCGATCATGCGGGCCACGTCCGTGGCGTACATGGAAGAACGCGACGACTCCGGGGCGGCGGTGAAGCCGACCTGGTTGTTGATGACGATGTGGACCGTGCCGCCCGTGCGGTAGCCGCGCAGCTGCGACATGTTGAGCGTCTCGGCGACCACACCCTGGCCCGCGAAGGCCGCGTCACCGTGCAGGGCGACGGGCAGGACCGTGAAGTCCGTGCCGCCCTTGTTGATGATGTCCTGCTTGGCGCGGGTGATGCCCTCGATGACCGGGTCGACCGTCTCCAGGTGGGACGGGTTCGCGGCGAGCGAGACCTTGATCTGCTCGCCGTCCAGGCCGGTGAAGGTGCCCTCGGCGCCCAGGTGGTACTTCACGTCGCCGGAGCCGTGCATGGACTTGGGGTCCATGTTGCCCTCGAACTCGCGGAAGATCTGGGCGTACGACTTGCCCACGATGTTCGCCAGGACGTTCAGGCGGCCGCGGTGGGCCATGCCGATGACGACCTCGTCCAGACGCGACTCGGCGGCGCTGTCGATGACGGCGTCGAGCAGCGGGATGACGGACTCGCCGCCCTCCAGGGAGAAGCGCTTCTGGCCGACGTACTTCGTCTGCAGGAACGTCTCGAAGGCCTCGGCGGCGTTCAGCCTGCGCAGGATGCGCAGCTGCTCCTCGCGCTCGGGCTTCGTGGCGTGCGTGCGCTCGATGCGGTCCTGCAGCCACTTGCGCTGCTTCGGGTCCTGGATGTGCATGAACTCGATGCCGGTGGTGCGGCAGTACGAGTCGCGCAGCACGCCGAGGACGTCGCGCAGCTTCATCATGGACTTGCCGGCGAAGCCGCCGACCGCGAACTCACGCTCCAGGTCCCACAGGGTGAGGCCGTGCTCGGTGATGTCCAGGTCGGGGTGCTTGCGCTGCTTGTACTCCAGCGGGTCCGTGTCGGCCATGACATGGCCGCGGACGCGGTAGGAGTGGATCAGCTCGAAGACGCGGGCGGCCTTCGTGACGTCGTCGTCGTGCGAGGCGTCGATGTCCTTGAGCCAGCGGACCGGCTCGTAGGGAATGCGCAGCGCCTTGAAGATCTCGTCGTAGAAGTCGTTCTCGCCGAGCAGCAGGTTCGCGACGATCCGCAGGAACTCGCCGGATGCGGCGCCCTGGATGACCCGGTGGTCGTAGGTCGACGTGAGCGTCATGACCTTCGAGATGCCGAGCTTGTTCAGGGTGTCCTGGGAGGTGCCCTGAAATTCGGCCGGGTAGTCCATGGAGCCGACGCCCATGATGACCGACTGGCCGGGCATCAGACGCGGGACCGAGTGGACGGTGCCGAGGCCGCCGGGGTTGGTCAGGGAGACCGTGACGCCGGTGAAGTCGTCCATGCCGAGCTTGCCGTCACGAGCACGGCGGACGATGTCCTCGTAGGCCTGCCAGAACTCGAAGAAGTTCAGGGTCTCGGCCTTCTTGATGCCCGCGACCACGAGCTGGCGGTCGCCGTTGGGCTTCACCAGGTCGATGGCGAGGCCGAAGTTGATGTGCTCCGGCTTGACCAGGGTCGGCTTGCCGTCCTTCTCCACGAAGGAGTAGTTCATCGACGGCATGGCCTTGATGGCCTGCACCATCGCGTACCCGATGAGGTGCGTGAAGGAGATCTTCCCGCCGCGGGCGCGCTTGAGGTGGTTGTTGATGACGATGCGGTTGTCGAAGAGCAGCTTCACCGGGACCGCGCGCACCGACGTGGCGGTGGGGACCTCGATGGAGGCGTTCATGTTCTTCGCCACGGCCGCGGAGGGGCCGCGCAGCGTCACGTACTCCGGACCGGCAGGGGCCTCCGTCGCGGGCGCGGCCTTGGCGGCTGCGGGCTTCGCGACTGCGGGCTTTGCGGCAGGAGCGGCCTGTGCGGTGCCGCCCCCGGCCGGCACGGCGGCAGCGGGCTTCGCGGCCGGGGCCGCGGGCGCTGCGGGCGCGGCCGGAGCCACGGGTGCCGGGGCCGCCGGAGCGGCGGGAGTGGTGGTGGACGCGGCCCCCGCGGCCGCGTCACCCGCCGGCTTCACCGGGGTGGCGGCGGCCGCCGCTACTCCCGGCTTGTAGTCGGCGAAGAAGTCCCACCAGGCTCGGTCAACCGAATTCGGGTCCTGGAGGTACTGCTGATAGATCTCGTCGACGAGCCACTCATTGGGACCGAAGGCGACTGCAGGGTCCTTGCCCTGCCCGTCTTGGTCGGTCGAGATGCTCGAGTTACTGGGGGACTGTGGCGACACGGCGGTAACCGCCCTCTTCCGCTTCACAAGGTGATGGACAGCGGAAATAAAGGCTACGCCTCCAAGGCCGCCAGGTGCAGGCCGGGCCCGTCATCCGTCGTGTAAGTCACACTGGATCGGGGGTTTCGGTGGCGTAAATGGCGGGAAACAAGCCGGGTTCCGCAACGCCAGATGGCCGCGCGGGGCTTCCCCTGCGCGGCGCCTTCACCCGGGCGCGCTTCAGATGCGCCCGCGAATCGCTTCCGCTTCGAACCCTACGTCAACTTCACACTTCGGGCAGGCCCGGAAGAGTGACCTGGATGCGGCAGCCCCGAGGGGATTCGGCCACACCGATGTGCCCGCCGTGCAGATCGACCGCCCAGCGCGCGATGGCGAGGCCGAGGCCGGTGCCGCCGTCGTTGCCGGGGCCCTGGGCGGGGGCACCGGCGTGGCTGCCCCGGTTGAAGCGCTCGAAGACGCGGTGCCACTCCGACTCCGGGATGCCGGGGCCCTCGTCGAGGACCTCCAGGTCCAGGGACTCGGGCCAGGGGCCGCGCCGGGCACGCACGGTGACACGGCCGTGCGGCGGGCTGTGCTTGACCGCGTTGTCGATGAGGTTGGCCACGACCTGGTGCAGCCGCTCGGCGTCCGCGTGCGCGGTCAGCTCGGGCGGTGTCACGTCCAGGTGCAGATGGACGTCCGTACGCGTGTGGCTGCCGGACCCCGATGCGATGCCTGCACGTGCCGAGGCCACCATGTTGGCCTCCTTCAGGACGCCCGACAGGTAGGGCCACACCTCGAAGCGGCGGGCCTTCAGCGGGACGACGCCGTTGTCCAGGCGCGACAGGTCGAGCAGCGTCTCGACGAGGCGGCCCAGGCGCTCCGTCTGCTTCAGCGCCGTACGCATGGTCTCCGGGTCGGCGGCGGAGACCCCGTCGACGACGTTCTCCAGGACCGCGCGCAGGGCCGCGATGGGTGTGCGCAGCTCGTGCGAGACGTTGGCGACCAGCTCCTTGCGCTGCTGGTCCTGGGCCTCCAGGTCGTCCGCCATGCGGTTGATCGTGGTGGCCACGTCGCCCAGCTCGTCGCGCCGGTCGGCGCCGCGTGCCCGCCGCGTGTAGTCGCCGTGCGAGACGGCGCGCGCCACCGCGTTCATCTCGTCGAGCGGCGCGGTGAGGCTGTGGGCCACGAACTGCGTGATGAGCAGCGTGGCGATCACCGAGAAGACGGTGATGAAGCGCAGCTCGGTCTCCGTCTCCATCGCCACCATCAGCAGACCGGTGGTGATGAAGACCGACACCACCACCAGGGTGCCGAGCTTGGTCTTGATGGAGAAGGGCCGCAGTCCTCCGAAAGGCCTGGTCATCAGCTGCCCGGCCTCACGGGGTCGGGGTCTCCAGGGCGTACCCGACGCCGTGCACCGTGCGGATCCGCTCGGCGCCGATCTTCCGGCGCAGCGCCTTGATGTGGCTGTCGACGGTCCGGGTGCCCGACGCGTCCGCCCAGTCCCACACCTCGGCGAGCAGCTGCTCGCGGGAGAGGACCGCACGGGGGGTGTTGGCCAGGCAGACGAGCAGGTCGAACTCCGTCGGCGTCAGGTGTACGTCCTCGGAGCGCACTCTGACCCGGCGCTGCGCGTGGTCGATCTCCAGCTCGCCGAGCCGGAGGATGCCGCTGCGCGGCGTGGTCGCGGCGAGCGCGGCCCGCTCGACCCTGCGCAGCAGGACGTGCACCCGGGCCGCGAGCTCCCGCATCGAGAACGGCTTGGTCATGTAGTCGTCGGCGCCGACGCCGAGCCCGACCAGCATGTCCGTCTCGTCGTCGCGCGCCGTCAGCATGAGCACCGGCACCGGCCGCTGGGCCTGCACCCGACGGCACACTTCAAGCCCGTCGAAGCCCGGCAGCATGATGTCCAGGATCAGGAGATCGGGCTGCCACGCCTGTGCGGTGTCGACCGCCGCGGGACCGTCTCCCGCCGTTTGCACAACGAAACCCTCGGCACGTAGCCGGGCGGCGATGGCGTCGACGATCGTCGGGTCGTCCTCGACCACCAGAACCCGGCGCTGGGCGCCTGGCATCGCCGCCGTCGCACCGTTGTGGGAGGTGTGTGTCTGCTCCATCGCCCCGCCCCTGACACTGATCGCTTGTGTTCGGTCAGCAGGGTACGGGTCGCGAAGGCACCTCGGCTACGCAGCCCTGACGCCGAGATGAACCACGTCGGGTACGCCTCGGGCAACGGGGATCTCTTCCGTCCGTACCGACTGGAATCCGGCATTCCGTAGAGCGAAGTCGAAAGCGGACGAGGGTTGGGCGGACCACACGGCGAGTACTCCACCGGGCTTGAGACGGGCCTGACAGGCAGCCAGACCGGCGGGCGAATAGAGGGAGTTGTTGTCCTCCGTCACCGTCCAGTCGGGGCCGTTGTCGATGTCCAGGCAGAGTGCGTCGTACGTATCGGAGGAGTTGGAGACGTACTCGACGAGGTCGGTGTGCAGGATCCGGGTGCGCGGATCGGTGAGCGCCGCACCGGAGATGGCGGACAGCGGTCCGTCGTTGTGCCAGTCGATGATGGCCTGCTCGCGCTCCACGACGGCGATACGGCCCCAGCGCCGGTCGGCGGCCGCGTGGGCGAGCGAGAAGCCGACGCCGAGCCCTCCGATGAGCACGCTCGGTTCGGGCTGGTCGTCCAGTGCGTCGAGGGCCGCGTCGATCAGGAGGCGCTCCGAGCGGCCGTCCGAAGTGTCCATGAGGAAGCACCCGTTGGCGATGATCTGCAGCAGTTCACCGTGGCGCCGCAGCGCGACTTCGCCGTACGGGCCCTCACGCCGGTCGATGACGACGGGGGCGATGGTGTGGTGGTGCATGGCGGCCAGCGTATGGGGGAGCGGCCGGGCGACGGGGCCCGCCAGGGGCGGACGCGTTTCGACCCTGTGAGGTTGTCCCTCAAGGTGTGATTCGCGTCTCACGTGGCGCCGGTCATAGACAGAGTCCGAAAGATCAGCATTGGGTGGGGCGTGACGGAAGGAGCGCCGCACCGTGAACCGGAGTTCGACGGCTGTCCCCGCGGCACCCGAGGAGACGGTCCGCCCCGCGCTGGACGGCATACCGGGACAAAGGGGACCCGTGACGCGGGCCGCTCCAAGCCGTCCGGCGCCGGAGGCCCCGGCTGCCGACCCCGCGTCCGCGTGGCGCAGGCTGCGCCCCTGGCGGCTGCTCCCGACCCCCACCGGTACGCCCTTCACCTTCGGTTACGCCGTCGTGCTCGCCGGCACCTCGCTGCTGACCCGGTACGCGGACCCCGCCTTCGTCTCGGCCCTGCACCAGGGGTCGAGCACGGACGTCGCACACCTCATGCAGCAGCCGCTGCTCGTCCTCGTCGCGAGCGCGCTGTGGATCGCGGGCGGCATCGCATCGCCGTACGCGATCGGATTCCTGCTCGTCCTGACCGGCCTGGAGCGCCGCATCGGCGCGCTGCGCACCGCGGGGGTCTTCCTGCTCGGGCATGTCGTCGCCACCCTGGCGACCGAGATCCCGGTCGGCTTCTCGGTCCTCGCGGGCCATCTGCCGGACAGCTCCCTGCACCGGCTCGACTACGGCATCAGCTTCGGCGTCGCGGCGAGCATCGGCGCGCTGGCCGGGCTCTTCCGGCCGTGGCTGCGATGGCTGGTGCTTGTCGCCTTCGGCGGGATGCTGGTCGAGGACCTGATCGCGTTCACGGACCCGATGACGAACTGGGGCCACCTTCTCGCGCTGTCGATCGGCGTCGCCACGTGGCCGCTGGTGCGGCGGTGGCGCCGCACGGTTGGTTGAGGATCCTGCCGACGCCTGCTGCCGTACACGTCTGCGGGTGCGTCGTGGCTGGTCGCGCCCACGCGGCGGAGCCGCATATGTCACAGCCCCGCGCCCTCCGAGTCCCGGCTAAGCGGCTACCGCCTCCACCACCGAGGGGAACGCCCGAGTGGCAAGGACCCGCGTCACCGTGAGCCCGGCCTCGCCCAGGAGCCGCGTGAACTCCTCCTCCGTCCGCTCCTGGCCGTCCACGACCGCCGCCATCGCCACGTCGAGGGCCTTGCCCGGGTGCGGATCGTTCCCCGCGGGCAGCACCGAGTCGACGACCAGGACGCGTGCGCCCGGTGCCATCGCGGCGCGGCAGTTGCGCAGGATGCGCAGGCAGGCGTCGTCCGGCCAGTCGTGCAGGACGTGCTTGAGTACGTAGATGTCGCCGCCCTCCGGGACCCCGGCGAAGAAGTCGCCGCTCTCCGCCCGCCAGCGGCCCGTCAGCTCGTCGTCGTCGCCCAGGACGTGGCGGCTCACGGCCGGTGCCTGGTCGAGGAGGACCCCCGTAAGGCCGGGGTGCCGGCGCAGGATGCTCCGCAGGAGACCGCCGCGTCCGCCGCCCACGTCCACCACGGTGCCCCGCTCCGGGAACGGGTACGTCTCGGCGACCACCTCGTCGATCGGGGCCGAGAGCGACGTCATGCCGTCGTCGAAGAGTTCCCGCAGGCCGGGATCGGTCGCCAGGTACGCGAAGAACGGCTGCCCGAAGATCCGCTCGAAGGACGGTCCCGCCTTGCGCACCGTCTCCTCCAGACCCGCCGACGTCCGCTGGAACGTCTCGTCGGTCAGCATCAGCACCATCGCGTGCTGGGAGTGCGGGACGTCCGTGCGCAGCGCCTCCGCGACCGGCGTGAGGCGGAACGCGCCCGCCTCGTCCTCGCGGAAGATGCCGCGCGTGGCGAGGTAGCGCAGGACGCGGCGTAAGTGCGCCGCGTGGGTGTCGGTCAGGCGGGCCAGTTCCTGCGGGGTGCGTGGGCCGGACGCCAGGTGATCGGCGATCCGGCAACTGGTCGCCGTACGCAGCGCCGCAGAGAAGAGGTGCCCCAGGGCGTGCTCCGTCAGCAGGCCCGCGAAGTCGATGCCGAGGCCGGTCTCGTGCTCGCCCGTGACGTTCTCCGGTGTCTCCACGTGGGTCCCTTCCGACGGGATCGAAGTGACGGTCTGACAGTCGAAGTACCCACCGTCTCAGCGATCGCTGACAGCGAACAGACCCCGGGGAACAATCAAGGACTCACGAGCATTGAGTCGGTAAAGCTCAACTTGAATGCCGAAGGGGAGATCATGGCTTCGACGTCCACACCGCTCACTCTGCCCGTGCTGCCGCTCGACGACGAGGTTGTCCTGCCCGGCATGGTGGTTCCGTTCGATCTGTCCGACACCGATGTACGAGCCGCGGTGGAGGCCGCCCAGGCGGCGGCCCGCTCCAGTGGTAGTGGCAGCAAGCCGCAGGTCCTTCTTGTTCCGCGCATCGACGGGACGTACGCCGCGACCGGAGTCCTCGGCACCGTCGAGCAGGTCGGGCGGCTCTCCGACGGCGACCCCGGCGCGCTCATCCGCGGCCGTGGCCGCGTGCGGATCGGTGCAGGGACGACCGGGCCGGGTGCGGCGCTCTGGGTGGAGGGGCTGAAGGTCGACGAGACGGTGCCTGAGCCGCTTCCTGGTGCCGTCGCCGAGCTGGTCAAGGAGTACAAGGCGCTCGCCACCAGCTGGCTGAAGAAGCGGGGCGCGTGGCAGGTCGTGGACCGCGTCCAGCAGATCGAGGACGTCTCTGCGCTCGCCGACAACTCCGGATACTCGCCCTTCCTCTCCACCGGGCAGAAGATCCAGCTCCTGGAGACCGACGACCCGGCGGCGCGTCTGAAGCTCGCCACCGAGCAGCTGCGCGAGCACCTCGCCGAGCAGGACGTCGCCGAGTCCATTGCCAAGGACGTGCAGGAAGGCGTCGACAAGCAGCAGCGCGAGTTCCTGCTCCGCCGCCAGTTGGACGCCGTACGCAAGGAGCTGCGCGAGCTCAACGGCGACAGCAAGGACTCTGCCGAGGAGTCCGACGACTACCGCACCCGCGTCGAGGCCGCCGACCTTCCTGAGAATGTCCGCGAGGCCGCCCTCAAGGAAGTCGACAAGCTGGAGCGGTCCAGCGACCAGTCGCCCGAGGGCTCCTGGATCAGGACCTGGCTCGACACCGTCCTCGAACTGCCGTGGAACGAGCGAACCGATGACGGTGCTTCCGAGTACGACATCAAGGGCGCCCAGAACGTCCTCGACGCCGAGCACGCGGGCCTTCAGGACGTGAAGGAGCGGATCACCGAGTACCTGGCGGTGCGCAAGCGGCGCGCCGACCGCGGCCTCGGAGTCGTCGGCGGCCGCCGCGGCGGTGCCGTGCTCGCCCTCGTCGGTCCGCCCGGCGTCGGCAAGACCTCGCTCGGCGAGTCCGTCGCGCACGCCATGGGCCGCAAGTTCGTGCGGGTCGCGCTCGGCGGCGTACGCGATGAGGCGGAGATCCGCGGGCACCGTCGTACGTACGTGGGGGCGCTGCCCGGACGGATCGTGCGGGCCATCAAGGAGGCAGGGTCCATGAACCCGGTCGTGCTCCTCGACGAAATCGACAAGGTGGGGTCCGACTTCCGGGGCGACCCGGCCGCCGCCCTCCTCGAAGTCCTCGACCCGGCGCAGAACCACACCTTCAGGGACCACTACCTGGAGGTGGAGCTGGACCTGAGCGACGTCGTCTTCCTCGCCACCGCCAACGTCCTGGAAGCCATCCCGGAGGCCCTGCTCGACCGCATGGAGCTGGTCAGGCTCGACGGGTACACCGAGGACGAGAAGGTCGTCATCGCCCGCGACCACCTGCTCCCGCGCCAGCTGGAGCGGGCGGGTCTGGAGAAGGACGAAGTCGCCCTCGACGAGAGCGCGCTGCGCAAGCTCGCGGGTGAGTACACGCGCGAAGCGGGCGTACGCAACCTGGAGCGGTCCGTCGCGCGGCTGCTCCGCAAGGTCGCGGCGCAGCACGAACTGGGCGACAGGGAGCTGCCGTTCACGGTCACGGACGAGGACCTGCGGGGCCTCATCGGGCGGCCGCACCACGTGCCCGAGTCCGCGCAGGACCCGGCCGAGCGGCGCACGGCGGTGCCGGGTGTCGCGACCGGCCTCGCGGTCACCGGTGCCGGAGGTGACGTGCTCTTCGTGGAGGCGTCGCTCGCCGACCCGGAGACAGGGGCATCGGGGCTCACGCTCACCGGTCAGCTCGGCGACGTCATGAAGGAGTCGGCACAGATCGCGCTCTCCTTCCTGCGCTCGCACGGTGCCGAACTGGAGCTGCCCGTCGGCGACTTGAAGGAGCGGGGCGTGCACGTCCACTTCCCGGCGGGTGCGGTGCCCAAGGACGGGCCGAGCGCGGGCGTCACGCTGACGACCGCCCTCGCCTCGCTGCTCAGCGGCCGCCTGGTCCGTACGGACGTGGCGATGACCGGTGAGGTCTCGCTGACCGGCCGGGTGCTTCCGATCGGCGGCGTCAAGCAGAAGCTGCTCGCCGCGCACCGCGCCGGGATCACCACGGTGATCATCCCGAAGCGGAACGAGGCCGACCTGGACGACGTCCCCGCGGAGATCCTGGAGAAGCTGGACGTGCACCCGGTGACGGATGTCCGCCAGGTGCTCGAACTGGCCCTGACCGAGGCCGAGGTGAGGGTTCCGGCCGCCGCGTGACGGAGGTGGCCGGTTAGCGGCCCGGGGCCCCGCGAGGGGTCCCGGGCCCCGTCACGTCATGCGCGCTCAGCCGTTGGCGAGCGCCTGCAGCCTGTCGTAGGCGCCGTTGAACTTGTTGTGGTCCCCGACTGTCGGGCCGGTCGATGTGTACTGCCACATCGTGTAGTAGCCCCAGCCGGCCGGGAGTTCACCCGGCGCGCTGGCGTAACGGGCGATCCACAGCGGGTTGTTGACGGCGAAGCCGCTGTAGTTGCCGGTGCACTGCTTCCACCAGCTGGTGGCCGTGTAGATCACCGCGTGCCGCCCGGTGCGGGCCTTGTACTGGTTCAGGAAGTCACGGATCCAGGTGACCATCGCGGTCTGGGACTTGCCGAAGCAGGCCGCCCCGTACGGGTTCCACTCGATGTCGAGCGCGCCCGGCAGTGTCTTGCCGTCGCGCGACCAGCCGCCGCCGTTGTCCACGAAGTAGTTGGCCTGGGCGGCGCCGCTTGAGGTGTCGGGCGTCGCGAAGTGATAGGCCCCCCTGATCATGCCCACGTTGTACGAACCGTTGTACTGCTGGGCGAAGTAGGGGTTCTTGTAGTACGTGCCTTCCGTAGCCTTGACGTAGGCCCACTTCACGCCGCTGTTCCAGAGGGTCGACCAGGAGACGTTGCCCTGGTGACTGCTGACGTCGACGCCCTCGGTCTGGACGGCGTCGCCACTGGGCGGCAGGCTGCCCTGCCCGTCGTGCTCGATGACGCCCATGCCCATACGGGCTGAGCCGCGGGCCGGTACGTCATCGCCGTCGGCGGCCTGTGCGGCGCCGGGCAGGGTGATGAGGAGGGAGAGGGCGGAGAGGACCGATAGCAGGATTCCGGCCGCTGACCAGCGCGAGCGGCGGGGCGTTCCGGGTCTGTGCACGGGCATGTGCGTGCCTCCGAAGGCCTCGGTTGAGCTGGATGGAGCTCGGTGGAGCTCGGCGAGCTCGGTGGGGGGACCTGTCGACATGTCATGGTGTGAACATGTCATTGACGACGCTACGCACGTAGACCCGTGGCTGGGAAGGGGGCCCGGGAGGTGCCGTTGGTCTACTCCTGCGGCGGTGTCCACGGCACCGTGCGGCGCGGCCGTACGAAATACTGGCCGAGCTGCGGCAATGGGCGGGCGCGCTCGCCGGTCCCGCCGTGGCGTCCGCCGTGCGGGGCGGAAACCTTCACGATCCGGAAAGAAGCGGGCCATGGGTGCTGAAGTGCACGAGAGCGGTGTCGACCGCGAGTTCCTCTCCCTGGAGCGGGAGTTGACCCTGCTCCTTCGCCGGGCCCGCGCCTCGTCCGGCGAGATGGCCCGCCAGGTCCATCCGGACCTGGAGCCCGCCGCGTACGGCCTTCTCGTCTGCCTGGACGACTCCGGTCCGCAGCGCGCCACGGATCTCGCCGCTTTCATCGGCGTGGGCAAGGCGACGATGAGTCGTCAGCTGCGGGCGCTTGAGGAACTGGGGTTGGTGGCCCGTGAGCCGGATCCTGCGGATGGGCGGGCGTGGTTGGTCCGCCTCACGGAGGAGGGTGGGGCTCGGTTCCGTACGGTGCGTGCGGGGCGGCGGGAGCGGTATGTGCGGCAGCTTGCCGGTTGGGACCGGGCGGAGGTTGCCGAGCTGGCTCGGCTGCTGCATCAGTTGAATTCTTCCGCCGAGGGGTAAGGCACCCTGCATCGGGCTTCTGCGGTCTGCCAGGTGTGTTCTCTGTCCGCGGGTGCGTCGTGGCTTGTCGCGCCCACGCGGCGGAGCCGCATATGTCACAGCCCCGCGCCCCTAAAGGGGCGCTCACCCCCCCCGCATCTATCAAGGCTCCGCGTAAACCACCGCCGCGTCGTCGTGCCGCTTCCCCCGCGGGAGCGTCTCGGCCCGCTCCAGCTCCCTCACCCGGTCCACCAAGTGCTGCGGGCCCTCCTTCTGGAGCAAGGTGAAGCAGTCCGTCCAGTCGCCCTCGTGGAACTTCTCCACCCAGCGGCCCACGCCGTCCGTCAGCGCCGCCAGCGCCCTCACCTGCGAGCGCGGGCTCTCCCCGGTGACCGCGCGGGATGCCACCGCCGGGTCCGCGGCCGCCGTGAAGAAGCCGCCCTCCGCGTTGCGCAGCGCCTCGATCGCGGGGGTGCTCCTGCGGACCGACGGCGGCACCTGGTCCAGGCGCTCGTCGAGGACCGCCGTGACCCGGCCGTCGGGGGCCGCCACCAGGAGTGCGGAGTCCGAGAGGACCAGGTGCTCGACCCGCTCGTCGTCCCAACGCACCAGAACCACCGTGGCCTGAGGCGTGCGCGGGTGAGAAAGGTCACAGGTTTGACGATGTGTGTCCGCGGTGCGCTCGATCGCCGCCGCCAGGATCTCAACGAGCGTCATATCCCGCCGTGAAACGGACAGTTCACCCAGTGCGCCGCCGAGCCGTGCCGTGAACCAGGGGACGGAATGCAGACAACCGTCATCCCCGGCGGGCGGAGTCACCCCGTCCAGGAGGACGAGTGAACCGCCCTGTCCGGATGCGGGAAGCATGACCGCGGCATAGTCCTCATTGGGGCGGGTGGGGTCGCCGGGCTCGGTGGCGAGTTCGATGCGCATTCAGCCAGTCTGCACGAGGCCTTCACAAGGTCACCGAGGGGTCGCATATGGCCGCCGATTGGCCCGGACCAGCAGGTCAGGCGCCGGATTTCAGGCGGAATGATCGCCTCCGGCGGTGTGTGGCCGCGCATCCTGCCAAAGCCTGCGGGAGACGTCCAACCGGCGCACCGTGGCCGAGTCTTTTGCTTCAACTCGGGACTTGCTCGCCAACTCCCCGCCGATGTTCACTCCTTCGGGTGGCCAGGCAGGCGATGCGCGACCGCCACTCATCGGCACTGAAAGGGTCAGGAGCCGTACCGGGGGCGCGCGTTCGTTGACGGATCGTCACCCGGGCCCATGGGCAGACGAAAAACAAGAATGCGAGCATCGGTGCAGAAGATGCGGCCTCGGCGCAAAGGCAAGCAGACGGCCTCTGACGGGGCCACGCCGGGCGCGACCACCCCTACGGAGCAGGCGCCCGAGCGCCCGCCCGAGCCCACGGCGGGAGAGCCCGCGGCGAGCGACCACACCCCCGGTGCGACGGTTCCTGACGGTGCGAAGAGCGCCGACGGGAGCGCCGCGCAGCCCACGAAGAGCGCCGCGCAGCCCACGAAGCCCGTCAACTCCAAGCCCACCGCGCGCGTGCGCAACCGGCTCATCGTCGCCGTCGCCGTCGTGGCCGCCGCGATCGCCGGGGCCGGAGCGCCCGCCGTCGTGGCCGCATCCGGGCAACTGAGCGACGCCCAGGACCTTGTGACCCTCGCGGAGCGCACTCAGCAGGCCGTCTCGCTGAGCCACTCCCTCGCCGACGAGCGCGACGAGGTCACCTCGTACATCGCCGCGGGCCGCCCGAAGGGGGGTAAGAGGCTCTCCGAGAGCCGCAGCGCCCGCGTCGACCGCCAGATCGACGAGTTGCGCTCGGCGGACGCCCCGGCCGGTCTGCGCCGCGACCTCGCCGCCATCGCCGCCGTACGCGGAGCGGCGCTCACCGGCAAGAGCAGTGCTCTCGAAGCGCACACGGCGTACTCGGACGTCATCACCGCACTGCACGCCCTGACCCGCGAACTCGCCGAGCAGACACCGCCCCGCGCGGGCTCCGGCGGCTATGCGCTCGCCGACCTCGACCACGCCGTCGAACAGGCCGCCGGCGCCCGCGGCCTGCTCCTCGCCGCCCTCGCCGTCCCCCGCACCACGGAGACGAGCACCACCGTCGACCCGGTCACCGGCCTGCCCACCACGGTGGTCGACGAGTCCTCCGCCAGCAGCAGGACCCGCGACGCGCTGAGCGCCGCCGCCCAGCGCGCCGACGTCCGCGAGCAGGCCGCCATCGCGGACTTCCGGGACACGGCCACGGAGCGCGCCCGCGCGACGTACGACTCGACGGTCACGGGCAACGAGGTCACGACCGCCGAGAAGTACCTCTCCCGGCTCACCGACAAGGCCGCGCTCTCCACCGCCGAGCTGCGCTACGACAGCAAGAAGATCGACGCCGCGCTCTCCGCCCGCATCGAGATGATGCGCGGCGCCGAGTCCTCGCTCACCGTCAAGCGCACCAAGGACCTCGCCCAACTGCGCGACGACGACGTCACGGCCCTCGAGATCCGCGTCGCACTCATCGGCGTCACGCTGCTCGTCGCGGTCGGCGTGACCATGGCGATGGCCCGCACGCTCACCCGGCCGCTCGCCGTCCTGCGCCTCGGCTCCGCCCGCCTCGCCACCGAGCCCGCGCCGCAGGAACCCATCCGCTTCACCGGCCGCGACGACGAGTTCGCCCAGGTCGTACGGTCCGTCAACGCGCTGCACGGCCACGCGGTCGCCCTCACCGAGCGGCTGACCACCCTCGAAGCGGACCGCAAGCACCTCATCGGGCAGCGCACGTCCATGGCCGACGAGCGCGAGAAGCTGCGCGGTGAACTGGCCGAGGCCTCCGCCCACTTGGAGCGGGTGCGGCAGTCCATCCACGGCACGTTCGTGAACCTCGCCCTGCGCACCCTCGGCCTCGTCGAGCGCCAGCTCGCCGTCATCGAGAACCTGGAAGACCGCGAGCAGGACCCCGACCGCCTCGCCACGCTCTTCAAGCTCGACCACTTCGCCACGGTCATGCGCCGCCACAGCGAGAACCTCCTGGTCCTGGCCGGCGCCGAGCACGGCCACCAGCACCCGGGCCCGGTCCCGCTCGTCGACGTCGTACGCGCCGCCGTCTCCGAGATCGAGCGGTACGAGCGGGTGCGCATCGCCACGCTGCCGCCGCACGCGCATGTCGCCGGTTTCGCCGCGGACGACATCAGTCACCTGGTCGCCGAGCTGCTCGAGAACGCGACGTCGTTCTCGCCGCCGGACGCCTCCGTCGAGGTCTCCGGTTGGCTCCTGGAGAGCGGCGAGGTCATGCTCTCCGTGCAGGACGAGGGCATAGGGGTCACCCCCGACCGGATGACGGAGCTCAACTCCCGTCTCGCGGAGTTCCGTCCCGACGACGCGTACGACCAGGAGAGCGGGGACGGGCTCGGGCTCGGTCTGTATGTCGTGGCGCGGCTCGCCGCGCGGCACGGGGCGCGGGTCCGCTTGCGCGAGCAGAAGCAGGGGGGTGTCGCCGCTGTCGTCGTGCTGCCCAAGTCGATCCTCGCGGCGGCGCCGGCTGTTGCGGCGCCGCCGGCGATGGGGGTTCCCCTTGCCGGGGCGGCGCCTGCCATGCACCTTCCGGGCTCTGAAGCCGAGGCGAACTCCAATGTCCTGCCGGGGCGTGCCTCTGCGGGGGATCCGCTGATTGCCGCTGCGGAAGTGGCCGCACGGGAAGCTGAGGCTGAGACCACCCTGGAGCTTGCCCCTCCGGCGGTCGATGAGGAGCCGGAAGCTGGGGCTGTGCCCACCCGTCCCGCCCTGCGGGACGCCTGCCCACAGCCAGGGCAGCCGGAAGCTGCGGCCGAGCCCGAGCCCGAGCCCGAGCCCGAGCCCGAGCCCGAGGCAAAGGCCGCCCCTGCCGAGCCCAAGTGGGAACGCGTCACCGACAAGGGGCTGCCCAAGCGCACGCCGAAGATCACCGCGCCCGAGCCCACCGTGCCCAAGGCGCGCAGCGGTTCCGTCGACGCCGAAGCGCTGCGCAAGCGGCTCGGGGGCTTCCACCAGGGAGCCATCAGCGGCCGTCGCGACGTGGCGGCCGAGCTGAACGAACGTAACGAAGAGACCGAAAACATGGGGGAATCAGTCGAGGAGGCAAGTAGTTGACTGCGCCCATGCGCTCGCCCAGTTCGTCCGCAGGTGGCACCGCCACCGGGTTCGGCCTGAGCAGCGAAGCCCGCAACCTGCACTGGCTGCTGACGAATCTCGTCGAGGAGGTGCAAGGTCTGCTCTCGGTCGCGGTGGTCTCATCCGACGGCCTGCTCCTCCTCTCCTCCGACCCCGCGCGCAACAACGCGCAGGCGGTGGACAACAGCGCGGGCCCCAAAGGGTCGAGTGCCGACCTCGCCACCATCGTCTCCGGCCTCGGTTCCCTCTGCATCGGTGCCGCCAAGCTGATGGACGCCGGAGCGGTCAAACAGACCGTCGTCGCGATGGAGGAGGGCAGCCTCTTCGTCATGTCGATCAGCGACGGCTCGCTGCTCGGCGTGCACGCGACCCCGGACTGCGACATGAGCGTCGTCGCGTACCACATGGCGCTCTTCGTCGGCCGTGCCGGGCATGTCCTCACCCCCGAACTCCGCAGTGAGCTGCGCCAGTCGATGGAGAGCGTCCGATGAGCAGTAAGCCCGGCAAGTTGCCCCAGCGGGGCGCCGACCGCAAACCCGCCCGAGTACGCCCGTACTCGCTCACGGGCGGCCGCACCCGCTTCGGCCACGTCCTGCTCGTAGAGACGTTCGTCGCTGCCCTCGAAGCCCCCGAGGAACGCCTCGAACTGCCGCAGGGCAACCTCTCCATCCGCGTCATGCCGGAGCTGCGGGCCATCGTCGAGATCTGCCGCCGTATGCGTACGGTCGCGGAGATCGCCGCGCTCCTGAAGATGCCGCTCGGCGTGGTCCGCGTACTGCTCAGCGACCTCGCAGACCAGGGAAAGATCCGCGTGTACGGAACGGGCCACGGCCCGGGACAGCCGGACCGCGCACTGCTCGAAAGGGTGCTGAGTGGACTCCGCCGTCTCTGAACTCCGCCACCCGGGCCCCGACCCGGACGAGAACCTCCAGGCCTGGCAGACGGACCGCAGCCGTGCCCCGATCGCGACGAAGATCGTGGTGGCGGGCGGGTTCGGTGTCGGCAAGACGACCCTGGTCACCGCGGTCTCCGAGATCACGCCCCTCCAGACGGAGGCGCTGATGACGCAGGCGAGCGAGGACACCGACGACCTGACGTCGACCCCGGACAAGACCACGACCACGGTCGCCATGGACTTCGGCCGGATCACGCTCGACGACGACCTGGTGCTGTACCTCTTCGGTACGCCGGGGCAGCAGCGCTTCTGGTTCATGTGGGACGACTTGGTGCGCGGCGCGATCGGCGCGGTGGTCCTCGCCGACACCCGGCGCCTGCCCGACTGCTTCCCTGCGCTCGACTACTTCGAGAGCTGCGGTATTCCGTACATCGTGGCCGTCAACCACTTCGACGGCACCGAGGAGTTCGAGCCCGCGGACGTCCGCGAGGCGCTGACGATCCCGCCGCGCATACCGGTGCTGATCATGGACGCGAGGCAGCGGATATCGGTGATCGAGTCGCTCCTGTCACTGGTGGGCCATGCCCTGGAGGCAACGCCCGAATAGACCCACCCCCCGCAACTTTCTTTCTGTTTTGGTCAGTACGTAGGAGAAGCAGCCGCATGCGGAAGATACTCGTCGTCGGAGCCGGTCAGGCCGGGCTCCAGATCGCCCTCGGGCTCCAGTCGCAGGGGTACGAGGTCACCCTGATGTCCAACCGCACGGCGGACGAGGTCCGGTCCGGCCGGGTCATGTCCACGCAGTGCATGTTCGACACGGCGCTGCAGCACGAGCGCGACATACAGGCCAACTTCTGGGAGTCCCAGGCCCCGAAGATCGAGGGCCTCGGCGTCTCGGTCGCCGGTCCGGATTCCTCCCGCGTCATCGACTGGGTCGGCAAGCTCGACGGGTACGCCCAGTCCGTCGACCAGCGCGTGAAGATGGCGGGCTGGATGGAGACGTTCGCCCAGCGCGGCGGCCAGCTGGTCATCCATGGCGCGGCGGTCTCGGACCTCGACTACTTCTCGCGCACGTACGACCTGGTCCTGGTCTCCGCGGGCAAGGGCGAGCTGGTCTCGATGTTCGAGCGCGACGCCTCACGCTCTCCGTACGACACCCCGCAGCGGGCGCTTGCGGTCGCGTACGTCCACGGGATGGGCCCGCGCCCCGAGCACCCCGAGTTCGACGCGGTGCGGTGCAACCTGGTGCCGGGGGTGGGCGAGCTCTTCGTCATGCCGACGCTGACGACGTCCGGGCGCGCGGACATCCTCTTCTGGGAGGGCATTCCGGGCGGCCCGCTGGACGTCTTCCAGGGCGTCAAGGACCCCTCCGAGCACCTGGCGCTGACCCTCGAACTCCTTGAGAAGTTCACGCCGTGGGAGTACGCGCGGGCGACCAAGGTCGAACTGACGGATGCGGGCGGCACGTTGAGCGGTCGGTACGCGCCGACCGTGCGTAAGCCCATCGGCCGGCTGCCCGGCGGCGGCCTGGTCCTCGGTGTCGCCGACGTGGTCGTCGCCAACGACCCGATCACCGGGCAGGGATCCAACTCCGCCTCCAAGTGCGCCGCTTCGTACCTCTCCTCGATCATCGAGAACGGTGAGAGGGAGTTCGACGAGGCGTGGATGCAGTCGACGTTCGACCGCTACTGGGAGACGGCGCAGCACGTCACCAAGTGGACGAACGCGATGCTTTCCCCGCCGCCGGAGCATGTCCTGAACCTGATCGGCGCGGCGGGCCAACTCCAGCCGGTGGCGGATCGCTTCGCCAACGGTTTCAACAACCCGGCGGACTTCGAGAACTTCTTCTATGAGCCGGAGAAGACGGGGGCGTACCTTGCCTCGCTGGCGGGGGAGTAACTAACCCCTGGTGGGGGCTTCGGCGTCCCGGCGTCGAGTCGGCGCCGGGGCCGCCCGCTGTTACGAGGTTGGCGGTTCCGGGCCGGGTATCAAGGGCGCTCCTTCGTCGCGTCGGCTGCGCCGATTCCGCTTCGCTTCACCCTTGACACCCGTCCCTCCACCGCGGGTGGACGTCGATCGGGCGGCCCAGGAAGCGGGCCTCTCGGGGCAGCGGGGATGGGTCATCCGGCTTCGCGGCCGGGTGCGGACTGGTTCGGAGCAGCGCGCCGGGTGAGAGGTGCACGCGGTCCGCTCGGGGATGGGTCCCGGCTTCGTCAAGCGTCCGCCGACCGGATCTTCCGGGGCGAGGGCGCCGGGTGTCAGGTGTGCAACTCACCAAAGCCGATGGCCAGTTGACCCCCGGGGATTGGCTGGCTCGGGGGGGTGTGGGGAACCTACTTCGGCAAAGTTGCGTTTCGAATCCCGCGCGCCCCCCTTGTGCCAGAACACAACTTTCCCAAAGTAGGTCCCCCACCCCCAGCCCACGCGCCGACCCGCCCGGTCGAGCCCGACCCCGCCGGACTGCCAGTCGCGGCACGGCACGGCTCCCCGCGAACCCGAACCAAACCCACACCCACGCCCACACCCACAAGGGCCGGTCCGCACCCGCTTGACGAAGCCGGGACCCATCCCGGAGCGGCCGCGTGCCCCTGACCGTGACGGGCAGCCGGGGAGATCCGGTCGTCGGACGCTTGACGAAGCCGGGACCCATCCCCGGACCGGCCGCGCATCCCGCCAGCGGGACGGCACGTGAAACGAACTAGTCCGCACCCGGCCGTGAAGCCGGATGACCCAACCCCCAGTCCCCGTGAGCCCCGCTTCGTGGCCGCCCGGTCATCTCGCTTCTCGCGGTGGAGGGGTGGGTGTCAAGGGTGGAGCGAAGCGGAATCGGCGAAGCCGACGCGTAGCGCAGCGGAGCGCCCTTTACACCCGGCCCGGAACCGCCACTCTCGGGACAACCGGGCGGCCCCGGCAACAATCAAAGCCTCCGGAGGCGGAGATGATCAAGGGCGAGCGGTAGACACGGCCGTGTCGCTGCCCTCCTTCGCGCCGCGCGGCAGCTTCGGCGGGGTGTAGTCGCGCATTGCCTTCGAGCCGGGGTCCGGGCGGACCGCGCCCAGGATGGGGTTCGAGGCGATGGGGGAGACCTTCACCTTGGAGCCGGGGCGCGGGGCCTGGACGATCATGCCGTCGCCCAGGTACATCGCCACGTGTGTCGCCTTGGGGAAGTAGACGATCAAGTCGCCGGGGCGGAGCTTGCGCAGGGGGATGTGGGGGAGTTCCGCCCACTGCTCCTGCGATGTGCGGGGGATCTCCTTGCCCGCTGCTGCCCATGCCTCTGATGTCAGTCCCGAGCAGTCGTACGACTTGGGGCCCTCCGCGCCCCACTTGTACGGTTTGCCGATCTGGCGGACCGCGTAGTCGAGCGCCGAGTTCCCGCGTCGGGACGGCGCCGTCGCCGAAGCGCCGCTCAAGGCTCCCGACGCCAGGAGCTCGCGCTGGGCCTCGGCCGTGTCCGACTCCTCCGCCCGGGCCAGTTCCGCGAGCTGCTCCGGAGTGAGAGAGGCGAGCAGTTCCTCGACCTCTTTGAGTTGGCCCCGGACGGTGTCCCGGGCCTTCTTCTGCCGGGCGGCCAGCGCGACTTGGGTCCCGAAGGCGCGCTTCGCCGTGGCTGCCAGATCCGCTGCCTTCTTCTCGCCCCCGGCGAGCCGCTTCACCGTCGCCGCCCGTTCCGCCGCGACCCGGCCGATCACATGCCCCTGGTCGAGCGCCTGCTGCGGATTGCGGGCCAGGAGGAGACGCACGTAGGGGGAGAACTCCGTGGTGCCGGTGCCCTGGTACTGCTGCCGTGCGAAACGGCCCGCGTCGCCCCTGCTGTCCCGAACCGAAGCCCGCGCCTTGGTCAGGCCGCGGTTGAGGCGGGTGACCTCGGCGCGCTGTTTCTTCAGCTTCTCCGAAGTCGCGTTGTATGTCTCCGTCGCCTCCTCCGCCTTCTGGTAGATGTCCTGAAGGTCCGTCAGGAGTTCGGCGACGGGGCGCTCGCCCGTGCCGTCCGGGCCCGGAACGGCGTACACGGGGGAAGTCGTGGCCAGCAGCGCCCCGACCGCCGTCCCCGTACAAGCCCATCGCAGCAGCCTGCCTGACATGCCATCACCTCCGGTGCGGTGACGGCTCGTCCGTCCCGCACCGCGAGCATCGACCGGTCCGGTGGGGCCCGCCTCCGGGCGGTGGGCGGGTTGGTGGAATTGCGTCACTCGTCCAGGGAGCCGCGGCGCGGCGCCCTTGCCCCCGTCAACGATGCCTCGGCTACTCCTCCGGCTTGCGCTCCGGCTTCGACCATGGCCACTTCAGACCCGACCCGGCCTTGTCGCCCTCGGGGTCGTACTCGTACTTCCAGCCCGGGTGGAGTCCGAACCGCTTCCCCGCGGCCTTGGCCACGCGCCGGTACACGAGCACCGTCGGCTCGCCTCCCGCCTCGTCCGGGACCGGGACCCGGTACACCTTCGGCGGGTGGCCGGTGGGGCCGAGCAGGATGGGCAGGACACGGCCGTCCAGGGGGCCACCCACGAAGGGGGTGTCTTCGCTCTTCACCGCACCAGTGTCACAGCCGGTCCTGCCGCCCGCTCACAGCAGGTGCGCCGCGTCGCTCACCACGGGCAGGACGCGCCGCGCGAGCGACCCGGCAGGGCCGTCCGAGGTCTCCATGGCCAGCGCGGCCCGCACCGCCTCCGCCGTCTGCGGGTCACGGCCCGCCGCGGCCACGAGTACCGCCATGAACTGTTCGACGAGCCAGTCCCGCAGCTCGTCCAGGGGCGGCTGCTTCTCCTCGTCGAGCCAGATGAGCGACGCCGCCTCGACGGAGGTGATCCACATCCGGACGGTCATCCGCAAGCGCGGACCCGAGGCCCCCGCGACCTCCAGGTGGGCGAGTATGTGCTCGGCGGCCGCCCTGCGCACCCCGTCCACGATGGCCGTCGTACGCGAGGTCTCCACGACGCTGCCGCCCTGGAGCAGCGCGCTGAACCCCGCGTCGTGCTGGTCGACGAAGGCGAGATAGCGGTCGAGCGCGTTGCCCAGGCGCAGGGTGAGGGGGCCGTCCGGCGGCTCGGCGAAGCACTGCTCAAGATCGGCGGCCGCCGAGCGGAGTGCCGCCTCGTACAGCTGCTGCTTGCCGCCCGGGAAGTAGCGGTAGACCAACGGCCGGGACACCCCGGCCGCCTCTGCCACGTCGTCGAGGGAGACCTCGTCGGGCGCGCGCACCGCGAAGAGGGAGAGGGCGGCCTCGAGCAGCTGCCGCCGCCGCTCCTCGACGCTGAGGCGCCGGTACGCGCGGGCGGGAGCAGGCGAGGTCATGCCCCGCAGCGTATCCGCCCTTTCGAACAAGCGCCCCGAAACAGCCTCAGGCAAGCAGCCCCGAGCTCTTCCACAGTCGGCGCCCCGCGCCCCGCAGTACCCCGATGTCGTCCAGGAAGTCCGTGAGGCGTTTCGCCCCCGTCTGCATCACCTCGCGGCGGTGGCCGCTCGCCTTCACCTGGGCCATGGCCTCGCGCTTGTCCAGGCCGACGTTCGTGTACACCTCGGGGTTGATGAAGGCGATGGAGAAGATCCGCGCGAACTCGCCCGATGTGAGGCGGGTGAACTCCTGGGACCAGCGCGGGGCGGTCACCATCTGGCGGCGCAGCTCCTCACGGGCGTACCGCACATGGCGGGCCTCCTCCACGACGTGGATCCGCGTGACCCCTCGGACGAGGGTCTGGACGCGCTCGTCCGGGAACGTGAGGCGCTGCATCCAGTCCAGGATCTCCTCGCCGAGCAGCGTCGCCGTGAATGAGCCGGGTGTCGTGGAGATCGTTTTGAAGAGGCGGCCGAGGTTCCGGTGGACCGTGCTGACCGGGTAGTACGGGGTGTCTCCGCGCGTGATCAGGCGCGCGAACATCTTCGAGTGCCGGCACTCGTCCTCGATCTCCGTGAGCGCGTAGCGGACGTGCGCGCTCGTCGCCGGCTTGTCGTAGATGTGCCGTACGAGGAGCTGCATCAGGATCAGTTCGAACCAGATGCCCAGGGAGGCAAGCGCCGCCGCCTCGTGCTGGGAGAGCGCGATGCGCTGCTCCTCGCTCATCCGCCGCCATATCGGGGTGTCGTACAAGGACAGCAGCTCCGGCGGCCAGAACCACTTGCCCTCCTCGAAGGGCGCCGCCCAGTCGAGCTCCTTGTCGGGGTCGAAGGAGTGCTTGGCGGAAGAGTCGAGCAGCCGCTCGGCCACCTGCTCCCGGTCCTTGAGGAGGCCGAGCGCGTCCCGCAGTCCTTCGAGTGTCGCGTCCTCCGTCGTGGTCGTCATGACTGTGTCCCTGTCTCGTCGTCACGGTTACCGGGGGTCACGTCTTATGAGACTGCCTGTCAGCAAGGCCGTCAATCCCTTGCGCACGACTTGTTGACCCGGCGTCAGAGAGCGTGTGAGCCTGCCAACTGGGGACGAGCGCAAGGCGGTACGAGGTTTGTCCAAGGCCACCCCTAGGAGCCGTCAGTGTCCACGCACGAGCTGTACACACACGCCCCGGACGACACCGTCTGGCAGATACCGGCGAACGGCGCGGCCCGCTTCAGCTGGGAGTATGACGAAGGCCGCGAGCGCCTCCTCGCCCTCTATCAGAAGGGCAAGGACAAGCAGTGGGACGGCGCCAAGCGCATCGCCTGGGACCTGGAGGTCGACCCGCTCGACCCGCTCGGCACCCCCGACGAGTCGATGTCGCTGTATGGCACCCGGCACTGGGACCGGATGACCGAGCGCGACCGGGGCGAGCTGCGGAAGCACTACGCCTCCTGGCAGTTCAGCCAGTTCCTGCACGGCGAGCAGGGCGCGATGGTGTGCGCGGCCCGCATCGTGGAGTCCGTCCCCGACCTGGACGCGAAGTTCTACTCCGCGACCCAGACCATGGACGAGGCGCGGCACGCGGAGATCTACGGCCGCTTCCTGCACGAGAAGATCGGGATGCTGTACCCCATCAACGACAACCTCAAGTCGCTGCTCGGCGACACCCTGCGCGACTCCCGCTGGGACATGCCCTACCTCGGCATGCAGGTCCTCATCGAGGGTCTCGCGCTCGCCGCGTTCGGCATGATCCGCGACACCACGGACAAGCCCCTGCCCAAGCAGATCCTGGCGTACGTGATGCAGGACGAGGCCCGGCACGTCGCCTTCGGGCGGATGGCCCTGCGCGACTACTACAAGCAGCTCACCGACGCCGAACGCCGCGAGCGCGAGGACTTCGTCATCGAGGGCTGCTACCTGATGCGCGACCGGCTGCGCGGCGTCGAGGTCCTGGAGAACTTCGGCATCCCCAAGGCGGAGGCCGAGGAGTGCAGCGAGAACTCCGAATTCCTCGCTCTCTTCCGGCAGTTGCTGTTCAGCCGCATTGTGCCGTGCGTCAAGGACATCGGCCTGTGGGGCAAGCGGCTGCAGGAGGCGTACGTCGACATGGGCGTCTTCGAGATGGGCAACGCCAACCTCGACCAGCTGATGGCGCAGGACGAGGAGATCGCGGAGAAGCTGGACGCGGAACGGTTCGCTGCCGAGGAGGGCGAGCGGGTGGCGGAGGTGGCGGACGCGATCGCGTCCGGCGAGACGGGCTGACGTCCCGCCCTCACCGCCGTCGCGGCCACGGGGTGAGGGCCTGGGAACCGATGCCTTACGGCCGCGAAACCGTAGGCCGGACAGGGGCTCTCTACCGTCGCCTGGCATGACGGGGAACGCAGCCCACCGGCCCGACCGCGCCGGACACACCGCCCGAACCCTCCGACTCCACACCCTGGCCGCCCGCGCCCTGCCGGGCTGGGGCAGCATCCGCGGCCGGGTGGCCGTCGTGCTCGCCGTGCCGACCTGCCTGCTGCTCGCGCTCACCGGACTCGGTGTCGCCGACCGGGCGGAGGACTGGTCCGCCGCCCGGGAGGCCGGCGATCAGGTCGCCGTCCTGCTGCGCGCGCAGGACCTGGTCCGTGAGCTGCAGCGCGAACGCGGCCTCACCAACGGCCTGTTGGGCGGGGCGGGGCAGTACCGCGACGACGTGGCCGCGCAGCGGGAGCGTACCGATGACGCCCGCTCCGAACTGGGAGCGATACTCTCCGACGAGAGCGCCGACGACGCGAAATCCACCGCCGCCGCCGTCCAGGACGCCCTCCTTCCGCTCGCCACCCTCACCACCACCCGCAGCGACGTCGACGACGGCACCGCGAGCCGCTCCCGCACCCTCGCCTTCTACACCGAAGCCGTCACCGCGCTCCTGGACGTACCGTCCGCCCCCGCCCGCACGACCGCGGCCACCGACCGCCGCGTCACCGACGGCACCGGAGCCCTGCAATCCCTGAGTCGCGCCACCGAAGCCGTCGCCCTCGAACGCGGCTCCCTCAACGGCGTGTTCGCCGCGGGCCGCTTCCGCACCGGCGAGTACCTGGACTTCACCGAGCTGCGCGCCACGCGCCTCGCCGCCCTGCACCAGTACGCCGAACTCGCCGCACCGGAGCAGAAGTCGGCCCTCGACCGCGTCTTCAGGACCGACGCCGCCCGGCGCGTCTCCGCCTACGAGAAGCGCGCCGAGGGCGGCGCCGACCGCTCCGCCCTCGATGTCGACCCCGCCCGCTGGTGGACGGCGATGACCACCCTCGTCGACGATCTGCACGACGTGCAGCGCCAGGTCGGCGACGACGTCCGCGCCCACGCCGCCGACAGCGGCACTGAGGCCACCCGCCAGCTCGCGGGATTCCTTGCGCTCGGCGGGCTCATCCTCGTCGTCGCCACTGCGCTCGCCCTGTTCTCCGCGCGCTCCATCACCCGGCCGCTCGGCGCCCTCGCCGACGAGGCCGACGCCGTCGCGGGCAGCCGTCTTCCCGACGCCGTACGACGCATCCAGGAGGCCGAAGCGGACGACGAGATCACCCACAAGGCCGCGGACGGACCCCAACACCCCGGCAGCGCACGGGAGATCACCCGCCTCGCCGCCGCTCTCGCCAACGTCGAACGCACCGCCACCGACCTCGCGGGCGAACAGGTCGTCCTGCGCCGCAACAGCACCGAGTCCCTCGCCAGCCTCGGCCGCCGCAACCAGGCCCTGCTCGGTCGCC
Source organism: Streptomyces sp. NPDC086554 (assembly GCF_040686095.1). Taxonomy (NCBI): domain Bacteria; kingdom Bacillati; phylum Actinomycetota; class Actinomycetes; order Kitasatosporales; family Streptomycetaceae; genus Streptomyces; species Streptomyces sp. NPDC086554. The sequence goes on from NZ_JBFBJK010000004.1 coordinate 311,558, forward strand.
AACTGGGCCTCATCACCACCCTGGAGAGCCAGGAACTCGACCCCGACGCCCTGGCCGAACTCTTCGAACTCGACCACCTCGCCACACGGATGCGCCGCAATGCCGAGTCCCTCCTCGTCCTCGCCGGGGAGGAGAGCCCGCCCCGCGCCTGGCCCGGCACCGTCCCCGTGAGCGAGGTCGTGCAGTCCGCGGTCGCCGAGGTCGAGCAGTACCAGAGGGTGCGCACCGTGGAGGTCGAGGGCGCCCGCATCCGCGGGCACGCCGTCGCCGAGGTCTCCCATCTCCTCGCCGAACTCATCGAGAACGCCCTGGTGTTCAGCCCGCCGCTGCACCCCGTGGAGATCTACGGCTGGCGCGACGGCACCGAGTACTGCCTGGCCGTCGTCGACCGCGGCATCGGCATGACGGAGGAGAACCTGACCCGATCCAACGCCCGCCTCTCGGGCCGCGAGCCCTTCCTCATCGCACCCACCCGGTTCCTCGGCCACTACGTCGTCGGCACCCTCGCGGCCCGCCTCCGCGCCCACGTCGAGCTCCGCCCCACCGAAGGGTCCGGCATCACCGCGTATGTGGCGCTGCCCGCCGCGCTCCTCCAGGAGCCGCAGCAGCAACCGGCTGCCGCCCACGTACCCGGATGACATTCGACGGATGACGACTACGACCCGTCCAGGACCGCCTCCATCACAGCCTTCGCGATCGGCGCCGCGCTGCCGCCCCCGCTGATGTCCCCGCGGTCCGCCGCCGCGTCCTCCACCACCACCGCCACCGCCACCGAGGGCTCCGCCCGGTCCTGCTTCTGGGCCCAGGAGATGAACCAGGCGTACGGCGTACCGGAGTTGTCGATGCCGTGTTGGGCCGTGCCCGTCTTGCCGCCGACCGTCACGTCGGGGATCGCCGCGTTCGTGCCGGTGCCCTCCTCGACGACGTCGGTCATCAGCTCCCGCAGCTGCATCGCCGTTGCGGGGTTCATCGCCCGGCGGAGGGTCTCGGTGCCGTGGGTGGCCACCACGTCGCCGTCGTCGGTGGTCGTGCGGTCCACCAGGTAGGGGGACTGGACCGAGCCGCCGTTGGCCACGGCCGCCGAGACCATCGCCATCTGCAGCGGCGTGGCCCGGGTGTCGTACTGGCCGATGGAGGAGAGCGCGAGCTGCGCCTGGTCCATGGACGTGTCGAAGTTGCTGGCCGCGACGGAGGAAGGGATCTTCAGGCCGGTGTCGTTGAAGCCGAAGTTCCGCGCCGTGCTCACCATGTCGTCGAGGCCCGTGTCCGCTCCCAGCTTGGCGAAGACCGTGTTGCAGGACCACTCCAAGGCGTACCGGAGGGGCGCGTTCGTGCAGCCCTCGACCTCGTTCGTCAGCTTCGTGGTGGTGCCGGGCAGCCTGTAGGGGCTGGGGGACTTCGTGGCGGCGTCGAGGTCAGTGACCGTTCCCGAGTCCAGGGCCGCCGCGGCCGTCACCACCTTGAACGTCGAACCGGGCGGATACGTCTGACGGATCGCGCGGTTCAGCATCGGCTTGTCGGCGCTGTTGTTCAGCGCCGCCCAGGACTTCGCCACCGACGAGCTGGTGCCGGAGAGCCGCTCGGGATCGTAACTGGGCGTGCTCACCAGGGCGAGGATCTTCCCGGTGGACGGCTCGATCGCCGCGACGGCACCCTTCTTGCCGCCGAGCCGGGCGTACGCGGCCTGCTGCGCCGCCGCCTTGATCGTCGTCTGCACCTTGCCGCCGGGGTTCTGGTCGCGGCTGACATCGTTCCAGAAGGGGAGCGGGGCGAGCATCGGGTCGGTGCCGGAGAGGATGTCGTCCTCGGCGTTCTCCAGGAGGGTCGTGCCGTAGACCTGCGAGGCGAAGCCGGTCACCGGCGCGTACAACGGGCCGTTCTTGTACGTCCGTTCATAGCGCAGCTGCTCCCCGGTGTCCTTGGAGCCGGTCACCGCGTGGCCGTCGACCATGATGTCGCCGCGCGGCTGGCCGAACCGGGTGATGGCCTGGCGGCGGTTGGCCGGGTTCTCGTCGAGGGAGTCGGACTGCACGATCTGGACCCGGGTCGCGTTCACGAGCAGGGCGATCAGCAGCAGCGCGCAGAAGGCGGCGGCATGGCGGATGTACCGGGTCACGAGGGCTCCGGGGGGAGGGGCTGGCTGCGTGCCGAGTCGCTGGCCCGGATGAGCAGCGCCACGATGATCCAGTTGGTGACGACCGACGAGCCGCCCTGCGCGAGAAAGGGCATCGCCATGCCGGTGAGCGGGATCAGACCGGTCACGCCGCCCGCGATCACGAACACCTGGAGCGCGACGATCGAGGCGAGCCCCACCGCGAGCAGCCGCCCGAAGGCGTCCCGCAGGGCAAGCCCGGCCCGGAAGCCGCGCTCCACCAGAAGGGCGTAAAGAAGGAAGATCGCGGTGAGTCCGACGAGGCCGAGCTCCTCGCCCGCGGTCGCCAGGATGAAGTCGGACTTCGCGGCGAAGCCGATGAGGATGGAGTGCCCGTCCCCGAGCCCGGTGCCGAGCATGCCGCCGGCCGCGAACGCGAAGAGGGACTGGGCGAGTTGGTTCGGCCCCTCGCCCGCGTCGATGGAGGCGAAGGGGCGCAGCCAGTCCTCGACCCGGCTGTGTACGTGGGGTTCGAGCGAGCCGACCGCGAACGCGCCGACCCCGGCGAGCAGCAGGCCGACCGCGATCCAGCCGGTGCGCCCGGTGGCCACGTACAACAGGATCACGAAGAGCCCGAAGAAGAGCAGCGAGGTCCCGAGGTCCCGTTCGAGGACGAGGACCCCGACGCTGAGCAGCCAGATCGCCACGATCGGGCCGAGCACCCGGCCGGTCGGCAGCTGGAGCCGTTTCAGCTTCCAGACGGTGCGGCCGGTGTAGGCGAGCGCGTTGCGGTTGGCGGCCAGATAGCTGGCGAAGAAGATCGCGAGCAGGATCTTCGCGAACTCGCCCGGCTGGATGGAGAATCCGCCGATCCTGATCCAGATCCGGGCGCCGTTCACGGCCGGGAAGAAGATCGGCACGATCATCAGGATCAGCGCGGCGACGACGGAGATGTACGCGTACCGCTGGAGCACGCGGTGGTCGCGCAGGAACACCACTACGGCGATGAAGAGCGCCACGCCGACCGTGGACCAGACGAGTTGGGTGGGCGCCGCCTCGTCGCCCGGTGTCTCCAGGTCGAGCCGGTAGATGAGCACCAGACCAAGGCCGTTGAGCAGCACGGCGATCGGGAGCAGCAGCGGATCGGCGTACGGCGCGCGGAAGCGGACCGCGAGATGGGCGAGGAGCGCGAGCACCCCGAGCCCGGCGCCGTAACCGGCGGCGCCGGGCGGGACGGTGCCGTTCTTGGCGAGGCCGACATCGCAGTAGCCGTAGACCGAAAGCAGGACGGCCATGACGATCAGGGCGAGTTCGGTGCCACGGCGCCGGGGGACGCGAACAGCGGGTACGGAGGGTGGTGCCGAGCCCACTGTTGTTCCGGTCATGCCCGGAACGTAGCAAGCGATAGGCCCTCATGTCCGTCTATGTCACCGTGCCCTTGCGATACGTCAGCACCAGCGGGGGGCGGGCCCGATGTTCTTGATGTAGTGGGCGGAGCCCCACGCCCAGGTGCCGTCGGTGAGCAGATACCAGCGGTTGTTGTGGTGCACCGTGTCGCCGGTCGTCTTGCAGAAGATGTGGACGACCTTGCCGTACGGCTCGCTGCGGATCACCCGGCTGCCGCGGGTGGGAGCGGTGCGGAGCAGCAGCCCCGACTTGGCCGTGACGCGACCCTTGTAGAGGCGCGGGTGATCGTTGTTCGCACCGTCGGCCGCGATGGCGGGGCCGGTGACGGTGAGCGCGGCGAGTGCGCCGCCGGCGGCGGCTATGCCGAGCCGGGTGAGGGTCGCGGTGGGCCGAAGGGACATGGGGCCTCCTCTAGTGATGGCATAGGACCAGAGCGACCCATAGGCCGCAATTCACACTAAAAGTGGCACGGTGTGCGCGCAAAAGGTCACGCGGCGTCAAACCGCCCGTCAGACCGTCCCGTCGGCACCCTTGGTGCCGGTCGCGTCGGACTCCGCGTACGGCAGCGTCAGCGTCGCCACCGCGCCGCCGTCCACCGCGTTCGCGAAGGTGAGGCTCGCGCCGAGGACCGCCGCCTGCCCCAGAGCGATCGTCAGACCGAGCCCGTGACCCTTGCTCGTGCCCTCCGTGCGGAACCGCTGCGGCCCGTGTTCCACCAGGTAGTCGGGGTAACCGTCGCCGTGATCGCGCACCGAGACGACCGGCCCGTCGACCGTCACGACGACGGGCTGCCGCCCGTACTTGCCGGCGTTGGACAGCAGATTTCCGAGCACCCGCTCCAGGCGCCGACGGTCGGTCAGGACACAGACATCGCGTACGACGACGAGCTCGGCCCCGAGCCCGGAACCTCGCACGGCACGCTCGGCCAGTGGGGCGAGATGGTGGTCGTCGAGCTCGACCCGCTCGCTCTTCGCGTCGAGCCGGGAGATCTCCAGGAGGTCCTCGGTGAGGGTGCGCAGGGCGGCCACCCGGTCGCGCACCAGCTCGGTGGGCCGGCCCGGCGGCAGCAGCTCGGCCGCCGCGTGCAGACCGGTCAGCGGGGTGCGCAGCTCGTGCGCGACATCCGCGGTGAACCGCTGCTCGCTCTGCAGCTTGCCCTGTATCGAGGACGCCATCGTGTCGAGGGCTCCTGCGACCGCCGCCACCTCGTCCTGATGCCGCTGCGGCTCCTGCGTCCGCGGATCGTTCACCCGGGCGTCCAGGTCGCCCCCGCTGATCCGGCGCGCCACCGTCGCCGTCTGGTGAAGGCGCCGCGTCACCCGTGTCACGGCGAACGCGCCGACCAGGAGCGTCGCCCCGATGGCGAGCACCGACGAGCCGAGGATCGCCCGGTCGAGCCCGTCGATGGTGCGGGCGCCCTGGGCGTAGTCGACCTCCACGGCGATGGCACGGCCGCCGTCGGCGGGACCCGCGGCCCACATCGTCGGCCGGGAGCCGCCGTGCGGGCCGACCATCGTCGCCCGCTCGCCGCCGATCGCCAGTTCACGCAGCCGCGGGGGCAGACCGGGCGGGTCGACGCCCGCGCCGGGTCCCATCCGGTCGCCCGCCTCGTACGCCTTGGTGACGTCCTCGAGCCGGGTGAGGGCGCGTTCGCGGGCCTGGCCCACGGTCTGGTTGGTCACCGAGACATGGACGAGCGCGCCGAGCAGCGCGGCGAGCGCGCAGCACATGACCACGATGAAGAGCGCGGCCTTCCAGGTGAGGGTCGCCGTCCAGGCGGGGAGCCGCGGCCCGCGCGGCTGCGCGTGACTCATGAGCTGTCGCTCGGGGAGGGCGTGGGGGCGGGCTTCTCCCTCGGCGTCTCTGTCGGCGTCTCTGTCGGCGTCTTCGTCGGCTTCTTGGTGGGCTTGGCCGAAGGGGCGTCCGTGGACCGTACGATCTCGTCGCTCGTCGGCAGCATCGTCTTCTGGTGGGAGTCCCAGGCCCAGACGGTGCGGTACTCGTACCCCGGCTGGCTCGAGACGGCGCGGATGATCACGTCATGGCCGGCCAGCTCGACACCGAGGACCGCGTCACCCGTCTCCATGATCTGGGTCAACTGCCGCTTCTCCAGGGCGTAGGCGCGGATGTCCAGATTCTCGTCGTGCCCCTCGACCAGCCGGATGCCGACGATGAGGTCGTCCCTCCCGTCGCCGGTGAGGTCGCGGTAGTAGGCCTTGAGCACGGGGCAGTCGTCGTCGCTGCCGTGGCCGCAGGTCCGGAGCTTGGCGAGGGTTTCCTTGTACGTGTCGTCGGAGCGGCTGTAGAGCCCCGGATTCTTGTCGAAGTCGGTCCGTGCGACGGTGACCGGATCGACCTTGTGCAGATCTCCGTCCGGTACGTGGACGCCCTTGACCGGCAGACTCTCTATGACGCCGTAGTCCTCGGCGGGCGCCGACGGGGGCGGCAGCTTCGGCCACAGGTGGGTGGGGCCGTCGGCGGTGGGCGTCGGGCCCGCGCTGCGCAGGTCGCCGGGGTCGCCGCAGCCGCCGGCCAGCAGCACCGCGGACAGGCTGAGGGCGGCGACGAGCGCGAGACGGCTCCGGTTCACTGCACTCCTGCCTGCGGGATGGGCTACGGCGCGAGATCGGCGTAGAGAATGATGTTGTCGGTGCGGTGACCATTCTTGATCGGTCCGCCACAGGTCAGCAGGCGCAGCTCGGGCCGGTCGGTCGCCCCGTACACCTTATGGGTGGGGAAGTTCTTTTTGTCCACCTGCTGAATCTCCCGCACCTTGAAGGTCGCGGTGCTGCCGTCGGCCCGCGGCACCTCGATCTCGTCCCCCATTCTGACCTTTGCCACATCCTTCATCAGCGCGGGGCCCCGTGCCGTGTCGTAGTGCGCGACAAGGACGGCCGCCCCCTTCTCGCCGGGGGTGACACCTCCGGTCCACCAGCCGGGCTCCTCCGCCTTGTCGACGGGCGGCACGTCGAGCGCCCCGTCCGCGCCCACACCCAGGTCGAGCATCGACGTCGCGTCGACGCCGGCGGCCGGTATCCGCAGCCCTGTCGGCCGGGACTTCTCCAGCGGGGCCCGGGGCTGCGAGGCAGGAGCGGTGGCGGCGTTGTTCACCTTCACGTCCGGCGCGGGATCGCCGGACCCCTGCCCGCAGGCGATGAGCCCGACGCCGAGCGCACCGGTCAGCACGGCGGCGGCGACGATACGGGCGGTGGGGCGGCGCTTGGCGGGGGCTTCGACGGCGGCTTCTTCGGTGGGCGTGCTCACGGAGGCTCCTACGGTGCGTGGGGGACTCCTGCGAGGTTAAATGTCCGCCGTTGCGGCGATTCGGCGGCTATGTAACGACGACCCATAGATACGCGGCGTGCCCGGTAGATACGCGGGGTGCCCGGGTGGGTGGGCGGGAAATGCTTGTTCGTCGGAGCCGCCCGCCGGGCACGGTCTGCGTATTGCCCAAGGCGCGCCCCGGCTGGTCCCATGGTCGAGGGGTGATGGCATGACAGGACTGCGCGTCATACCGGCCTGGCGCCACGGCCAGGAAAGGCTGTACGTCTGCCTCGCGGACGGCAGGAACGTCGCCTGGTACGACAGGGAATCGGCCCGCGTGAACCTGCTGAGCGAGGACCGCAGGGATGACGTCCTGCATGTCCTCGCCCCGTTCCTGACCGGCGACTTTTCGGTCGGCCCGCCAGCCGTGCCGACCCCGTCCGAACTGGCACGCCTCGCGCTCCACCCGGACGACGACCTCGCCCCGAACCGCCCCGGCGAGGCCCTCCTGATCGCCCTGGACCGCGACCCGGCGCCCGCCCGCAGGCTGCGCGCCGACCCGCGGCGCCGCGCGCTCGCGGCGGAGCAGGCCGTCGGCGAGGTGCTCGACGGCCTGGAAGCGGCGGGCTGGAACACCCTGCACTCGGTCCCGCTGCCCGGCGGCGCCCGCATCCACCATCTGGTGATCGGCCCCGGCGGCCTCTTCGCCATCCGTACGCTCGCGGCCCGCAAGCAGCGGGTGCGGATCGCCGACCCGATGGTCGCGGTCGGCCGCGCGGACCCGCGGCCGCTCCTGCGGGAGCTGCGCGCCGACGTGGACCGGGCGTCCTTCGCGCTGACCGCCGAGATCCGCCCGGTGCTCGCCGTGTCCGGGGCGGCGGACATCGCCGTGGCCGAGCCGCCGCGCGGGGTGCGGATCGTGCGCGACGAGGAGGTCTCCTCCCTCGCGGGCACCGGCGGCGTCCTGAAACCGGCCGATGTGGCGGCGCTGCACGCGATGGCACGCGACCGCCACACCTGGCTGCGGGTCTAACGCCTCACAGGTTGTCCCCCCAGCCGCCCTGGATCATCGTCTGGAAGGCCCAGGCGCCGCCCCGCTTCACCAGGATGTCGGCGTACCGCAGCTGCTGCGTCTCGCCGTTCGCGGTCATGACCGAGTCGGTGAAGACCACGGCCATGGCGGGGGAGAGGAAGACGGGCGTGCGCGTGGACTCGAAGGTGATGTCCTCGCTCCCGTCGCCCATCACATGCGTCATGGTCGCGACGAACTGTTCCCGGTCCCACTGCGCGGAGCGCGCGTCGCCCGCGGAGTCGTCGCTGACCAGGTTGAGCGGGAAGACGGCCAGATCGGCCATGCGCTCCACATCGCGCTTGGCGCTGTGTGCGTCGTACTCGGCGAACCAGGCGGTCAGGCTCGCGCGGTCCTCGTCGGTCGGGACGTATCCGGTCTCGGGCAGAAAGGTCACGCGGTCTCCTCATCAAGCTTGACTACTTACGAAGGAAGGTATGCTCGAATCGCCCACTAGTCAAACTTGATTAGCAGTGATGTGGGTCACTCTTGCGTTGAGGTCGACGGGGTCGGTCAGCGGAAGCGGACCACCGTCGCCGTCGCGTGCCGGGTCGTGTTCTGCCGGACCTCCACGGTGACGGGCGGGTCGGACGGCAGGGCGGCGTAGGTGACCTCGCCGATCCCGATGGCGGTCGCCGTCCCCTCGCCCTTCGCCTCGGGCAGCGCGGCCGCGGCAGCAGTCTGCAGTCCGGGAGACAGCGGCGACGACACCACGGGCGTGCCGTCGCCCGGCAGCACGAGCACCAGCGCGTGCGGCCGGGCCCGGCTCCCCGTGAAGCCGATGACGGCCGCGTCCCGGGTGTCGCTGTGCCGCAGCTTCAGCCATGCCCGCGCGCCGCCCCGGTAGGCCCCGTCGAGCCGCTTGATCACCAGACCTTCGACGCCGGTGGCGGTCAGGGTCTCGTACCAGGTCAGGGCGAGCTCGCGGTCGGTCGTCATCGGCACGGGCTGCAGGGGCGGGCCGAGCGGTCCGAGGATGCGTACGAGGCGTGCGCGCCGCTCCTCGTACGGCAGGGCGCGGCAGTCGTCGCCGTCCTCGGCGAGCAGATCGAAGGCGGCGTAAGAGGCGGGGATTTCGCGCGCGAGCAGGGCGGCACGCGCGCGTGTGGCGTTGGCGCGCTGCTGCACGGCCCCGAAGTCGATGCCCTCGTCGACCCAGACGACGACCTCGCCGTCGAGCACGGTCCCCGCGGGCAGCCGGCGCGCGGCCTCGGCGAGGTCGGGGAACGCGGTGGTGACCAGCCGGCCCGACCGGGCCTGCAGCATCACCCGGCGGCGCTCGGCGATGACGACGATCCGATGCCCGTCGAACTTGGGCTCGAAGGCCCAGCCGGCCCCCTCGGGCAGCGAGGTGACGGACTCGGCGAGGGCGACCTTGACCGGAAGGGTGATCATGAGGGACCCGATCGGGGGAGCGGCCGGGCGCGGTTCGCGTTGATGAGTGGGCCAAGCAGATCCCCGTACCGCTGAAGGCGTGGCGCGATGTCCGCCGCCCGGAAGTCGAGCTGCTCCGGGGTGCCGCACTCCTCCACTTCCTCCCAGGTCACGGGGGTGGAGACGGTCGGCTCCCGGCGGGCGCGCAGGGTGTACGGCGTGGCAGTCGTCTTCGCAGCGGCGTTCTGGCTGAAGTCGACGAAGACCTTGCCGGGGCGCAGGTTCCTGGCCATCCGGTGGACGACAAGGGCGGGCAGCGCGCGCTCGGCGTCCTTGGCGAGTCCCTTCGCGTACGCGGTGACGTCATCGGACGGCGTCGGCTCCAGCGGGCAGAGCAGGTGCAGGCCCTTGGAGCCCGAGGTCTTCGCGTACACGTACAGGCCGTCGGCCCGGAGCCGGTCCCGCAGCCAGAGGCCGGCCCGGCAGCACTCGACGACCGTGGCGGGGGCGCCGGGGTCCAGGTCGAGGACAAGGCGGTCGGCCATGGCGGGGGCGTCCGCCTGCCACTGCGGTGTGTGGAACTCCGTGACGAGGTTGGCGGCCCACATGAGGGTGGCGAGGTCGTTGACGACGATCTGCCGGGCGTTCCCGTCCGAGCGCGGCACGTCGGCGGTGCGCACCCAGGACGGGGTGCCCGGGGGCACGTTCTTGGCGAAGAAGCGCTGGCCGTCCGGGCCGTCCGGGAAGCGGAGGAAGGAGACCGGGCGGTTGTAGAGGTGGGCGAGGAGGGAGCCCGCCGTGCTGGCGTAGTAGTGCAGCATCTCGCCCTTGGTGAAGCCCGTGGCCGGGTACAGCACCTTCTCCAGATTGCTGAGGGCCAGCCGCCGCCCCTCCACCTCGGTGATCGGCGTCATACCATGAGAGTCGCATGAATCGGAACAAACCACCCCGAAGTGTCACCCCGAAGTGCCCCCGAAAGTACTCGTCGGCTGAGAGGTGCCTGACGTGCGATCCATATGGAACGGTGCGATCTCCTTCGGTCTTGTCAGCATCCCGATCAAGCTCGTGAACGCCACCGAGAGCCACTCGGTCTCCTTCCGGCAGATCCATCTGGAGGACGGCGGCCGGATCCGCTACCGCAAGGTGTGCGAGCTGGAGGAGAAGGAGGTGACGTCCGCCGAGATCGGCAAGGCGTACGAGGAGGCGGACGGGTCGATGATCCCGATCACCGACTCGGATCTGGCATCGCTGCCCATTCCGACCGCCAAGACGATCGAGATCGTGGCCTTCGTGCCGGGTGATCGGATCGATCCGTTGCAGATGGACGCGGCGTACTACCTGTCGGCGAACGGGGTGCCTGCAGCCAAGCCGTACACGCTGCTGCGGGAGGCGCTGAAGCGCAGCCAGAAGGTGGCGATCGCCAAGTACGCGCTGCGGGGGCGGGAGCGGCTCGGGATGCTGCGGGTGGTGGACGACGTCATCGCGATGCACGGTCTTCTGTGGCCGGACGAGATCCGGGCCCCCGAAGGGGTCGCACCCGAAACCGAGGTCAAGATCCGTGACGCGGAACTGGATCTGGCGGACGCCCTGATGGACACGCTCGGCGAGGTCGACATGTCGTCCCTCCACGACGACTACCGCGCGGCGGTGGAGGAACTCATCGCCTCCAAGGCGGAGGGCAAGACTCCGGCGGAGCCGGCGGCTGTGGGTGGGGGCGGCGGCAAGGTCATCGACCTGATGGCCGCGCTGGAGAGCAGTGTGCGTGCGGCGCGGAGTGCGCGGGGCGAGGAGGGGAAGGAGGGGAAGGAGGAGGCGGCCGAGGTCACGTCGCTGTCCTCGCGTCGGAAGCGGGCTCCGGCCGCGCCCAAGCAGGTGGGTGGGAAGAAGTCCGTTTCGGCGGCGAAGAAGACCACTAAGAAGGCAGCCGCCAGGAAGTCGACCGCTACGAAGTCGACCGCTACGAAGTCGACGGCCACGAAGTCGACCGCTACGAAGTCGACGTCGGCGAAGAAGGCCGCGACGAAGAAGGCTGCGCCCAAGAAGCGGGCATCGGCGTAGTGGTCGGGCGTAGTGGTTGTACGTGATCAGGTGCAGGTCTCCCCGTCAGGTGGTCGTGCAGGTTGTGACCGTGAAGAGGCCCAGCTTTTCGCTGCGGGTTGATGTGGCCGTGAAGCCTGCGGCTTTGGCCCAGGACTCCGGCTCTTCGGCCGGGCGGCACTTCATGACCCACAGGTCGCCGTTCCGGTTCGGCAGGACGTTGGCGATGAAGTCCAGTTGCGGGTGGTGCGTCTGTGTTGTGAAGACGAGTGTTCCGCCGGGGGCCAGGAGGGTCCGGAGGCGGTTGAGGGAACGTTGGATCGTCGCGTCGTCGAGCAGGAGCTCGTACAGGCCCGAGACCACGATGACGTCCGGTGGGCCCTCCGCCGGTGTTCGGGGAGCCAGCGCGTCGCCCATTTCGTACGCGATGTTCTGGAGTCCGCGCTCGCGGGCCAGTCGTTCCCCCTGCCACAGGCCAGGGCCCGCCAGGTCCCGGCAGAGGACGCGGACCCGGCCGGGCGGGTACGGGGCGATCAGGTCCTGAAGGTAGCGGCCGGGGCCCGCCGCCACGTCCAGGATGAACACCTCTCGGCCGGGGCGTCGCGCGATCTCCTGCCGCAGGACCTCCTGCAGCAGGTCCCGGCGGGCGCGGATGGCGCGCCAGCCGATGGCGTTCAGGTAGACGCGGTCGATGAGGCGGCCGATGCCGAGCAGGCCACGGGCCCGGTTCACGTATACGTAGTCCAGCATCGTGCCGCTGTCGAAGCCGTGCCGGTAGCCGGTGCGGATCCCCTTCGAGGTCCGTCCGACGGTGCTCAACAGGGTCCGGATCACAGACCACTGAGTACCCCGCCTGGCGCCTCCAGGCTCGCCAGGAAGCCGTACCGCGGGAACTCTGGAGGAATGACCCAGGACAAGCAGACCGGATATCCGGAGATCTCGGCGGAGAGCCACCCGTTCTACACGGGCCGGGCCCGTGCTGTGGACTCCGAGGGCCAGGTGGCGAAGTTCGAGCGGCGCTTCGGGGACGGGGCATGACCGATCTGCAGGCGCTGGCGGCCGAGGCTTATGTGTACGGCTCCCCGATGGTGCTCAGCCTCGATGAAGTCGACCGCTTCACCCGCAAGGGCATGGCCTCGGTGGCGCCCGCCCCCTTCAACGAGTTCAGCCACGGCAGCAAGCTCGCCGGGCCCGGCGACAGCTTCGTGAGCGTCAACAACGACACGCTGTACTCCATGGCGCAGATCGACCTGTCCGGCGGGCCGCTGCTGCTCACCGTGCCGGACACCGCAGGGCGCTACTACGTCCTGCAGTTCGTGGACGCCTGGACCAATAATTTCGCGTACGTGGGGCGCCGGGCGACCGGCACCGGGGCGGCGAGTTTTCTGCTCACGCCGCCGGGGTGGGAGGAGGTCGTGCCCGCCGGTGCCACCCGGATCTCCGTGCCGACGACGGTGGCGACGATCGTCGGGCGGTGGGCCTGCTCGGGGCCCGACGACGTGGCGGCGGTGCGGGAGCTTCAGGAGGAGACGCTCCTCGAGCCGTACTGGACGGCGTCCGGCGAGCCCGTGGGTCTGCCGACGCACGCGTACACCCCCGACGGCGAGCCGGAGCTGCTGTTCTTCGAGAAGCTGCGGGCGCGGATGGCGGCCTTTCCGCCCGCGGCGCCCGAGGTGGCGTATCAGCAGAGGTTCGCCCCGCTCGGCCTCCTTGACCCGCAGAGCCCGTACGGGCAGGCCACGCCCGAGCTCGCCGAGGCGCTGCGCGCCGGATTCGCCGCGGGCAAGGAGCAGGTCGAGCAGGCCACGACGGAGGGTGGGGCTCCTGAGCAGAACGGGTGGAAGCTGGCGTATCACGCGTTCGACTACAACGCCGATCACTTCGAGGTCGGCACGCTCAAGGATCCCCAATGGGTGTGCAAGGACCGGGAGTTGGGGCATGTGATGCGTGCTGCGGCCGCCCGTGCCGGGCTCTGGGGCAATCACGGGTACGAAGCGGCGTACGCGGTGACGTGGAACGACGCGGACGGCGAGCCGCTCGACGGGTCGCGCTCCTACACGCTGCGGTTCGAGAAGCCGCCGCCCGTCGACGCCTTCTGGTCGGTCACGATGTACGACCTGCCGGACTACCACCTGGTCGACAATCCCGTCGACCGGTACTCGATCGGCGATCGCACCCCGGGTCTCGCCCACGGGGACGACGGCTCGCTCACGCTGCGCCTCCAGGCCGGGCGGCCCGCCGACGACAAGACGGCCGCCAACTGGCTGCCCACGCCCGAAGGGCGCTTCCGTCCTGTGGTGCGGATGTATACGCCGCGCGCCGCGGTCTTCGACGGGACCTTTTCGCTGCCGCCGGTGCGCCGTGCTGAGGACGGCGCGGGCGGCGGTCAGGTCTCGCAGGAGTCGTCGACGTAGGTGCGCGCCAGCGCGCTCGCGCGCGTGCACCAGTCGGAGAGCACGGCGATCTCTTCGGGTGTGTAGTCCGCGAAGAGTTCTTCCAGGAGTGCGTAGTACGGGCCGTAGACGCTCCGCACCCGCTCGGCCGCGGCCGGCAGGGCGGTGACGCGCACCCGGCGCCGGTCGGCGGGGTCCGGCTGCCGGGTGACGAACCCGCCGCGCTCCAGGCGGTTGATGATGCCGGTCACCGCACCCGTCGTCACATGCGCACGCCCGGCCAGATCGCCCGCGGTCACCGGGGAGTCCCCGGCCTGCAGGATGTACGAGAAGCAGGCGAGGTCCGTGACGCTCAGGCCCAGGTTGCGGGCGAATTCCTGCTGTCCGATGACGCTCGTCGTGACGAGGTCGTCCATCGCGCCGAGCACGTCCTGGACGGAGGCGGCGGGGCGGTCCTTGCCCTCCATTGAAACCTCTTAGTGCGTAAGATAAATTCCTCACTTGCTAAGGCATCATAGGTCTTGCGCCGGTGGCTCGACCACGGCGCGCCGTGGCGCGGGGGCACCGGCGGCGCGAGGAGGCAGGCACGTGAGCACGCACGACGACGGTCACACCATCGCCGGCTGGGTCGGCTGCACGATCGGCACGGTCGGGGCCCTGGTCGCCGGAATGGGCGTCACCGGCTGGGACCCGGGGATCTGGCTCGGGCTCGCCATCATGGTGGTGGCCCTCCTTGTCACATGGGCGCTGCACCTCGCGGGCTGGGGCAAGCCGCCGGGCCCGCGGCCCGTCGGCCTGCGCACCTCCCGGACCCGGGACCACGCCGCGCGCGAGGGGCACGAGGACTGCCTCGGGTGCCGACTGGCCGGACGGCGCGGGGCGCGGGTGCGGCGCACGCGGGACGTTTCCTGAGTCCCCGTTCCTTACCGCGACTTGAGCGTCATAGGGCCAGAATTGCCTGAGCGTCGTACGACCGAACCGCCTGAGCGCCGAAGGACACGTAGGTGACCGCGAAACCCGAGACCGGCCCGTGGATCCGCAGGTACCGCCCTGCCCCCAACGCGCGGGCGAGGCTGCTGTGTCTGCCGCACGCCGGCGGCTCCGCGCCGTTCTATCTCCCGTTCGCCCGCTCCATCGGCCCCGACGTGGAGGTGCTCGCCGTCCAGTACCCGGGGCGCCACGACCGGGACGACGAGCCCGGCGTGGACTCCATCCACGGCCTGGCCGACGCGCTGCTCGCCGAGGTGCTCCCCTACGGGGACCGGCCGCTCGCGATCTTCGGGCACAGCCTGGGCGCCATGATCGCCTTCGAACTCGCCCTGCGCCTTGAGGAGAAGGGGGCCACGCCGCTGGTCGTCTTCGTCTCCGGCCGGCGTGCGCCGTCCCGGCGGCGTGCGGACGACCGCGCCGTGCATCTGAGCGACGAGGAGGTCCTGATCGCGGAGTTGCGGGCGCTCAGCGGCACCGACGCGCGGGTGTTCGAGAACAAGGAGCTGTTGCGGATGGCGCTGCCCGCGATCCGCAACGACTACAAAGCGGCCGAGACCTACCGCTACGTCCCGGGCCCCCGTCTCGCGGCTCCCGTGCGCGGGTATGTGGGCGACGACGATCCCAAGGCGACCCTGGACGAGGTGCGTTCGTGGAGCGAGCACACGGACGGCGGCTTCGAGATGAGCACCTATCCGGGCGGCCATTTCTATCTGAGCGACCAGATGCAGGTCGTCGCGGCAGCCGTGCGCGGGCAGATCGCGGAAGTCCTTGCGAACGCCACGAGGTGACGGCAACGGCCCCCGCTGCCCGGCCTTCGGGCCGGGCAGCGGGGGCCGCCGTGCTCCGCGTCAGGCGAACGTCACCCGCGCCACCGGATCGAGCAGCCCGTCGTCGAGCAGCGCCCGGCAGCGGAACCGCTGGATCTTGCCGCTGGGCGTCTTCGGCAGCACGCCCCGCTGCAGGAACAGGCACTCCGCGAGCGCGACCCCGGCCCGGTCCATCGCCAGGGACGCCGCCTCCTCCGCGATGGGCCGGAAGTCCCGCGGGTTGCCCTGCGGCTCCAGCATCAGCACGAGCCGCGTCATGCCCGAGTCGCCCGCGTCGACGACCGCCGCACAACCCTTGCGTACGTTCTTCAGCGAGTCGACCGCCGACTCGATCTCCGATGCGTACACCTTCCGCCCGCCCACCGACAGCATGTCGTCGGCCCGGCCGAGGACATGCTGTCGCGCTGGAAGCCCAGGTCGCCGGTGAGCAGCCGGCCGTCCTTGAAGCGGGCGGCCGTGCGCTCGGGGTCGGCGAAGTAGCCGTCGGCCAGGCTCGGCGACGCCACCTCGATCTCCGCGATCGTGCCGGAGCCGCCCGCCCACACCGAAACCCCGGGCAGCGTGGGGCCGTTGGAGACGAGCCGGGTCGCCCGCGGATGGTCCGGCGCCACCTCGGTCACCACCCCCTCGACGAGCGCGGGCCCGTCGAAGGCGAGCGCCCTGGGCGCCTGGTCCCAGGGCTTCCCGGTCACGGCGAGCGTCGCCTCCGCCATGCCGTACGCGGGCTGGAACGCCGTGTCGGTCAGGCCGAAGGGCCGGAACTTCTCCGTGGCCGCTTCGAGGGTGTCCCAGTCGACCCGCTCCGCGCCGATCACCGCGGCCCGCAGCCGCAGCTCCTTGGGCAGCGTCCCGCGGCCCTGCGCGCGGGCCGCGAGATACACGGCGGTGCTCGTGCCCGCCGTCATCGTCGCCCCGTACTCCGACATGTCACGGAACCAGGTCCGCGGGGCCATCCCGAACCGGTCGGGCGATGAGAGCACGAAGTCGAAGTCGTACGCCCACGAGTACAGCAGGCAGCCGAACATCCCCATGTCGTGCGAGAGCGGAAGCCATGACGCGACCGTGTCCGCGCCGGGCCTGCCACCCGTCAGATGCAGGATGATCTGCAGCTGCTGCTCGATGGAACGGGTCGTCAGGGCGCACCCCTTGGGGGTGCTCGTGCTGCCGGACGAGTACTGGATGAACGCCACGTCGTCCGGTCCCGGCGGGCTCGGCTCGAAGCGCCCGGAGCCCGCAGCGCCGTCCGGTGCGGGCCAGCCGTGCACCGGAAGGTGCCGGCTCAGCTCCTGCGGGACCATGGCCGTGAGCCAGTCGTCGAGGAGCAGGAGCGTCGGGTCGAGCCGGGCCGAGAGGGCGACGAGCTGCTCGCCGTACGCCTCGTGGCTCTGGCCCCGGGTCGGCAGCGGCAGCGAGGCCACCGCGCCGCCGGCCAGCCAGATCGCGAGCAACCCCCGTACGGCGTCAGGGGTGTTGGTGAGGATGGTGGCGACCCGGGTGCCGGGGCCGACACCGAGGGTGCGCAGTCGGGCGGCCATGCCGTGCGCGTCCTTGACGACGTCGCGCCAGGGTGTGTGCGCGAACTCGTCGCCGGTCCACTCGTGCAGCACCCCGTGCGATGCCGGGTTGGTCAGGGCGTTGAAGAACTGCATGTACGTGTTCCCCGTCTTCTCTGCATTTCTGCGGATCTGTGGATCTGCGGATCTGCTGATGTGCGCCGTCGCCCGTGCTACTCCACGTCCACGAGGGAGGTGTCGGAGTCGCGGCCCCGCTCGGCCATGGGGGCGAGCTTCTGCTGGCTCTCCAGGAGCTCCTTCTTGTCGAGGGAACTGCCGCTGACCCGGCTGATGTTGGCCTCGCGCATCGTCATCCGCTCGGGGTCGATGCGGACGACCTTCCAGGCCAGGTGGGTCTTCTCCAGGCTCCAGATGAGGATGGCGCTGAGGTCGATCTCGTACCACTTCATGCCGTGCCGCGCGGAGCGGGGGAACGCGTGGTGGTTGTTGTGCCAGGCCTCGCCGAACGACGGGATCGAGAGCCAGGCCACGTTGCGCGACTCGTCGGTGGTCTCGAAGCGGCGGCGGCCGAAGACGTGGCCGATCGAATTCACCGCGTACGTCATGTGGTTGATGAGGAAGATGCGGACGAGACCGCCCCAGAGCATGCCGGTCAGGCCCGCCTGGACGGAGCCGCCGGTGATGCCGAACGCGATCAGGCCGGGCAGCACGACGCTGGCCGCGACGACGAGCAGGAGGTTCTCGCTCAGCCAGCGCAGCGGCTTCTCGCGGACCAGGTCGGGGCAGTAACGCATGGGGTCGGACGTGAGGTTGACGTTGAAGAGCCACCCCAGGTGGGCGTGCCACAGACCGGCCATCGTGCCCTTGAAGCCCGGCTCGAAGTCGAGGTGCGGGCTGTGCGGGTCGCCTTCCTTGTCGGCGACGCGGTGGTGCTTGCGGTGGTGGGCCGCCCAGATCAGCGGCGGGCCCTGGCCCGCCATGACGCCGGCCGTGGCGAGCGCGACGCGGATGGGCTTGTACGTCTCGAACGACCGATGGGTGAGCATGCGGTGGTAGCCGGTGGAGATGCCGAAGCCCGATATCGCGTACATGATGACCAGGACGACGACGTCCGACCAGCTGAAGACCTTGTTCCAGAGCAGCGCCATGGCTCCTAACACGGCGATCAGCGGGATGACGGACGCGCCGAGAATGAACCAGCGATGCTTCCTGCCGTCCATGTACCTCTCACTTCCGGGAGTTGACTGACTGGTGGGTGCGGGTGACGCGGGCGCTGTTCAGTTCGCGGCGTTCCAGCGCACGGCCGCCGCCGCGGCGAAGTCTCCGGCGTGCGCGAAACCGGACATCACGACGAGGTCGCCGTCGCGCAGGTCACCCGCGCGCGCCGCCTGGTCGAGAGTGATGGGCACGGCGGCCCCGTAGAGGTTGCCGAACCGGTCGAAGGTGTCGAAGTGCCGCTCGGCGTCGACCTTGAGGGCCCGGCGCCAGTTCTTCAGGAAGATCCGGTTGGGCTGGTTGGTGACCAGCACATCGATGAGCGACGGCTGTTCGTCCAGGTCGGTGCAGAGCTCCGAGACGAGCTCGGGCACGAGCCTGTTGCCGCGCTCCAGGATCTCGGCCGTCTTGGTGCTGTCGAACCTGATGTCCGTCTGGCCGGTGCCCGGCTCCCAGTACTTGCGGCCGTCGGGGGCCGAGAGGCCGAGATCGTCGGCGTACGAGGGGATGGAGCGGGTCCGCACGCCGAGCACCGGCGAACCGCCGCCGGCCTCCAGATAGGCGACCCCGCAGCCGTCGCCGGGGATCGCCGCGTGCGACTGCGTGCGCACATCGGACTGGGCGAACATCTGGCCCGCGGTGTTCTGCACATTGGCGATCAGCGCGGTGCGCGCGGCGCCGTCGGCCATGATTTTCTGGGCCAGTTGGACCATGTACATGAACGAGGCGCAGCCGCCGTTGTGCAGGTCCACGATCCACTCGGGGTCGATGCCGAGCCGGTGCGCGGCCTGGGCGCCGACGCCCATGAAGGGCTCGTCCGGCAGCAGCACGTTCGTCAGGAGCACATCCACCTGACCCGCGGGCTCCTTGCCGAGCCGCTCGAAGATGGGCCGGGCCGCCTTCGCGATCATGTCGGACGCCCGCTCGTCCGGGGCGACATGGTGGCGGGCCGGTGGTACGCGGAACAGCGGGGTGTTGGCGAGCGGGTCCACCGGGGCGTTCTCGTCCAGGAAGAACTCGGGGCCCACGACCTTCTCGGGCAGATAGCTCCCGAAGTCGACTATGCCGACGGGCTGCATAACAGTCTCCTCGGAGCTGTCGGATGAGTCGGAGAGATGGGGCAGAGATGGGTCGGAGTACGGAAAACACCTCGTGCCCCTTTCCGCCACCAGGATCAGGATCGGGCAAGGGCAATGCCCTAAAGGGCAATGGCGGCCCGTCGGTTGGCCTCGGTAGGGTCGAGGTTCCCGAGTCCTGGATCCCGGACGGCGGCTCAATAATTCTCAGGCAATCCATCACTCGTAGCGGAAAGGCTGCCCTGTGATCACTGCTGAAGAGGTCTGCGCGCGCATCGCCAAGAAGCTCGGCAGTAAAGCCAATTCATTTACGCTCAACGCCGAGACCTCGTTCGACTCGGTGGGTCTTTCGAGCCTGCAAATAGCCGACATCGTCTACAGCATCGAGGACGACCTCGAGATCGAGTTCGACGAGAGCCGGGCCGCGGGCGTGAAGACCGTCGCCGACCTGGTGAAGCTGGCGGAGGAGACCAAGCAGGGCAGCGCCGCGGCGTGACCATCGATTACCAGGGCGCGACGGCCGAGTCCATCAAGCACCACTACGACGTCTCCAACGACTTCTTCGCGCTGTGGCTTGACGCCGATCTCACCTATACGTGCGCCCTGTGGGACGAGGGCGACACCCTGGAGAGCGCGCAGCAGCGCAAGCTCGACCATCTCATCGAGGGTGCGCGGGCCGGCGGCGCCCGCCGGGTCCTCGACGTCGGCTGCGGTTGGGGAAGCCTGCTCGGCCGGCTCGTCCACACCCACGGCGTGCAGCAGGCGGTCGGCCTGACGCTCAGCGACAGCCAGGCGGAGCGGTTGCGTGAACTGGCCTTGCCGCGCACGGAAGTTCGGGTGGAGAACTGGCTCGACCATGAGCCCGAAGAGGGCTACGACGCCATCATCTCCATCGGCGCCTTCGAGCACTTCGCACGCACCGGCCTGTCCCGGACCGAACGCGTCGCCGCCTACCGTGAGTTCTTCGAGCGCTGCCGCGACTGGCTGCCCAAGGGCGGACGCCTGGCGCTGCAGACGAACATCAAGGGCAACAACGTCCGGATGGACCGGCAGACCGTGCGCGACCTCCTGTTCATCATCGACATCATCTTTCCGGAGTCCGAGATTCCGGCGCTGTCGGAAGTGATCGAGGCCGGCGAGAAGCGCTTCGACGTCGTCTCGCTGCGCAATGACCCGGACCACTACAGCCGGACCTGCCAGGAGTGGCTGAACCGGCTGCGCGCCAACCGTGAGCAGGCCGTGAAGTGCGCGGGCGAGGAGAACGTGGCCAACTACGAGCGGTACTTGGGTGCGACGGTGGGCCATTTCGCCAACCGCCACCTGGGTCTGTCGCGCATCATCCTCGAAGCCGTGTGACCGTGTGACCGTGTGACCGTGTGACCGGGGAGCAACCATTGAACGCGTACAAACACGTCGTGTATTGGCACGACACGGAGCAGGTGACTCTCGGGGAGCCGCTGCGGGAATCCGTCGAATGTGATGTGTGCATTGTCGGTGGTGGGTACACCGGTCTGTGGACCGCCTACTTCCTCAAGGAGGCGGAGCCCGCGCTAGACATCCGTGTCGTCGAGGCCAACCACTCCGGATACGGGGCCTCGGGTCGCGCCGACGGATTTGTCACGCCAACCATCGGCAAAGACATTCAAGCACTGGTCAAGGAATTCGGTCTGCAGCGTGCACTCGACGCGTCGAAGGCGGTCGGCAGGTCGATTCTGGAAATCGGCAGATTCGCCCGCAGGAACCGCGTAGACATCGAGTACGAGGCCAATGACTACCTGATGGTCGCCACCGACGAGGCACAGCTCAAGCGCCTCGAGCACGACCGCGACCTGGCCGAACGGATGGGCGCGGCGCAGCCGGAGATCCTGTCGCGCCAGGACTCGCAGGACATCATCGGGTCGCCCGCGGTGCTCGCGAGCATGCGCACCGGCGGCGCGCTGGTGAACCCGTTCAAGCTCGCCCGCGGCATCGCCCGCGTCGTACGCGACAAGGGCGTGACGATCTACGACAAGTCGCCCTGCCTGCGCGTCGAGCCGGGCGTGCGGCCCACCGTCGTGACGGCCGGCGGCCGGGTGAAGGCCGACAAGGTCGTCCTCGCCACCAATGTGCACATGGACGCCTTCCCGCCGTTCCGCAACAAGGTCGTGCCGATCTGGACGTACGCGATGGTCAGCGAGCCGCTCACCGACGAGCAGCTGTCCCGCGTCGCGTGGGCCGGGCGCGAGGGCCTGGTCGAGGCCAAGTCCCTGCTGACCTGCGCCCGTTTCACCCACGACAACCGGCTGATGTTCGCGGGCGGTCCCGCGCCGTACTACTACGGCCGCGACAAGCGTCAGCGCAACATGAACCGTCCCGAGGTCTACCGCGCCATCCGCCAGGAGTTCCTGCGGTTCTTCCCGATGTGGGGCGACATCGAGTTCACGTACGCATACGGCGGCACCGCCGATGTCGTGCGCGACTACGCCCCGCACTTCGGCACCCTGAACGGCGGCAACATCCTTTACGGGTACGGCTATTGCGGCAACGGCATCGCGGCGACCCACACCGGCGGCAAGGTCCTGCGCGACCTGGCGCTCGGCAAGGACACCGACTACTCCCGGCTGCTCTTCGTGGACGACGAGCGGCGCAAGCCGCCCGCGTCCTTCCCGCCCGAGCCCGCGCTCTACGTCGGCGCCCGCGCCGCGGCGCGGCTCATGGACTGGAAGGAGTCCCGGGCATGAGCGCGCGTCGAACCGTCCTGCTCACCGGGGCGTCCGGTGTCGTCGGCCGCTCCGTCCTGCGCGAGAACGCCCGGGACGGGGAAGGGCCGCGCATCATCGCCGCCACGCACAGCGCTCCCGTGCCCGAGGCGACCGAGCCGCCGGTGCGCTGCGACATGACGGCGGACCGCTTCGGGCTCGACGCGGACAGCTATGCCGCGCTGGCCGGCGAGGTCGACGTCGTCATCCACTCCGCGGGCCTGACCGAGTGGGGTCTGCCCGCCGAGCGCTACGAGCCGATCAACATCGAGGGCACCCGGCGTGTCATCGACTTCGCCCAACAGGCGGGCGCCACCGTCCACTTCATGAGCACCGCCTTCGTCGCGGCGCTCGCGGACACCGCGCCCGTGGAGCTGTCCGCGGACAACGTCTGCCGCAACTACATCCGCTCCAAGCAGCGTGCGGAGCAACTCCTGCGCGACAGCGGTGTGCCGCACACGATCTTCCGGCCCACCAACCTCATCGGCGACTCGTCGACCGGCTGGACGTCGCAGGGCCAGATCGTGCAGCTCATGTCGGACTGGCTCGGCCGGGGCAGA
This sequence comes from Streptomyces sp. NPDC086554, assembly GCF_040686095.1. NCBI lineage: Bacteria > Bacillati > Actinomycetota > Actinomycetes > Kitasatosporales > Streptomycetaceae > Streptomyces > Streptomyces sp. NPDC086554. Next base: position 334,114 of record NZ_JBFBJK010000004.1, read on the forward strand.
GCCCCCTTCATCCCCGCGCACCCGGGCATCCGCATGGACTTCGTACCGCAGGACCTGCTGTCCCGTGCCGTGCTCGGTGCCATCGAACTCGGTGACGACCAGGGCGAGTTCTGGGTGACGTACGGCCCGGAGGCGATGGACATCGAGACCTGTCTGCAGCTCCTGGTCAAACATGCGGCCGAGCGCGGCCGCGCACTGTCCCTGCCGCCTGTGGTGAACGCCGACGAGCTCGACCCCGAGGCCATCGCGTCCACCGCCCCGATGACCCGCTCGTACCTCTCCGTGCTGCGGGACGTCAGCGAGGTCACCAGATGCAGCGGCGGCGTACTGCCCACCTCCATGCCCCAGTTGCGCGAGCGGTACGGCATCGGGCACGTCGACGACACGGCGGCCTATCTGACGAGCCTGGAGTACGCGGCGGCGCACCTCGGCTAGCGCGAGCGGCACATCGGCCGTCGGGCCGGAGCGAACGTGAACGAACGCGAACGGAAGGAACTGCTGTGAACGAGGGCTGGAACCCACCGGATCTGGGCGGCAAGGTGGCCGTGGTCACCGGGGCCAGCCGTGGCGTGGGCCGTGGCATCGCGCTCGCGCTCGGTGCGGCGGGCGCGACCGTATACGTCACGGGCCGCAGCACACGCGACGGGGAGCGCACCGAAGGCCTGCCCGGCACGGTGGACGACACCGCCGACGAGGTCACCCGGCGCGGCGGCAAGGGCATCGCCCTGCGCTGCGACCACGGCGTGGAGGCGGACAACGAGGCGCTCGCCGAGCGGGTGCGCGACGACCAGGGCCGCCTCGACCTGCTGGTCAACAACGCCTGGGGCGGCTACGAACGCTCATCCGAGGTCCGCTTCGACGCGGCCTTCTGGGAGCAGCCCATGTGGCGCTACGACCTCTTCGAGCGGTCGCTGCGCGCGCAGTACGACGTGACGCGCAGGCTGGCCCCGCTGATGATCCCGCAGCAGAGCGGCCTGGTCGTCGGCATCAGCTTCTCCGACGGCGACATCTACCTCGGCCAGGTCGGCTACGACGTCTTCAAGTCGGCATCCGACCGCATGTGCCGGGGTTTCGCGTCCGATCTGCGCAAGCGCGGCGTCGCGGCGCTCTCCCTGCACCCGGGCTTCGTCCGCACCGAGCGGGTGGAGGCGGCGTGGGAGGCGATGGGCAGCGGCCCCGCTTCGGTGGTGCACTCGCCGGAGTACGTGGGGCGGGCGATCTGCCTGCTGCTCGCCGACCCGGACGTCATGGAGCGGTCGGGGAAGGTGCTCAGCACCGGCGATCTCGCGGCCGAGTACGGCTTCGACGACGTGGACGGGCGGCGGCCCCCGGCGTTCCGTCTTGAGGGCCGGATGAGTCTGGCCACCCGGATGCACCGGCTCAACAAGGTGGTCGGCGCCACCGGACAGTCGCAGCAGTGATGCGACGGCCGTCATTCCAGGCGCAGTTCGGCGGCACGGAGGCGCGGGGCGTCCCCGTCCGGCGCTCCGTCCTGCCTGCGTACGGCGATGGCGGCCCGGTATCCGTCGGGCGCGGGCACATCGACGACGGACCAGCCCGCGGGCACGGGCGGCGCGTCGCGCGGGGCGAACTCCGCGGGCAGTCCCACGTGTCGGCGGCCGACTCCGCCCGGCAGCCCCGTCCCGATTCCCTTCAGATAGGCCTCCTTCCGCACCCAGCAGCCGAGCAGCGCCGCCTCGCGCAGTTCGACGGAGAGCGCGGCCACGGCCTGCTGTTCGGCCGGATGCAGACGGCGCAGCATCCGCGCGAACCCGTCGCGTGCCAGCTCGGCCGACTCGATGTCCGCCCCGACCGGCGATTCCGCAAGTGCGTACAGCGCGAAGTCCCCTGCATGCGAGAGGGAGAACCGCACATCGGGTCTGCCCGCGACGGCGGGCCTGCCGTGCGGCAGTTCGCAGTCGGGCATCCCGCAGGGCTCTCGGACGAACTCCACGCTCTGGGGGGCTACTTCGAGCCGCGCGCCGAGCAGGACGCGCAGTCCCACATGCGCGGTGACATAGCGCTCGCGCGCCGCGGAGTCCTGGAACTCCGCGGCGCGCGAGGCCTCGTCGGCGTCGAGGACCTCCGCGCGCGCGGCGGCCGCCGCGGCGTGATCGGGAATGCGGAGGGTCCGGACGGCGACGTCGTTCACGATGTGGCCTGCCGCTACGGTTTGTCGGTGCTCGGTCCGCGCTGGCGGAGGTCGTCTGCCCATTGCAGCGACACGAGCACGGCCTCTGTCCTGGAACGCAGCCCTAACTTCCGGGTGATGCTGGTCAGATGTGCCTTCACGGTCCGCTCGGCTATGCCGAGCCGGCTGGCAAGCGCCCGGTTCCCCTCACCGGCCGGCAGGACGCTGAGCACTTCGCGCTCCCGGGGGGGGGGGGGCAGACCCTGGAGTGCTGAACGCTCGATGGTTGTTCGGCTGCGTTCGATGAAATTGGTGTCCGAAACGTGCTCCCCGTTCATACGCTCTCCCACTCCTAGGAAGTCTGCACTGCAGGAGGAGTCATATCGATAAAACGCGCACATGATCAACAATTCCCCCTGTAGTCAAACCCTAAAGAAGATCTAGCCCGAATCCACCGGCCCTCGATGTGACTTGCGCCACACTGTAGCCAGGTTGACCGTTCGGGTAACTGGCGTGATAAAGGGCGCGAATTGCACATCACCTTCCAGGGTCGCATCGCCGACGTCCATCGCGCAATTGCTGTTGAATACTTGACGGGGTGACCTGTGTTGTCTCATTCATCTGCTCCGGCCGTTCCTGAAACGGTAACCGGTTCCAGGATCGCGGCCGTCGCGGGCATTCGCCCGGAGCGGGTCGTCGGCAATGAGGAGTTGGGCGCACCGCTCGGCGTGACGGCCGAGTGGATCGAGCGGCGCGTGGGCGTTCGCGAACGCAGATTCGCAGGTGTGGATGATTCGGTCACGGCGATGGCCGCGACCGCCGGCGCCAAGGCGCTGTCGGCCGCCGGGCTCGCCCCGTCCGACATCGACCTCCTCGTGCTCGCCACCTGCTCCATGCCGTCGCCCATGCCCAGTGGCGCCGCGACCGTCGCCGCGCTGCTCGGCGTCCCGCACACCGCGGCCTTCGACGTGAACGCCGCGTGCGCCGGGTTCTGCTACGGACTCGGGGTCGCAGATGGCCTGATCCGTTCCCGCACCAGTCGCTGCGCCCTGGTCGTCGGATCGGAGCGGATGACCGACTGGGTGGACCCGGCGGACGTGGACACCGCCACCGTCTTCGCCGACGGGGCCGGCGCCGCGGTCGTCGTACCCGCCGAACGGACGGGCATCCACCCGGTGGTGTGGGGCGGCGACGGCGACCAGGCCACCCTGGTCGCCATCCCCGACCGGCACGGCCGCGTCACCATGCGCGGCCAGGCCGTCTACCGCTGGGTCACCACCGAACTGGCCGCGGTCGCGGAGGAGGCCTGCGCGCGCGCCGGGATCGCCCCCGGTGACCTCAAGGGCTTCGTCACCCACCAGGCCAACCTGCGCATGATCGAACGCCTCGCCGCGAGCCTCGGCGTCACCGACGCCGCCGTCGCCCGCGACATCGTGGAGACCGGCAACACCTCGGCGGCCTCCGTCCCGCTCGCGCTGTCCCGCCTCATCGACCTGGGCCAGGTCCGGTCCGGCGACCCGATCCTGCTCCTCGGCTTCGGCGCGGGGCTCAGCTACGCGGCACAGGTGGTGTCGTGCCCGTGACTGATGGATACGTGACTGGTGGATAGCTTATGTAAATGGTCGAGGTTTGCGACTCCGCGAGATTCTCGCTGCCCGTGCAGCACGTCGAATATTCGCCGCGGTCCGGCCTTCTTTGAGGTAGGTTCCGGAAGCGGTACGCGCTTGAATGGGGGAAGTACATGGGCAGTGCAGGAATAGGCGACAATGACCGCCTGCGCACGGTGCTGGATGTTGTCCTCAAGGAAACCGCGGATTTACTCGGTCAGTCCCCGGATGTCATCGATCCTCAGCGCGCATACCTCGACTACGGCTACAACTCACTGGCCGCACTTGAACTGACCAGTCAATTAGGCAGGGCCTTCGGCCTTGAACTGCCAATGACCATGCTGTTCGACCATCCCAATCCCGACGCGGTCGCCCGATATCTGGTGTCCCGTATCGAGGCGCCTGCCGATACGACCGCGGCCGATGAGACTGCGGCGGACTCGGCCCCCGCCGATGACGACCCCATCGTGATCGTCGGCGTGGCCTGTCGGTATCCCGGCGGTGTCGACTCGCCCGCCGCACTGTGGCGCCTCGTCGAGGAACGCCGCGACGCCATCTCGGAGTTCCCGACGGACCGCGGCTGGCCGCTGGCCGAGCTGTACCACCCCGACCCGGACCACCCCGGCACGACGTACTCCAAGTCGGGCGGCTTCATCACCGGCGCCACGGACTTCGACGCCGACTTCTTCGGGATCAGCCCCCGCGAGGCCCTGGCGATGGACCCGCAGCAGCGGCTGCTCCTGGAGGGCGCTTGGGAGGTCTTCGAGGACGCGGGCATCGACCCCGCCGCACTGCGCTCCACTCCGACCGGCGTCTTCGCCGGCGTGTCCGGCGTCGACTACAGCTACGTCGCCCGAGCGGGCGGCACCGGCCTCCAGGGCTACTGGGGGATCGGCACGCTCCCGGCGGTCGCTTCGGGCCGCGTGGCTTACACGTTCGGGTTCGAGGGCCCTGCGCTGACGGTGGACACGGCGTGCTCGTCATCCCTGGTCGCCACACATCTGGCGATGCAGTCCCTGCGCCGCGGCGAGTCCTCGCTGGCCGTGGCCGCCGGGGTGACCGTCCTGGCCACGCCCGAGGTCTTCGTGGAGTTCTCCCGCCAGCGTGCGCTCTCCCCGGGCGGCCGCTGCCGCTCCTTCGCATCGGCGGCGGACGGCACCGGCTGGGCGGAGGGCATGGGCGTACTCCTCCTTGAGCGGTTGTCGGATGCGCGGCGCAATGGTCGTCGGGTGTATGGGGTGTTGCGCGGTTCGGCGGTGAACCAGGACGGTGCGAGCAATGGCATGACGGCGCCGAACGGGCCGTCCCAGGAGCGGGTGATCCGGGCGGCGTTGGCGGATGCGGGCCTGTCGTCGGCGGATGTGGACGCGGTGGAGGGTCATGGCACGGCGACCGTGCTTGGCGACCCGATCGAGGCGCAGGCGTTGCTTGCGACGTACGGGCAGGACCGGGTGGCGGGGCGGCCGTTGTGGCTCGGCTCGCTGAAGTCGAACATCGGGCACACCCAGGCGGCGGCGGGTGTGGGCGGTGTGATCAAGATGGTCATGGCGATGGGTGCTCAGTCGCTGCCCGCGACGCTGCATGTGGATGAGCCGACGTCGAAGGTGGACTGGTCTTCGGGTGCGGTGGAGCTGTTGCGGGAGGCGCGGGAGTGGCCTCGGGATGGTTCGCGGCCGCGTCGTGCTGGGGTGTCGAGCTTCGGAGCCAGTGGCACGAACGCGCATGTGATCGTGGAGGAGCCGCCCCTGGAGTCTCCGGTGGAGGCTGCGGCGTCTGAGGACGGGCCGGGCGGTCCGGCGGTGTGGGTCCTGTCCGGCAAGATGCCCTCGGGCCTGAGTGCCCAAGCCCGTCGCTTGCGTGAATGGCTTGGCGCACGGCCGGAGTTGGACCCCCTGGACATCGGCTACTCACTCGCGACCGGTCGTGCCCAGCTCTCCCACCGCGCGGTGATCGTCGGCAACGACCGCACCGAACTCCTCGCCGGACTCGACCAGATCGCCGAAGGTGACCCCGGCCCCCGTGTCCGGCTCAGCTCCAGGGCGCGGACGGGAAGTATCGCCTTCGTGGTCCCGGCCCCCGACCGTCAGTCGATGCACCTCGCCCATGAACTCCTTGCCGGCGCCCCGGTGTTCGCCGCCCGGATGGGGGAGTGCGCCGATGCCCTCGCCCCGCACGTCGAGTGGAACCTCCTCGACGTCCTGAACGGCGCACCCGGCGCCCCCGCGGTCTTCGACGAGGGCGTGTTCGGTCCCGCCTTCTTCGCCGTCCAGGTGTCGCTCGCGGCGCTCTGGGACTCGTACGGCGTCAAGGCCGATGGAGTGGTCGCCCAGCCCGGCGGCGAACTCGCCGCCTCGGTGATCACCGGGCACCGGACGCTGGAGGAGGCCGCACGCATCGTGGCCGGGGCGTCCACGGCCGACACGAGTGCGGCGCCTGCGCGGCAGGACGGCGCCCCGGAGACCGGCACCCTGCGGGACGGCATCCGCGAGAAGGCCGAGCACGACTTCCGCGCGTTCATCGAGATCAGCCCGCAGCCCACCCTCGCCGACGAGGTGGCCACGGCCATCGGCGCCGCGGGCGGCGACCCCGCCGAGTTCCTGATCACGCGGCCGGTGGACGACGAGACCGACGGTCTCGCCGCCTTCCTGCTCATGCTCGCGCAGGCCCACGTCGGCGGCGTACGCGTGGACTGGGCACCGGCGTTCGCCGACCGCGCCGCACGCACGGTGGAACTGCCGACGTACCCCTTCCAGCGCCAGCGGTACTGGCTGGGGGAGAAGCCGGAAAAGCAGGCGGCGGCGGCAGCACCGGCCCAACCGGCGGCCGGAGAAGAGCGCCGCAGCGGCACCTTCACCGTGATGCTGCGCCGCGCACACGTCGAGAACGCCATCGGGGAAGCGGTCCCGGTCCTCGCGGCCGCCTCACGCTTCCGCCCGTCCTTCTCGTCGACGGCGGAGCTGAGCGGATCGCCCAGGTCGGTGCTTGCCGCCGACGGCAGCGCATCGCCCGCGGTGATCTGCGTGCCCTCGTTCCTCGCGGGTTCAGGACCCCACCAATTCGCCCGTCTTGCGGTTGAGTTCAGCCCCAGGATGCGGACCTCGGCGCTCGTACTTCCTGGCTTCGGGAAGTCCTCGCCGCTGCCGGTGTCGTGGGACTTGGTGGTCGAGGCGATGGCCGAGGCCACGCTCGAAGCCGCGGCGGGCGAACGCTTCTTCCTCGTCGGCCACTCCGTGGGCGGACTGATGGCACAGGCCATCGCGGAGCGGCTGCAGAGGACGGGGCGCGAGGCCGAGGGCGTCGTGATGATCGATACGTACGACATCGACGACAGAGGCGAGCGGGAGGCCCTGTTCGACTGGGCGATGAACGAGATCCTCGACCGGGACCCGACCGGAATCGTCGTCAACGACGACAACCTCCTGGCGATGGGCGCCTATCTGCGGCTCTACGACCAGTGGTCGCCGATCAGCATCAAGGCCCCCACCCTCGCGGTGCGGGCGGCGGGGGCGGGCGCGACGCTGAACGCCCCCATCGATCCCACCTGGAAAGCGGCGGACTTCGGCGAATCGGTCCTCGCCGACCACTTCTCGATTCTCGAGGACAAGGCCGCGACCACGGCACGAGTGCTCGGCGAATGGTTCGCCCGCACCTCGCACAGCTGACAGCAACGATGCGTTACCACGCGATTCGGGGAGAGACAGGCATGGCACAGACAGAAACGACCACAGCCGAGGAGCTGGCGCAGCGGTGGGCGACCGAGGCCCGCTGGAAGGGGATCGAGCGCACCTATACCGCCGAGGACGTGGTCAAGCTTTCCGGCAGTGTCCGTGAGGAGCACACGCTGGCCCGGCGGGGGGCCGAGCGGCTGTGGCGCCAGCTGCACGACCGGGACTACGTGCACGCGCTGGGCGCGCTGACCGGCGGCCAGGCGGTCCAGCAGGTGAAGGCCGGACTCCAGGCCATCTACCTGTCGGGCTGGCAGGTGGCGGCCGATGCCAACCAGGCCGGGCACACCTACCCCGACCAGTCGCTCTACCCGGCCAACTCCGTTCCCCAGGTGGTGCGTCGGATCAACAACGCGCTGCTGCGCGCCGACCAGATCGCCACCTCCGAGGGCGACTCCTCGGTGGACTGGCTGGCCCCGATCGTGGCCGACGCGGAGGCCGGCTTCGGCGGCCCGCTGAACGCCTTCGAGCTGACCAAGGCGATGATCGAGGCGGGCGCGGCGGGGATTCATTACGAGGACCAGCTGGCCTCGGAGAAGAAGTGCGGCCACCTGGGCGGCAAGGTCCTGGTGCCGACCGCCCAGCACGTGCGCACCCTCAACGCGGCCCGCCTGGCCGCGGACATCGCCGATGTCCCCACACTGATCGTGGCCCGCACGGACGCGCTCGCCGCGAACCTGCTGACCAGCGACGTCGACGAGCGCGACGCCCGGTTCGTGACCGGCGAACGCACCGCCGAGGGCTTCTACCGCGTACAGAACGGCATGGGATCAGCGATCGCCCGCGGCCTGGCCTACGCCCCCTACGCCGACCTGCTGTGGATGGAGACCGGCACCCCCGACCTGGGCCAGGCACGGGAGTTCGCCGAGGCGATCCACGCCGAGCACCCCGACCAGATGCTGGCCTACAACTGCTCGCCGTCCTTCAACTGGAAGGCGGCCCTGGACGACGACCAGATCGCCAAGTTCCAGCGGGAGCTGGGCGCGATGGGCTACCGCTTCCAGTTCATCACGCTGGCCGGTTTCCACTCCCTCAACCACGGCATGTTCGACCTGGCCCGCGGCTACGCCGAGTCGGGCATGACCGCCTATGTCGACCTCCAGGAGCGGGAGTTCGCCTCCCAGGAGCACGGGTTCACGGCGGTCAAGCACCAACGCGAGGTCGGCACCGGCTACTTCGACCTGGTCTCCACCGCCGTGAACCCCGCCTCGTCCACCACCGCGCTGAGCGGCTCGACCGAGGAGGAACAGTTCCACTAACGGGCAGCGGACCGGCTCGCCCGCTTCAGGAGGTACGGAACCGCCAGGTGATGGACCGGAGCGGCCATACCCCAAATCACGCGGGAGAAGCGCCGGTTGAACCGCACGGAGGTCGCCCACACCACGCTCGCGTCCGTCACCTCGACGACGTTGTACGTGGCGACGAGCCCCGAGTGCGATTCGAGCGTCATCGACTCGGAACCGGAGTCCGAGATGAGCCAGCCGAGCACGTGGCCCGGCTCGGACCGTCCGCCCATCCGGAGGCCGAGGACGAGCGTCCAGCCCAACCGCAGGACCCGCTGCAGGAGAGCCGGAGCACCCTCGAACGTGGTCCGGCCCCACTGCTCGGGCGTACGGGACCGAGCGTCCGGAGTCGCTAATTCGAACGCGGACGCGTAGTTGGAATCCTTGAAAATTTCACTGGATCGAAGCGATTGCGGTACTTCGACGCGACGCGCACGCGGAGTGGACACGGAAGAGGTCTCCTTCGGCAGCTGAATCGGGCGTACGACACAAAGCAAAATACGGTCTCGGAGTCTACCCACAGGTGGCGGTGACCGAAAGGACCAACTCTGCACAGGGGAAGGGGAATCCATGGTGAAATCGGTGATTGCGAATGTCTCCGATATGGCGCGCTGGGTCGCGGAGTATCGGGCCCGTGAATCCGCACGGCCGGACGCGTTGTTCAGCGATCCGCTGGCGGCGGGCCTCGCCGGCGAACGCGGCAGGATCATCGCCGAGGAGGCCAAGCGGTCTTTCGGCAACGGCTGGTTCTTCATCGCGCGGACCAAGCTCATAGACGACCTCATCGCGCAGTGCGTCGCGGACGGCTGCGACCGCGTCATCAACCTCGCCGCGGGCCTCGACACCAGGCCCTATCGCCTCGATCTGCCCGCGGAACTGGAGTGGATCGAGGTCGATCTGGCCGGGATCGTCGAGGAGAAGAACCGCGTCCTCGCCCACGAGGAGCCGCGCTGCAAGCTCACCCGCGTACCCGTCGACCTCACGGACACGGAGGCCCGCCGCGCCTTCCTCAAGGAGGCGACACAAGGTGCGGCGCAAGGTGCGGCACAAGGTGCGACACAGGGGCAGCCGGGCAGAACGCTCGTCATCACAGAGGGGCTTCTCCTCTACCTGTCCGAATCCGAGGTCCGTGGCGTGGTTGCGGACCTGAAGTCGTCCGAAATCACCTGGTGGATCGCGGACATCATCAGCCCGGCCGTCGTCAAACTCTCCGACCGGGCCAGTAAAAAGAACAATGCGCCGGTCGTCTTCGGCCCGGCCAACGGAATCGGATTCTTCGAAGAGGCGGGCTGGACCGTCGAACGTTTTGCCTCGCAGCTGGCGGCGGCGGCGAAATGGAAGCGCCTTTCCCCCTTCATGCGCCTTCTTTCCCTGTTCCCGCAGCCGGATCCGCGGCAACCGCGCCGGGCTCCTTGGTCGGCGGTGGTCAGACTCCGCAACAGGGACGCCTGACGCTACGGATCCATCCCCTGCCTGATTCACCCCCTGACCGATTCACCGCCCCTGGCTGAACACAACTACTGTTGGGACGTACAGAAATGCCCGAGATGCCGCAAGCAACTCCCTTCCGCCGACTGGTGGTTGTCGTATCCGACGGCGAAACAGTGGGCCCCGCGGCGGGCCGCGCGCTGACGGACCTGGCCGGCGCGCGTGGCGCCGACGTGCCGGTGACGCCGGCCGCCGACCCGGCGAACGACGACTACCGCGAGGTCGTCACGCGCGGTCTGCGTTTCCTCGATCTGGTGGCCCCCGAGGACCAGTTCACGCTGCTGACGGTCGATTCGCTGGCGGCGGTGGAGAAGGCGGTGATCGCCGCGACGCAGGGCCAGACAGGCCAGACAGGACAGACGCAGAACCAGAAATCGGTCCTCAGTCTGCTCCTGCTCGAACACCACGACTACCGCTACCGCATGACGTCACCCGATGAACTGAACGAGCAGTTGGCCCAACTCTCCCTGGCCATCGGCGAGTCGGCGGAGTTCGAGCCGAGCCCTTACTCGGTGCATGTCTACACCGACCAGGACGTGGAGAGCTTCTACTCCGTCGAACTCTTCACGCCGCGCTGGATGCCGGAAGAGTCCTGGGTGGTGGCGGCCGATGTCGCCTGCGCATTCGTCGACTCGGTCCAGCTGCACAGCAACAGCCGCCTGCGCCCGGCGATGAAGCCGAGCAGCATCGCGGATTCGATCGCCGACTTCCTTACGGAGCAGGCAGGTTCGGCCTGGGGCCTGCACTACTACACCGGCTCCGGCGTGGCGACATTCATCGACGACATCGAGCAGCGTGCCGTGAGCAACGGCAACCCGATCGTGCGCGGCCCGAGCGAGCACAGCCTGGCGTGCTCCGCCCTCGCCCGCTACACGCTGGACGCCGCACCGTTCGCGATCGTCGCGACCAGCGGCATGCACGAGGAGTTCCGCGGAACGCTCGCCAACCACGTGGCGGTCGGCACGAAGGGCTTCATCGTCTGCTGCGACTCGCGGACCGACCAGTGGCACCCCTTCCAGGGCACCATCCACCGCACGGAGGACAGCCGCCCGTCGCTGCTGGCCCGCGGCTTCCCGGTGGTGCACATCGCGAGGTCGGCCGACATCGCGAAGGGCCTGGCCGACGCATTCGAGGCGTACTCGGCGGGCCGCGGCCCGGTGATGGTGATCGCCCCCCGAGACGTACTCCAGACGACCCTCGCGCCCGAAGAGCTCCCGAAGGTCCCGGAGTTGACCCCCCGCAGGGTCGAGTCGGTCCGTAGCTCCGAAGTCGAAGAACTGTCGACTCTCCTCAACACCGCACCCCGAAGGCTCCTGAGCCAGGTGGGACCGCTCAACGCCACGGCGACGGACCTGATGTACGAGCTGGCGAAGAAGGCGGGCATAGGCCTGGCCGACTCGGTGGCACAGCCCGGCACGGTGAACAGGTACCGCGACGGCAAGACCATCGACGAGTACATCGGAACGCTGAGCATGTACGGCTACTCGCCGCGCGTCTACGAGTACTTGTACAAGGAGGGCGCACTGCGCCCGTCGGCCGAGCAGTCGGTCATGTTCGTAGGCACACAGATCCCCCAGATCGACACACCGTTCTCCGAGTCGTCACTGCGCCAGCTCGCCCCGATCCAGATAACGGAGCGGGAGATCGACAAGGCCCCCTTCACGGGCCTGGGCATCGTCGACGACATCGAGGGAGTCCTGCGCGCCCTGCACGAGCGCCTCGACGTAGCCCCCGAGGTCCTTGAGCTCCGCCGCAAGGCAATCGCCTCGACAACGGACTCGGACGGAGACGTAATCGGCCTCCTCCCGGTCCTCCCGATGACAACGAACTACTTCTTCCGCCGCCTGCGAGGGGTCCTGGAGGGCCTCATCGAGGAAGAGGACTACCGCTACGTGGGCGTGTACGACATCGGCCGAGCCGGCCTCTCGGCGGTGAACACCCTGCCCCGTACCAGCCAGGGCTTCTCGGGCTGGTACGGCCGGGGCCTGATGGGCGACGGCCTGATGGCCCTGCCCGGGATAGCCACCCGCCGCGACGAGAATGTCATCTCCTTCACGGGAGACGGCACGGCGGCAATGGTCCCTGACATCCTCCCCAACCTGGTCCAGCAGATAGCGGTCGACCACTCGGCGTTCCGCCGCAACCTCACGGTCTTCCGCTTCGTGAACGGCAGCCACTCGGTGATCCGCACGTACCGCGAAAGCGTCAAGCCGTCAGCGGTGAGCGGCCAGACGGGCGTCCTGACGTTCACCCCCGAGGACTACGACCGCGAGTACGGCCCCCTGAAGGTCCGCCACCGCCGGATCGCAACCTTCGACGACGCACCTTTCGCGACCCAGCTCCAGGAGCCGGGAACCATCAACCTCTACTCGGTGATGGTGGGCCACAACAACGAGGGCGACGGCCTGAGCAGGTTCTCGTCCCTGGGCTGGCAACGAGACGAACTGTCGCCGAAGGCAATGGCGATGGCGGGCGTCCAGGTGGCACCGCAGACGCATCCGGCGAAGCCGAAGGCCTGACGACGAAGCAGCGGGAAGAAGGGAGAACCCCATGGACCAAACCGGTACAGGCACGACGGGCACGACGGGCACGACCGAGGAGCTGGAGTCCCGAGTGATCACCCTCCTGGCAGAGGCGGTGGTGATGCCAAGAGAGGACGTCGAGGACCCCCACACCAACCTCCGCGAGGACCTGGGCCTGGACTCGATGGACTACGTGGACCTGATCACGGTCCTGGAACGCGAGCTGGGCCAGCGGGTGGAGCGCGAGCAGTTGGCGTACGTCAGGACGGTGGGCGACGTGATCGACCTGGTCCGAACACTGGCATCGAAGCGGGACGAGGCGGAGGCGAGCTAGCCACTGTCACCGAGGGGCCGGACTCTGCACATCGGGGTCCGGCCCCTCGCTGTCTCGATCGGGTGGGCCCCCGTCACGCGGCGTCGATGGCTGCGGTGATCTTGTGGCTCATGTCGGTCATGGTGGGGCTGGGGCCGCCCTTGCGGGCCTGGGCTGCGGTTTCGAGGGCGAGGGTGATGATGCCGCGGAAGTTGTCGGCCTGCACCGGGTCCTGCTTCTTGAGGAAGTTCGCGGCGGCCGTCAGGGCGGGCAGGACGGTGTCGGCGAGTTCGGCGACCGACTTGCCGCCGAGGTCGCCGATCTTGGAGTTCTCGGCGAGGACGTAGCCGACGGGGCCCGTCGCGGAGGCCAGGGCGATGGAGCCCTGGGTGGCGATCTTGTGGGGTGAGCCGGCGGCGTCGGCGGCGGCCAGCAGGGAGATGGCGCCGTAGGCGGCGGTGCGGAGGGTGAGCTTGTCCTGGTCGGTGAAGGTGACGGACATGGTGTGTGTACTCCTTGATGTGAGCGGCCCCTGCCGGGCTTTCCCGGCGGGTACTTGCCGTTCGTCGATGAGCAAGACTCTGCCGGGCGGTCCTGACACCACACCCACAGCGCACTGACAGCGCCTGACAGCGGAACCCGACCCCTGTCAGCAGCGGAGTCCGCAGAACACGTCTGTAGATACGCGAAGACCCCGGCCTCAGCGTTTCCGCTGGTGACGGGGTCTTTGGGCACCTCATAAAGGGTGCCCCCGGCGGGGTCGAGCCCTGGGTGGGAGCCACAGAACGGAGCCGGCGACCTGGCGGACGGCTGCCGCGCTGTGCGCCTCAGATCTTGATGACGGTGACACGGCCGCCGCACAGGGCGGTGAGGTCTTCCGGAGCGGAGGTGAGGGCGGTCACCGGCCCAGGCGCGGCCAGCGCCGTGGCGCAGAGCATGGCGTCGATGGCGTACTTGTGGCCATGCAGTCCGGCGTCGGCGAGGAGGGCAGCCGCGTGTCGGGCAACGGGCTCGCTGACCGGCTCGACCACGATGCGGGACAGCGTCCACTCGAAGGCAGGGCGCTTGATACGGGGGTGTACGACTTCGACGAGGGTGGCCGCACTGGTGATCACACGCATGTCGTCGGCCCGCGCCAGGGCGAGCCAGCCCGCCACCTCGCGGTCCCGCAGCACCGCCTTGGCAAGGCCTTCGCTGTCGAGGATCAGTGTGCCGCCCGGGACGGCGGGTGGGCGGCTCACGCGGCGTCCGCCCCGTCGCTGCGGCGCTGCTCCTGGCGGGCGCGCTGCAGTTGGTCTCGCTTGGCCTGGATCTCTTCCTCGCTGATGGGGCCGTGGTCGGCTTCGGCGACAGTGATGAGCTCCTTGAGGTTGTCCCGTTCGATCTGTCGGGCGACGGCCGCTGCGACGTACGCCGACAGGCCGGAAGGACCGCTCCGGGCGCGTGCCGCTTCGGCGATGTCGCGGGGCATCGTGATGGAGACGGTTCATCTCGGGACTTCACGCATATACCTGAGGTCATCCACCGACGGTACGAGGGCTGCATCGACGGCCATGAAGAGGTGAACAACCAGAAGATCGAGAAGGCGATGGGGTGGAGGGTGGAAGGGGCCTGATTTCTCACTCGCCACTCACTCGCGATCAGTGATTGAGAACGACAAAGAGCCGGACCCAGTGAGACTGGGTCCGGCTCTTTGTACGTGACACTTTGGCTGGTCAGCGACTTGATCGCGCTGTTCCGGCTTCTGTGCCCCCGGCAGGATTCGAACCTGCGCACACGGCTCCGGAGGCCGTTGCTCTATCCCCTGAGCTACGGGGGCGTGTCAGCGCGGTTTGTGCGGCGACGGGTAGAACCCTACCAGCTCCCAAGGGGTCTCCATGAACAGGTATTTCCCCATCTCCGGGGCCGCCGGAGCGGGCACATCCGTACCCCGCCTCCAAGTGGTCACCCTGGACTCGCCCGCGCAGGCGGAAGCAGTGCGGAAGCAGTGCGGAGGCAGGCCCCCGGGGTCCCCCGCACGGGGCGGAAGTGGGGAAAACCCGGACGCGGCGGTGTCGGCAGACCTACTCTCGAGTTGTGTCAGGCGTGCCCGGCCGCGTGCTTGTTGTGGACGACAACAAGGTCATCCGGCAACTGATCAGGGTCAACCTCGAGCTGGAGGGCTTCGAGGTCGTGACCGCGGCTGACGGTGCCGAGTGCCTGGACGTGGTTCAAGAGGTCAGGCCCGATGCCGTCACCCTTGATGTCGTGATGCCCCGCCTCGACGGGCTGCGGACCGCCGCGCGGCTGCGTTCCGATCCGCGGACCCGGAATCTGCCCATCGTGATCGTCAGTGCCTGTACTCAGTACGAGGTGGAGAGCGGGCTCGAAGTAGGCGTGGACGCCTTCCTCGCCAAGCCCTTTGAGCCGAGTGAACTGGTCGGGATCGTACGGCAGTTGCTGGAGCGCGGCCGTGGCGGCGAGGCACTCGGCGGCGACTGTGCAGCAGGGACCGGAGAGGCCGAGCGCGCCGGCCGCACCGGCGGCTGAGCCGACCGCCCCGCGGGCCCTGTCGCAGAAGCCCGGGAAGCCCGGCCACCCCAGAGACCCCCCCCACCCCCGTCCACATCCCGGACCATCCGCTAAACCAGGTCGCGTCCCTACCCCCCTCCTCCCATACGCTTGTCCCGTGACCCCCGTCGAGCTCTCCCGTTCCGTGCTGCGCGCCATGCGCCGTGCCGTTGATGACGGTGAGCTCCATGACGTGGGCATGTCCGAGCGGGTGATCGTCGAGCGGCCGCGGCCCGGTGGCTGTGGGGACTACGCCACCAACGTCGCCCTGCAGGTCGCCCGCGCCGCCGGGCGGCCGCCGCTACAGGTCGCCGAGATTCTGGCCCCGCGGCTCACCGCAGAGCCCGGCATCGCCTCCATCGACATCACCGGGCCCGGTTTCCTCAACATCACCCTCGCCGAAGGCGGAGGTAACGGGGGAGGTGAAGGGGGAGACAGCAGGGGAGCAGCCCTCGTACGTGACGTACGCGAGCGCGGTGCCTGTTACGGGCACGTCCACCCCGACACCGGCGCCCGCCACCAGCTCCACTTCCCCCGCGAAGTCCGCGCCGCCGTCCTCGCCGACACCCTCCGTCGCATCCTCCGTTCGCAGGGTGCCCTCGTCCGGGTCACCTGTGACGAGGCGCTCGATCCCGCCTTGACGACCGGTCTCGGGGTGCGCGTCGACGCCCACGGGAAGCCTCCCGTCCCGCTGAAGACCCTCCGCCCCGTCCCCGCCCCGCAGGACCCCACCCCCCTCGGCCGCGACGCCGCCCGCTGGGCCCTGCTCTATCCGGCCGGGCACGACCGCCCCCGGATCGACGAGGACGAGCACCTCGTCCGGCGCGAGAGCAACCCCCTCTTCCGGGTGCGGTACGCGTACTCCCGTAGCCGTGCCCTCAGCCGGAACGCCGAGGCCCTCGGGTTCGACGCCGCCCCCGGCGACGTACAAGACGTACAAGAAGCGCAAGACCTCCTCGACGCCATCGGTGACCACCCCCGCGTCCTCGCATCCGCCGCCCGGCGCCACGCGCCCGACCGCCTGGCCCGGCACCTCGTCGACACCGCCGACGCCTTCCTCGCCTTTCAGCCGTCCGTCCTGCCGCGCGGTGACGAGAAACCCCTGGCCGCCCACCGCGCCCGGCTCGCGCTCGCCGAAGCCGCCGGGACGGTGCTCGCCGGCGGCCTGTCCCTGCTCGGTATCAGCGCACCCGAACATCTGTGACACCGTCACCAGTGACATCGTGAGAGAGACGACCGCGACATGAGCCGTTCCGCACACCCCGCCGGGCCCCGCCACGCCGACGTACTGCCCGAGGGGCACTACACCGCGCCGCCCGCCGATCTGAACTCCCTCGACCCGAAGGTCTGGGCGCAGACCGTCACCCGCAACGCGGACGGTGTCGCCACCGTCGGCGGCATCGAAGTGACCCGGCTCGCCGAGGAGTTCGGCACCCCCGCCTACTTCCTCGACGAGGCCGACTTCCGCGCCCGCTGCCACGCCTGGCGCGGCGCCTTCGGGACCGACGCCGACGTCTTCTACGCGGGGAAGGCCTTCCTCTCGCGTGCCGTCGTTCGCTGGCTGCATGAAGAAGGGCTCAACCTCGACGTCTGCTCCGGTGGCGAGCTCACCACCGCCCTCGACGCCGGGATGCCCGCCGACCGCATCGCCTTCCACGGCAACAACAAGACCGTGGACGAGATCGAGCGGGCCATCGAAGCCGGCGTGGGTCGCATCGTGCTCGACTCCTTCCAGGAGATCGTGCGGGTCGCGCACATCGCCGAGCGGCTCGGCAGGCGGCAGCCCGTGCAGATTCGCGTCACCGTCGGCGTCGAGGCGCACACCCACGAGTTCATCGCCACCGCCCACGAGGACCAGAAGTTCGGCATCGCCCTCGCCGGGGGGCAGGCCGCCGAGGCCGTGCGCCGCGCCCTCCAGCTCGACGGGCTCGAGCTCATCGGCGTACACAGCCACATCGGGTCGCAGATCTTTGACATGGCGGGGTTCGAGGTCAGCGCTCGCCGCGTCGTGCAGCTGCTTGCCGAGATCCGGGACGAGCACGGCGTCGAGCTTCCCGAGATCGACCTCGGCGGCGGGCTCGGCATCGCGTACACCTCCGACGACGACCCGCGTGAGCCGCACGAGATCGCCAAGGCGCTGAGTGAGATCGTCACGAGGGAGTGCGAGGCCGCCGATCTGCGGACTCCTCGTATCTCCGTCGAGCCGGGGCGTGCCATCGTCGGGCCCACCGCCTTCACCCTCTACGAGGTCGGCACCGTCAAGCCGCTCGAGGGTCTGCGTACGTACGTCTCCGTCGACGGCGGCATGTCCGACAACATCCGCACCGCGCTCTACGACGCCGAGTACAGCGTCGCGCTGGTGTCGCGCGAGTCCGACGCCGAGCCCATGCTCGTACGCGTCGTCGGCAAGCACTGCGAGAGCGGGGACATTGTCGTGAAGGACGCGTTTCTGCCCGCCGACCTCGCTCCCGGTGATCTGATCGCCGTGCCCGCGACCGGCGCGTACTGCCGCTCCATGGCGAGCAACTACAACCACGCCCTCCGTCCGCCGGTCGTCGCCGTGCGGGACGGAGCGGCGCGAGTGATCGTCCGGCGCGAGACAGAGGAAGATCTCCTGCGTCTCGATGTCGGGTAATGAAATAGATGTCTCATGATTCGGACAGGGGATAGAAACTCCGGTCCGGTGGGTGAGACTGGTCCCACCGTTTGATGTATGAGAAGTGAGGTCGGATGATGCGTACGCGTCCGCTGAAGGTGGCGCTGCTGGGCTGTGGGGTTGTCGGCTCAGAGGTGGCGCGCATCATGACGACGCACGCCGACGACCTCACAGCCAGGATCGGCGCCCCGGTGGAGCTCGCCGGGGTCGCCGTCCGCCGCCCGTCGAGGGTGCGGGACGGAATCGATCCTTCGCTGGTCACCACGGACGCGACCGCGCTCGTCAAACGCGGCGACATTGATGTCGTGGTGGAGGTCATCGGGGGGATCGAGCCCGCTCGGACCCTCATCACCACCGCTTTCGAGCACGGGGCTTCCGTCGTCTCCGCCAACAAGGCGCTCATCGCCCAGGACGGTGCCGCGCTGCACGCCGCCGCCGAGCAGCACGGCCGGGACCTCTATTACGAGGCCGCCGTCGCCGGCGCGATTCCGCTGATCCGGCCGCTGCGCGAGTCCCTCGTCGGCGACAAGGTCAACCGGGTGCTCGGGATCGTCAACGGGACGACCAACTTCATCCTCGATGCCATGGACACCACCGGTGCCGGGTACCAGGAAGCCCTCGACGAGGCCACCGCTCTCGGGTACGCCGAGGCTGACCCGACCGCCGACGTCGAGGGCTTCGACGCCGCCGCCAAGGCCGCGATCCTCGCCGGAATCGCCTTCCACACGCGCGTGCGTCTCGACGACGTCTACCGCGAGGGCATGACCGAGGTGACCGCCGCCGACTTCGCGTCCGCGAAGCGCATGGGCTGCACCATCAAGCTGCTCGCCATCTGCGAGCGGGCCGCCCACGGCGAGTCCGTCACCGCACGCGTGCACCCCGCGATGATTCCGCTGAGCCATCCGCTGGCGTCCGTACGCGAGGCGTACAACGCCGTCTTCGTCGAGGCGGAGGCCGCGGGACAGCTGATGTTCTACGGACCTGGCGCCGGTGGCTCGCCCACCGCGTCCGCCGTCCTCGGCGACCTCGTCGCCGTCTGCCGGAACAAGCTCGGCGAAGCCACCGGGCCCGGCGAATCCGCGTACACCCAGCTGCCCGTGGGCGCCATGGGCGAGGTCGTCACGCGGTACCACATCAGCCTCGACGTGGCCGACAAGCCGGGTGTCCTCGCCCAGGTCGCGACGGTCTTCGCCGAGCACGGCGTATCGATCGATACGGTCCGTCAGACGGGCAAGGACGGCGAGGCATCCCTCGTCGTCGTCACCCACCGGGCACCCGACGCCGCGCTCAGCGGCACCGTCGAGGCGCTGCGGAATCTCGACACCGTGCGTGGTGTCGCGAGCATCATGCGGGTTGAAGGAGAGTAACCAGCAATGACCCACCAGTGGCGCGGAATCATCGAGGAGTACCGGGACCGTCTCCCCGTCTCCGACACGACGCCGGTCGTGACGCTCCGCGAGGGCGGCACGCCGCTCGTGCCCGCGCAGGTGCTCTCCGAGCGCACGGGCTGCGAGGTCCATCTCAAGGTCGAGGGCGCCAACCCGACCGGGTCCTTCAAGGACCGCGGCATGACGATGGCGATCACGAAGGCGAAGGAGGAGGGCGCGAAGGCCGTCATCTGCGCCTCCACCGGCAATACGTCGGCCTCCGCGGCCGCCTATGCCGTACGCGCGGGAATGGTCTGCGCGGTCCTGGTGCCGCAGGGCAAGATCGCGCTCGGCAAGATGGGCCAGGCGCTCGTCTACGGCTCGAAGATCCTTCAGGTCGACGGCAACTTCGACGACTGCCTGAACCTGGCGCGCGGCCTCTCTGAGAACTACCCGGTGGCGCTCGTCAATTCGGTGAACCCGTTCCGCATCGAGGGCCAGAAGACCGCCTCGTTCGAGATCGTGGACGCGCTGGGCGACGCCCCCGACATTCACGTCCTTCCCGTCGGCAACGCCGGCAACATCACGGCCTACTGGAAGGGCTACAAGGAGTACGCCGCCGACTCGGTGTCGACGCACACTCCCCGGATGTGGGGCTTCCAGGCCTCAGGATCCGCGCCCATCGTGCGCGGCGAGGTCGTCAAGGACCCCTCGACGATCGCCACCGCGATTCGCATCGGCAACCCCGCGTCGTGGGACTTCGCGCTCGCAGCGCGCGACGAGTCGGGCGGCTTCATCGACGAGGTGACGGACCGTGAGATCCTGCGCGCCTACAAGCTGTTGGCGTCCCAGGAGGGTGTCTTCGTCGAGCCCGCGTCGGCCGCTTCGGTCGCCGGTCTCCTGAAGGCCGCCGAGCAGGGCAAGGTCGACAAGGGCCAGAAGATCGTCTGCACGGTGACCGGAAACGGCCTCAAGGACCCCGACTGGGCCGTCGCCGGCGCCCCGCAGCCGGTCACCGTGCCGGTCGACGCGGCCACCGCCGCCGAGCGCCTGGGCCTCGCGTAACCGCTGTAACCACGGGGAAAACCCGCAACTCCCCACAGGGGGTGCACAGGGGGCTTACGACACGCATCGTGCGCCTCCTGTGCGCCCTATGTCGCCACAGAACCTTCCTTCGATAGGCTGTACCCAACCCGCCCCACCGCATATGCCGCGGTGCCGCCGTGTATCGGCCTCCGGGTACTGCCTCACATGTGGCAAGTCCTCCAAAAGATCGCAGCTCAAGGAGAGTCATCGAGCGATGGCCGGTCCCGCGTTCCGCGCCGCCGCCGTCCGGGTGCGCGTCCCCGCCACCAGCGCCAACCTCGGGCCGGGCTTCGACGCCCTCGGCCTGTCGCTGGGGCTGTACGACGACGTCGTCGTCCGGGTGGCCGACTCCGGACTGAACATCGACATCGCAGGTGAGGGCAGCGAGACGCTCCCGCGCGACGAGTCGCATCTGCTTGTACGTTCCCTGCGTACGGCCTTCGATCTGCTCGGCGGACAGCCGCGCGGGCTCGAAATCGTCTGCGCCAACCGCATTCCGCACGGCCGGGGCCTCGGTTCGTCTTCCGCTGCCATCTGCGCCGGAATCGTCGCCGCGCGCGCCGTGACGATAGGCGGCGACGCCAGGCTCGACGACAACGCCCTCCTGGAGCTCGCCACCGAGATCGAGGGCCACCCCGACAACGTCGCCGCCTGTCTGCTCGGCGGCTTCACGCTCTCCTGGATGGACGGGGGAGCGGCGCGGGCGATCAGGATGGACCCCGCCGATTCCATCGTTCCGGTGGTTTTCGTACCGGGAAAGCCGGTCCTCACCGAAACCGCGCGCGGACTGCTCCCGCGCACCGTCCCGCACGTGGACGCGGCCGCCAACGCGGGCCGGGCCGCACTGCTCGTCGAGGCGCTGACCAGGCGCCCCGAGCTGCTGCTCCCCGCCACCGAGGACCGCCTCCACCAGGAGTACCGCGCACCCGCGATGCCGGAGAGCGCCGCCCTGGTGGACCGACTGCGGGCGGACGGCGTCCCCGCGATGATCTCCGGCGCGGGACCCACGGTCCTCGCGCTGGCCGATGAGAGTACGGCCGACAAGGTCGCACGCCTCGCGGGAGAGGGCTGGGCGGCCAATCGTCTGGCGCTCGACGCGAGCGGGGCGAGCGTGCTGCCGCTCGCGCCTTGACGCAGTGACCTCCGGGTAACCGGATTTGGAGAGGGGGAATATTTGTTGGATCCGGTAGTGTTAACCTCAAGTCTGCACCCGACCCCACCATGGCGAGGTGCTTTGTGTCCCCGTCCGGGACAAACATCCTTCCGGGAGCCTCCCAAACTGCTCTGTGCCCCGCATTGAGCAGTGCCGAGCACGCTCCGGAACCGGCGTGACCGAGCCGAGTGACACCGCACATCAGTGGCACCTCACCGGGACTCGCCATCACCAGTGAATTCTTCCGCCGCGCATTGGCGGACCACCGCCCCGGCCAGGTCCACACACCAAAGGACCGCCGGACAGCACAACCGGTCGCCGAGCCAGACAGGCCGACGTCCGCTCCAGGGAAGGACCCTTCGTGAGCGACACCACCGATCTGATGGGCGTGACTGCCGACACGCCCGCCACGGACGCCTCTGCGGCGCCTGCCACCGGTGCTTCGGCCGGGTCCCGGCGGCGCCGCGGCACCGGCCTCGAGGGCATGGTGCTGGCGGAACTGCAGCAGGTCGCATCCGGCCTCGGTATCAAGGGCACCGCGCGGATGCGCAAGAGCCAGCTGATCGAGGTCATCAAGGAGGCGCAGGCAGGGGGGGGTGCCCCCGCGAAGAGTGCCGCGCCGTCCGCCTCGGCCGAGGCGGAGACCAAGCCGAAGCGCCGCGCGACCTCCAAGGCCCGTACGGGCGAGGACACGGCGGCCGGCAGCAAGTCGAAGGCCGATAAGGCCGAGAAGACGGAGCAGGCTTCGGGCGGCAAGGCCGAAGAGGCCGTCGCCCAGCAGCAGATCGACATCCCGGGCCAGCCCGCGGGTGCCGACAAGGGCGAGCGCCGGCGTCGCCGCGCCACCGCCGACGCGGGCAGCCCCGAGACGGTCACCGCCGAGGCGAAGGCCGAGCCGAAGCAGGACGCGCAGTCCGAGTCCCGCGGCGACGGCTCCGGTGAGGGCGCCGAAGGCCGTCGTGACCGCCAGGGCCGTGACCGTCAGGGCCGTGGCCGCGACCGTGACCGCCGTGGTGGCAACAAGGGCGACGACCAGCAGGGCGGTGGCCGTCAGGACCGCCAGCAGGGCGGCGGCCGTCAGGACCGCAAGGAGCGGGACAGCGGCCCGCAGGACGACTTCGACGACGAGGCGGGCGGCCGTCGCGGGCGTCGCGGCCGGTACCGCGACCGCCGTGGCCGCCGCGGCCGCGACGAGTTCGGCGCCAACGAGCCGCAGGTCTCCGAGGACGACGTACTGATCCCCGTCGCGGGCATCCTGGACATCCTCGACAACTACGCGTTCATTCGTACGTCGGGCTACCTGCCCGGACCGAACGACGTGTACGTGTCGCTCGCCCAGGTCCGCAAGAACGGTCTGCGCAAGGGTGACCACGTCACCGGCGCGGTCCGTCAGCCCAAGGACGGCGAGCGCCGCGAGAAGTTCAACGCGCTCGTCCGCCTCGACTCCGTCAACGGCATGGCGCCCGAATCCGGGCGTGGGCGACCGGAGTTCAACAAGCTGACGCCCCTTTACCCGCAGGACCGGCTCCGTCTGGAGACCGACCCGGGCATCCTGACCACCCGCATCATCGACCTCGTGTCGCCGATCGGTAAGGGTCAGCGAGGGCTGATCGTGGCCCCGCCGAAGACCGGCAAGACCATGATCATGCAGGCGGTCGCCAACGCGATCACCACCAACAGCCCCGAGTGCCACCTGATGGTCGTCCTGGTCGACGAGCGTCCGGAAGAGGTCACCGACATGCAGCGGTCGGTGAAGGGCGAGGTCATCTCCTCGACCTTCGACCGTCCCGCCGAGGACCACACCACCGTCGCCGAGCTGGCCATCGAGCGCGCCAAGCGTCTCGTCGAGCTGGGTCACGACGTGGTCGTCCTGCTCGACTCCATCACCCGCCTCGGCCGTGCGTACAACCTCGCGGCCCCGGCGTCCGGGCGCATCCTGTCCGGTGGTGTCGACTCGACCGCGCTCTACCCGCCGAAGCGCTTCTTCGGTGCGGCGCGCAACATCGAGGACGGCGGCTCGCTGACCATCCTGGCCACCGCGCTCGTCGACACCGGATCGCGCATGGACGAGGTGATCTTCGAGGAGTTCAAGGGCACCGGCAACATGGAGCTCAAGCTCGACCGGAAGCTCTCGGACAAGCGCATCTTCCCGGCGGTGGACGTCGACGCGTCCTCCACCCGTAAGGAAGAGATCCTGCTCAACAGCGAAGAGCTGGCGATCGTCTGGAAGCTGCGCCGGGTGCTGCACGCGCTCGACTCGCAGCAGGCCATCGAGCTGCTTCTCGACAAGATGAAGCAGACGAAGTCGAACGCCGAGTTCCTGATGCAGATCGCGAAGACGACGCCGACGCCGGGCAACGGCAACGACTAGTCGCAGCGAACAGCGCCACGCAAAGGGCCGCCCCCGTCATCGACGGGGGCGGCCCTTTGCGTCGAGCGGGGCGGCGCTGAATGACCTTGGCCACACACGTAAGAGATTCTTACGGTCACGGGCAGTAGCCCCGGTGCGGACGAAATCGCAGGTGGGAAGCTGGAAGGGCGGGGTCGAAGTGCACGGTGGGTCACCGGTGCGCGCCCGGGGCGCACACAAGACGCTGTGCAACCCTTCAAGCGGTTTGCACGTCTGAACAGATGACGCCACAACCACGCCTGACCCTGAAAGCAGGGGGTAACCGACCCGACGAGGACTGAGGAGCACATGTCCGACGAGAGCGCGCCCGAGGATACGAAGCCCAAGCGCCCCCGTGGCGGAGGCGGTCGGCGCCGCAAGCCGACCACCAAGCGGCACAAGGCCCTCGTCATCACGGCGTGGACCGCCGCATCGGTGATCGTCCTCGGCGGTGCGGGCCTCGGCTTCGTGTACTTCAAGCTCAACGGCAACATCAAGGGCGTGGACATCAACGCGGCACTGGGCACGGACCGTCCCGCGGACGTCGACAACGGCTCGCAGGACATCCTCGTACTCGGCTCCGACTCCCGCTCCGGCGACAACGCCAAGTACGGCAAGGACGAGGGCGCCGCCCGCTCGGACACGGCGATGGTCGTGCACGTCAACAAGGGCCACAAGACGGCAAGCGTCGTCTCGATACCCCGCGACACCCTGATAACCCGGCCCGAATGCAAGACCGACGACGACTCGACCGATCCGGGCGGTCAGCGGCAGATGTTCAACACGGCGTACGAGGTCGGCGGCCCGGCCTGCGCCGTCAAGACCGTCGAGAAGATGTCCGGCATCCGCATGGACCACTACCTCGAAGTCGACTTCACGGGCTTCAAGAAGCTCATCGACACCCTCGGCGGCGTCGAGATCACCACCAAGGAGGCCATCCATGACAAGGACAGCCACCTCGACCTCGAAGCCGGCAAGCACCAGCTGACCGGCGAGCAGGCGCTCGGCCTCGTCCGCACCCGGCACGGCGTCGGCGACGGCAGCGACCTCGGCCGCATCCAGCTCCAGCAGGCGTTCATCAAGGCCCTGATCAACCAGGTCAACGACATCGGCGTCTTCAGCAACCCGAAGAAGCTCTTCGACCTCGCGGACGACGCCACCAGCGCCATCACCACCGACTCGGACCTGAACGACGTCAAGAGCCTCGCGGGCTTCGCGGGCGGCCTCAAGGGCATCGGCGCGGGCGACATGCACATGGTCACCCTGCCCGTCCAGTACGACCCGGCCGACCCCAACCGCGTCCTGCCCCTGGAGAAGGCCGACCGCCAGGTCTGGGCCGCGCTCAAGGCCGACAAGGCCATCCCGAAGTCCGCCACCGAGCAGTCCGCGGGCGACAAGGGCGGCGCGGACGACGTCGTGAGCAGCAACTGAGCCGTTCGCCCGCCCTCGGGGAATAGATGAGCGCCCACCCCGGTTTGGGCAGATGCGACCAGTCCTGGCAGACTGGTACGTCGGCCCCGGTTCACGTACGAGCAATCCGCGCGTACGACCCGGTGCCCTCCCGAAACTAGGAGACACCTTGAAGCGCGACATCCACCCCGAGTACGTCGAGACGCAGGTCAGCTGCACCTGTGGCGCGTCGTTCACCACCCGCAGCACGATCTCCAGCGGCGCCGTCCGTGCCGAGGTCTGCTCCGAGTGCCACCCGTTCTACACGGGCAAGCAGAAGATCCTCGACACCGGTGGCCGTGTGGCCCGCTTCGAGGCCCGCTTCGGCAAGGCTGCCGGCTCCAACAAGTAGCGAGCCACTGCGCCGGTCTTCGGCCGCCCTCGGGAGGGGGTGGCCGGGACCGGCGCTTTGCCGTCTGACGCAAGCGCCACTCCGCGAACGAAATTCGCGTACGAAACCAGGAGCCCCCGATGTTCGAGGCGGTCGAGGAACTGATCGGCGAGCACGCCGATCTGGAAACGAAGCTCGCGGACCCCGCGGTCCACGCCGACCAGGCCAACGCGCGCAAGCTCAACAAGCGCTACGCCGAGCTGACCCCGATCGTCTCGACGTACCGCGCCTGGAAGCAGACCGGCGACGACATCGCGACGGCCCGTGAACTGGCCGCGGAGGACCCGGAGTTCGCCGCGGAGGTCAAGGACCTGGAGAAGCAGCGCGAGGAGATCACCGAGAAGCTGCGGCTGCTCCTGGTGCCCCGCGACCCCAGCGACGACAAGGACGTCATCCTCGAGGTCAAGGCGGGCGCGGGCGGCGACGAGTCGGCGCTCTTCGCCGGCGACCTGCTTCGCATGTATCTGCGGTACGCGGAGCGTGTGGGCTGGAAGACCGAGATCATCGACGCCACCGAGTCCGAGCTGGGCGGCTACAAGGACGTCCAGGTCGCCGTGAAGACCAAGGGCGGCAACGGCGCGACCGAGCCCGGCCAGGGCGTCTGGGCGCGGCTGAAGTACGAGGGTGGCGTGCACCGCGTGCAGCGCGTGCCCTCGACCGAGTCGCAGGGCCGCATCCACACTTCCGCGGCCGGTGTCCTGGTGACGCCGGAGGCCGAGGAGGTCGACGTCGAGATCCACGCGAACGACCTCCGCATCGACGTCTACCGCTCGTCGGGCCCGGGCGGCCAGTCCGTCAACACCACCGACTCCGCGGTGCGCATCACGCACCTGCCCACCGGAGTCGTGGCCTCCTGCCAGAACGAGAAGAGCCAGTTGCAGAACAAGGAGCAGGCGATGCGTATCCTGCGCTCCAGGCTCCTTGCCGCGGCCCAGGAGGAAGCGGAGAAGGAAGCGGCGGACGCCCGTCGCAGCCAGGTCCGCACGGTTGACCGCTCCGAGAAGATCCGTACGTACAACTTCCCGGAAAACCGGATCTCGGACCACCGCGTCGGCTTCAAGGCGTACAACTTGGACCAGGTGCTCGACGGAGACCTCGACGCGGTCATTCAGGCCTGCGTCGACGCGGACTCCGCCGCCAAGCTCGCGGCCGCGTAAGCACCCGACAACCGCACTGCCCCCGGAGGACCAGCGTGAACCTGCTGCTCGCGGAAGTGGCCCAGGCCACCCAGCGGCTGGCCGACGCCGGCGTGCCCTCGCCGCGCAACGACGCCGAGGAGCTCGCCGCCTTCGTGCACGGCGTGAAGCGGGGCGAGCTGCACGCCGTCAAGGACGCGGACTTCGACGCACGCTACTGGGAGGCGATCGCGCGCCGCGAGGCCCGCGAACCGCTCCAGCACATCACAGGGCGTGCCTTCTTCCGCTACCTCGAACTGCAGGTGGGCCCCGGCGTCTTCGTGCCGCGCCCCGAGACGGAGTCGGTCGTCGGATGGGCCATAGACGCGGTGCGCGCGATGGACGTCGTCGAGCCGCTCATCGTCGATCTCTGTACGGGTTCCGGGGCGATCGCGCTTGCCATGGCGCAGGAGGTGCCGCGCTCACGGGTGCACGCCGTGGAGCTGTCCGAGGACGCCCTGAAGTGGACGCGGAAGAACGTCGAGGGGTCCAGGGTCAAGCTCTCCCAGGGCGACGCGCGTGACGCGTTCCCCGAGCTCGACGGTCAGGTCGACCTCGTCGTCTCCAACCCGCCGTACATCCCGCTCACGGAGTGGGAGTACGTCGCCCCGGAGGCCCGCGACTACGACCCCGAGCTGTCGCTCTTCTCCGGCGAGGACGGCCTCGACCTGATCCGCGGCATCGAGCGCACCGCCCACCGGCTGCTCAGGCCCGGCGGTGTCGTCGTCATCGAGCACGCGGACACCCAGGGCGGCCAGGTCCCGTGGATCTTCACCGAGGAGCGGGGCTGGGCCGACGCGGCCGACCACCCCGACCTCAACAACCGCCCGCGCTTCGCGACCGCCCGCAGGGCGATGCCGTGAGGACGAACACTTCAAGCCAGCAGTATGTGTACGAGGAGGCCCGCTAGATGGCACGGCGATACGACACCAACGACGCGACCGACCGTACGACCGGTCTGCGCGAGGCCGCGTCCGCCGTCCGCCGTGGCGAGCTGGTCGTGCTGCCCACCGACACCGTCTACGGCATCGGTGCCGACGCCTTCACCCCGGAGGCCTGCGCCGATCTGCTCGACGCCAAGGGCCGTGGCCGCAATATGCCCACCCCTGTCCTCATCGGCTCCCCGAACACCCTGCACGGCCTGGTCACCGACTTCTCCGAGTCGGCCTGGGAGCTCGTCGACGCCTTCTGGCCGGGCGCGCTGACCCTGGTCGCCAAGCAGCAGCCGTCGCTCCAGTGGGACCTCGGGGACACCCGTGGGACCGTCGCGATCCGGATGCCGCTGCACCCCGTCGCCATCGAGCTGCTCACCGAGGTCGGCCCGATGGCCGTCTCCTCGGCGAACCTCACGGGGCACCCGGCCCCCGAGGACTGTGACGCCGCGCAGGAGATGCTCGGGGACTCCGTCGCCGTGTACCTGGACGGCGGCCCGACGCCGGGCATCGTCCCCTCGTCGATCGTGGACGTCACCGGGAAGGTGCCGGTACTGCTGCGCGCGGGTGCGCTGACCGCGGAGGAGCTCCGCAAGGTGGTACCCGACCTCGAGGTGGCGAATTGACAGCCCCTGAGACGGGGCGTGGCATAGCGGCTTGTCGAGATTCGTTCCGCATCCTCCACGTCAGCACCGGCAATGTGTGCCGCTCGCCGATCACCGAGCGGCTGACCAGGCATGCCCTGGCCGACCGCCTCGGCGACCCGTTCACCGGCGGCCTGATCGTGGAGAGCGCGGGTACGTGGGGGCACGAGGGTGCCCCCATGGAGACCAACGCCGAGACGGTCCTCGCGGACTTCGGGGCGGACGCGACCGGCTTCATGGGCCGTGAGCTGCTCGACGACCACGTCATCCGGGCGGACCTCGTCCTGACGGCGACGCGGGACCACCGGGCGCAGGTCATCTCGATGGGTCACTCGGCAGGACTGCGCACCTTCACGCTGAAGGAGTTCACCCGTCTGGTGCGGGCCATAGACCCGGCCACGCTGCCCGACCCCGACGGCGATGGCGTGGTGGAGCGTGCCCGTGCCCTGGTGCGGGCGGCGGCGGCGCTGCGCGGCTGGCTGCTCGCGCCGAGCGTCGAGGCCGACGAGGTGTACGACCCCTACGGGGCGCCGCTCCCCTTCTTCCGCTCGGTGGGCGACGAGATCAACGAGGCGCTCGACCCCGTGGTGACGGCGCTGACCGGAGTGCGGGCCAAAGCCTGAACCTTTCCCCAGGTCCGGGCCGGCGCCGAAGAAAGATCCCGTGACGCCGCGCGTGCGGCGTGAGGCAGGCCTACATTGGAGGGACTTCAACCCCCCGCGAGGCCCGGAGCCCACGATGCCGGTCACCACAGAACGACTGCCCACCGTGGGGGCGGACGCCCTCCGCCGCGAGGACCCCCAGATGGCCGAGGTCCTCCTCGCCGAGGCCGAACGCCAGGCCAGCGGCCTCCAGCTCATCGCCGCCGAGAACTTCACCTCACCGGCCGTCCTCGAAGCCCTCGGCTCCCCGCTCGCCAACAAGTACGCCGAGGGCTACCCCGGCGCCCGCCACCACGGCGGCTGCGAGCTGGTGGACGTCGCCGAGCGCATCGCCATCGACCGCGCCAAGGCCCTCTTCGGCGCCGAGCACGCCAATGTCCAGCCGCACTCCGGATCGTCCGCCGTCCTCGCCGCGTACGCCGCGCTGCTGCGCCCGGGCGACACCGTCCTCGCCATGGGCCTCCCGTTCGGCGGCCATCTCACGCACGGCTCGCCCGCGAACTTCTCGGGCCGCTGGTTCGACTTCGTCGGATACGGCGTCGACCCCGAGAGCGGCCTCATCGACTACGAACAGGTGCACGCGCTCGCCCGTTCGCACCAGCCCAAGGCGATCGTCTGCGGCTCCATCGCCTACCCCCGGCACATCGACTACGCGGCCTTCCGCGACATCGCCGACGACGTGGGCGCCTATCTCATCGCCGACGCGGCCCACCCCATCGGCCTGGTCGCCGGGGGAGCGGCGCCCAGCCCGGTGCCGTACGCGGACGTCGTGTGCGCCACCACCCACAAGGTGCTCCGCGGCCCGCGCGGCGGCCTGATCCTGTGCGGGGCCGAGCTCGCGCAACGTATCGACCGGGCGGTCTTCCCCTTCACCCAGGGCGGCGCCCAGATGCACACGATCGCCGCCAAGGCCGTGGCCTTCGGCGAGGCGGCCACCCCGGCCTTCACGGCGTACGCCCATGACGTGGTCGCCAATGCGCGGATCCTCGCCGAGGCGCTGGCCGCTGCGGGCTGTGTGATCAGCACCGGCGGCACCGACACCCACCTGATCCTGGCCGACCCGGCCCCGCTGGGCGTCGACGCGAGCACCGCACGCGGCCGCCTCGCCGCGGCGGGCCTTGTCCTCGACACCTGCGCCCTGCCCCACGGCGACAGCCGCGGACTGCGGCTCGGCACGGCCGCCGTCACCACGCAGGGCATGACCGACGCGGAGATGGTCCGCATCGCCGGGCTCTTCGCCGAAGCGGTGCGCGAGGCCCCGGGGGTACGAGAGGAAGTGCGCGAATTGGTGGGCAGATTTCCGCCGTATCCGGGCTAGGTCGGGGTAGACGCGTCCGGAAGATGCGCGTACTCGTGCAACCATCGTCGCTACCCGGAAGTCCCCAGCCATATGCCCGCAGAGCTAGGCTGTGGGGCTGAGATGGCCAGCGATACCTGTGGGGAAGCCCGTGCGTGAATACCTCCTTACGCTCTGCATCACGGCCGCGGTGACTTACCTGCTGACCGGCCCGGTGCGGAAGTTCGCGATCGTGGCCGGCGCCATGCCGGAGATCCGCGCCCGCGACGTGCACCGGGAGCCGACGCCCCGGCTCGGCGGGATCGCGATGTTCTTCGGCCTGTGCGCCGGGCTCCTCGTCGCCGACCACCTGCCGAATCTGAACGACGTCTTCGAGCGGTCCAACGAGCCGCGCGCGCTGCTCTCCGGTGCCGCGCTGATCTGGCTGATCGGTGTGCTCGACGACAAGTTCGAGATCGACGCGCTGATCAAGCTGGGCGCCCAGATGATCGCCGCGGGCGTCATGGTCATCCAGGGTCTGACGATCCTGTGGATCCCGGTCCCGGGCTACGGCATGGTCCTCCTGGACCAGGGGCAAGGCACGCTTCTGACGGTCGCGCTCGTCGTCATCACCATCAACGCGGTGAACTTCGTCGACGGCCTCGACGGCCTGGCCGCGGGCATGGTGTGCATCGCCGCATCGGCGTTCTTCCTGTACGCCTACCGCCTCTGGTACGGCTACGGCATCGAGGCCGCGGCCCCCGCGACGCTCTTCGCCGCGATCCTGATCGGCATGTGTGTGGGCTTCCTGCCGCACAACATCCATCCCGCAAGGATCTTCATGGGGGACTCGGGCTCGATGCTGATCGGCCTGATCCTGGCGGCGGGGGCGATCTCCGCCACCGGGCAGATCGACGGTGACGCCCTGAAGCTGAACTTCGGCGGCACCCGCGATGCCACCCACGCGATGCTCCCGGTCTTCATCCCGCTGCTCATGCCGCTGACGATCATCGCGATCCCGTTCGCCGACCTGGTGCTCGCCATCGTCCGCCGTACGTGGAACGGAAAGTCGCCGTTCGC
This sequence comes from Streptomyces sp. NPDC086554, assembly GCF_040686095.1. Lineage (NCBI taxonomy): Bacteria > Bacillati > Actinomycetota > Actinomycetes > Kitasatosporales > Streptomycetaceae > Streptomyces > Streptomyces sp. NPDC086554. The sequence continues at coordinate 365,993 of NZ_JBFBJK010000004.1, forward strand.
CGCCGACCGCGGGCACCTGCACCACCGGCTCCTGGAGATCGGTCACTCGCACAGCCGCGCGGTGCTGATCATGTACTTCTGGTCGGCGCTCATCGCCTTCGGGACGGTCGCGTACTCGGTCCACTCCACGAGCATGTGGATCCTGCTCGGCATCGTCGCGCTCAGCTCCGTGGGGCTCGTGCTGCTCCTGCTGCCGCGCTTCACCCCGCACATTCCGCGCTGGGCCGAGTCGTTCGTGCCGCCGCGCTACCGGCGCCGCCGCCGGGCCGCCGAGGCCGACGCCGAGGCGAGCGATGAGACCAACGCGACAGCCGGGACGGGTGAGCAGGAGGAGACCGAAGCGGAGGCGGATTCCCTTCCTCCGGTCGGCGCAGGCGTCAACGGATCGACCGCCGTCGGCACCCGCTCGCGCTTCGAGGATCGGCGCAAGGCCGGCTCGTCTAGCTGACGGGTCGAGGTCAAATTCGCCCAATACCAGACAACTCGCCTCGCTGAATGCACAGACGCGCAGGCTCACTCTCATGTGTGACGGCGAGCACACCTGGCAGGTAAAGACCTCATCAAATAGTTTGTGATACCGTTCACGAAACCAGGGGATAGAGCCGAAGGACCGTAGTGCCACGGCCCATTGGCCCGAGGAACGCTCTCGACCCCGGACTACGCTCGTCCATGACGACACCCTGCCCCCATCAGTAAGCGGAGCTGCCGCCATGCCGTCTCAAGACACCCGAACACTCCTTCAGACCGCCGTACCCACGGCTGCCGCAGGCGCGATCGTCGCCGTCGTCAGTGCCGTGGTCGCGGGCGGCAAGGGAGCGCTCGGTGCAGTCGTCGGCACGCTGGTCGTCATCGCTTTCATGGGGCTCGGGATGTTCGCGCTGCAGCGAACGGCGAAGGCGCTCCCGCATCTGTTCCAGATGATGGGTCTGCTGCTCTACGTCCTTCAACTCCTGCTGCTTCTCGTCTTCGTGGCCCTTTTCAAGGACACCACGCTGTTCAACCCCAAGGCGTTCGCCGTGGGCCTTGTTGTGGCGACCGTCGTATGGATGGCGTCGCAGGCTCGTGCGCACATGAAGGCCAAGATCCTTTACGTCGATCCCGACTCCGAGCAACAGGACAAGCCGGAGAAGTCGGGGTCCTCGACGTGAAGGGTAGGGCCGGGATAAATGCGCGTTCGAGATGCTGCTATCGTCCGGTGCCAACTGCGGCACTGCCGGCGCGGGCATCTGAGCTGACGCCTGCACGATCGCGAGGCTCGATGCCTGAACGCCGCGCCCACATCCGAAACACCAGTCTGGTGCCGAATCGCGGCCGCGCGCCGCGCCGACACGACAACGAGGTTGCCGTACCTATGCGTCACGCCGAAGGAGCCCGCGGTGAGTGCTGACCAAACTGAGCTCGCCTTTGACTGGAGCTGTCGGATCATGTCCGACAACGGCTGTGGCTTCCCGTCCCCGGGCCTGCACTCGTTCCTCTTCAAGCCGATCTTCACGGTCGGTGGGTTCGAGTTCAACAAGGTGATGCTGCTCGCCCTGCTGACCACGCTCGTCGTCATCACCTTCTTCTACGCGGCGTTCGGCAAGGCCAAGGTCGTCCCGGGCAAGCTGCAGATGATCGGTGAGGCCGGCTACGACTTCGTACGCCGCGGCATCGTCTACGAGACGATGGGCAAGAAGGAGGGCGAGAAGTACGTCCCCCTGATGGTCTCGATGTTCTTCTTCATCTGGATCATGAACATCTGGTCCGTGATCCCGCTGACCCAGTTCCCGGTCTCGTCGATCTTCGCGTACCCGGTGGTCCTGGCCGCGATCGTCTACTTCATCTGGGTGCCCCTGACCTTCAAGCGGCACGGATTCGTCGGCGGCTGGAAGAACATCACCGGTTACGACAACTCGCTGGGCCCGATCAAGTGGCTCGTGTCGTTCATCGAGTTCTTCTCGAACCTGCTGGTCCGTCCGTTCACGCACTCGGTGCGACTCTTCGCGAACATGTTCGCGGGTCACCTGATGCTGGTGATGTTCACCGTCGCCTCCTGGTACCTGCTGAACAGCTGGATGATCCCGGCCGCCGGTGTCTCGTTCGTGATGACGATCGCCATGATCCTCTTCGAGCTCTTCGTGCAGGCGGTTCAGGCGTACGTCTTCGTGCTCCTCTCCGCCACCTACATTCAGGGCGCTCTCGCCGAGCACCACTGAGTGCCCCCCGGCTAAAAAGCCCCCCAGATCGCCCGGTGGCCAACCCCCACCGGTCCTTGAAAGAGAAGGAAGTAACGGCATGTCCGCGACCCTCGAACTCGCCGCAGGCGTCTCCGGCTCCCTCGGCTCCATCGGCTACGGCCTCGCCGCGATCGGCCCCGGCATCGGCGTCGGCATCGTTTTCGGTAAGGGCACCGAGGCCCTGGCCCGTCAGCCCGAAGCCGCTGCGCTGATCCGTTCGAACCAGATCCTCGGCTTCGCCTTCTGTGAGGCGCTCGCCCTCATCGGCATCGTCATGCCGTTCGTGTTCGGTAAGTAAGCACTTCTTGCTGACACTTTTCGACGAAAGGCACTGATGTGATCGCCAACCTGGTTCAGCTGGCGGCCGAGGAAGAGCAGAACCCGCTCATCCCGCCGGGTCCTGAGCTGCTCATCGGCGCACTGGCCTTCGCTGTCGTCTTCTTCTTCTTCTGGAAGAAGCTCCTCCCGAACATCAACAAGGTTCTGGACGAGCGCCGCGAGGCGATCGAAGGCGGTATCGAGAAGGCCGAGGCCGCTCAGACCGAGGCCCAGAGCGTTCTTGAGCAGTACAAGGCTCAGCTCGCCGAGGCACGGCACGAGGCCGCGCGTCTGCGCCAGGAGGCGCAGGAGCAGGGCGCCCAGCTCATCGCCGAGATGCGCGCCGAAGGCCAGCGCCAGCGCGAGGAGATCGTCGCCGCCGGCCACACGCAGCTCGCCGCCGACCGCAAGGCCGCCGCGCAGACGCTGCGTCAGGACGTGGGCCAGCTGGCCACCGACCTGGCCGGCAAGCTCGTCGGCGAGTCCCTCGAGGACCACGCCCGGCAGAGCCGCACGATCGACCGCTTCCTCGACGAGCTCGAGGAGAAGGCCGAGGCCACTCGATGACAGCCCACGGAGCTAGCCGCGAGGCCCTGGCCGCCGCGCGCGAGCGTCTTGACGCGCTGACCGACAACACGTCGGTCGACGCCAAGAAGCTCGCGGACGAGCTGGCTGCTGTCACCGCGCTCCTCGGCCGCGAGGTCTCGCTGCGTCGGGTCCTCACCGACCCGTCGCAGAGCGGCGAGTCCAAGGCCGAGCTCGCCGGGCGCCTGCTCGGCGGGCAGGTGGGCGGCGAGACCGCCGACCTGGTGGCCGGCATGGTCCGCTCGCGCTGGTCGCAGTCGCGTGACCTGGTGGACGCCCTCGAGGAGCTCGCCAACCTCGCCGACCTGACCGGTGCGCAGAAGTCCGGCGCGCTGGACGACGTCGAGGACGAGCTGTTCCGGTTCGGCCGGATCGTCACCTCGAACCCCGCCCTCCGGTCCGCGCTGACCGACCGCGGCGCCACCGGCGCGGCCAAGAGCGAGCTGCTGCGCAGCCTGCTCGGCGGCCGGGCCAACGCGGCGACCGAGCGGCTGGTCGAGCGCCTTGTGACCGCGCCCCGTGGACGTAGCCTGGAAGATGGACTCGAGTCCCTCTCCAAGCTGGCCGCGGACCGCCGGAACCGGATGGTCGCCGTCGTCACTTCTGCTGTGCCGCTCTCGGACCAGCAGAAGCAGCGCCTCGGTGCCGTCCTGGCGAAGGTCTACGGCCGGCAGATGCACCTGAACCTCGACGTGGACCCCGAGGTCCTCGGCGGGATCACGGTGCAGGTCGGCGACGAGATCATCAACGGCAGCATCGCGGACCGCATCGAGGACGCGCACCGCCGCATGGCGAGCTAGCAGTAACGCAACACGTAGTAATTACGGCCCTAGTTGGGCCGTGCAGAGGATTCACCTCTTACTTGGGGGGAGTCCCCAGACCCCCAAAGTGAAACTTCGGGCCCAACAAGGAGAGCAGGGAACCCAGATGGCGGAGCTCACGATCCGGCCGGAGGAGATCCGGGACGCACTGGAGAACTTTGTCCAGGCGTACAAGCCGGACGCGGCCTCGCGCGAGGAGGTCGGTTCGGTCACCGTTGCCGGTGACGGCATCGCGAAGGTCGAGGGCCTCCCCTCGGCCATGGCCAACGAGCTGCTGAAGTTCGAGGACGGCACCCTCGGTCTCGCCCTCAACCTTGAGGAGCGCGAGATCGGCGCCGTCGTCCTCGGCGAGTTCAGCGGCATCGAAGAGGGCCAGCCGGTCACCCGTACCGGCGAGGTCCTGTCCGTCGCGGTGGGCGAGGGCTACCTCGGCCGCGTCGTCGACCCGCTCGGCAACCCGATCGACGGCCTCGGCGAGATCGAGACGTCAGGACGCCGCGCCCTCGAGCTGCAGGCCCCCACGGTCATGGACCGCAAGTCGGTGCACGAGCCGATGGAGACCGGCTACAAGGCCGTCGACGCGATGACCCCGATCGGCCGTGGCCAGCGGCAGCTGATCATCGGCGACCGCCAGACGGGCAAGACCGCCCTGGCCGTCGACACGATCATCAACCAGCGCGACAACTGGCGCTCGGGCGACGTGAACAAGCAGGTGCGCTGCATCTACGTCGCCGTCGGTCAGAAGGGCTCCACCATCGCCTCCGTGCGCGGTGCCCTGGAAGAGGCCGGCGCGCTCGAGTACACGACCATCGTCGCCGCCCCGGCGTCCGACCCGGCGGGCTTCAAGTACCTGGCGCCCTACACCGGTTCGGCCATCGGCCAGCAGTGGATGTACGAGGGCAAGCACGTCCTCATCGTCTTCGACGACCTCTCGAAGCAGGCCGACGCCTACCGCGCCGTGTCCCTGCTGCTCCGCCGCCCGCCGGGGCGCGAGGCCTACCCGGGTGACGTCTTCTACCTGCACTCGCGTCTGCTCGAGCGCTGCGCGAAGCTCTCGGACGAGATGGGCAAGGGCTCGATGACGGGTCTCCCGATCGTCGAGACCAAGGCGAACGACGTGTCGGCGTTCATCCCGACCAACGTCATCTCCATCACCGACGGCCAGTGCTTCCTGGAGTCGGACCTGTTCAACGCCGGTCAGCGCCCCGCGCTCAACGTCGGTATCTCCGTCTCCCGAGTCGGTGGTTCCGCGCAGCACAAGGCGATCCGTCAGGTGTCGGGCCGACTCCGCGTGGACCTCGCCCAGTTCCGTGAGCTCGAGGCGTTCGCCGCCTTCGGTTCCGACCTGGACGCCGCGTCGAAGTCCTCCCTCGAGCGCGGTCAGCGGATGGTCGAGCTGCTCAAGCAGCCGCAGTACCAGCCGATGGCCACCGAGGACCAGGTCGTCTCCATCTGGGCCGGTACCACGGGCCGCATGGACGAGGTCCCGGTCGCGGACATCCGCCGCTTCGAGAGCGAGCTTCTGGACTACCTGCACCGCAAGGAGCAGGGCCTGATGACCTCCATCAAGGAGGGCGCCAAGATGTCCGACGACACGATCACGGCCATTGCCGACGCCGTCGCGGAGTTCAAGAAGCAGTTCGAGACGTCGGACGGCAAGCTGCTCGGCGAGGACGCCCCGGCCGGCCCGGTCGCCGTCAACGCGTCCAAGTGACGACGGAAGGGACCTGACTCATGGGAGCCCAGCTCCGGGTCTACAAGCGTCGCATCAAATCCGTCACCGCGACCAAGAAGATCACCAAGGCGATGGAGATGATCGCCGCCTCGCGTGTCGTCAAGGCACAGCGCAAGGTGGCGGCCTCCACTCCGTACGCGACCGAGCTCACGCGCGCGGTCACCGCGGTGGCCACGGGTGCCAATGACAAGCACCCGCTGACCACCGAGGCCGAGGCTCCGACCCGGGCCGCTGTCCTGCTCCTCTCGAGCGACCGCGGTCTGGCCGGCGCCTTCAACTCCAACGCCATCAAGGGTGCGGAGCAGCTCACCGAGCGGTTGCAGGGCGAGGGCAAGGAGGTCGACACGTACATCGTCGGCCGCCGCGGCATCGCGCACTACAACTTCCGTGAGCGCAAGATCGCCGGGCAGTGGACGGGCTTCACGGATGCCCCTTCCTACGCGGACGCCAAGGCGATCGCCGGACCCCTGATCGAGGCCATCGAGAAGGAATCGGCCGAGGGCGGCGTGGATGAACTCCACATCGTCTACACCGAGTTCATCTCGATGATGACGCAGGACGCGGTCGATTCCCGACTGCTCCCGCTCAGCCTCGACGAGGTGGCGAAGGAGGCGGGCACGACGGACGAGGCCCGCCCCCTGTACGACTTCGAGCCGTCGGCGGAGGACGTCCTCGACGCCCTGCTGCCGCGCTACGTCGAGAGCCGTATCTACAACGCGCTGCTCCAGTCGGCTGCTTCCAAGCACGCCGCCACGCGCCGCGCGATGAAGTCGGCGACCGACAACGCGGGTGACCTGATCACTGCGCTCACCCGCTCTGCCAACGCGGCCCGCCAGGCCGAAATCACCCAGGAAATCAGCGAGATCGTCGGTGGCGCCAGCGCCCTGGCCGACGCGACCGCGGGGAGTGACAAGTAATGACGACCACTGTTGATACGGCCGTTGCCACGGGCCGCGTCGCCCGGGTGATCGGCCCGGTCGTCGACGTGGAGTTCCCCGTCGACGCGATGCCGGAGATCTACAACGCCCTGCACGTCGAGGTCGCAGACCCGGCTCTGGACGGCGCCTTGAAGACGCTGACCCTCGAGGTCGCCCAGCACCTGGGTGACGGCGTGGTCCGCGCGATCTCCATGCAGCCCACCGACGGCCTGGTCCGCCAGGCCGCGGTGACCGACACGGGCAACGGCATCACCGTCCCGGTCGGTGACATCACCAAGGGCAAGGTGTTCAACACCCTCGGTGCGATCCTGAACCACCCCGAGGCCGAGGCCGAGGTCACCGAGCGCTGGCCGATCCACCGCAAGGCCCCGGCCTTCGACCAGCTCGAGTCCAAGACCGAGATGTTCGAGACCGGCCTGAAGGTCGTCGACCTTCTCACCCCGTACGTCAAGGGTGGAAAGATCGGTCTGTTCGGTGGTGCGGGCGTCGGCAAGACCGTCCTCATCCAGGAAATGATCATGCGTGTGGCCAAGCTGCACGAGGGCGTTTCCGTGTTCGCCGGTGTCGGCGAGCGCACCCGTGAGGGCAACGACCTCATCGACGAGATGGAAGAGTCGGGCGTTCTGGACAAGACCGCCCTGGTCTTCGGCCAGATGGACGAGCCGCCGGGCACGCGTCTGCGTGTCGCCCTTGCCGGTCTGACCATGGCGGAGTACTTCCGCGATGTGCAGAAGCAGGACGTGCTGTTCTTCATCGACAACATCTTCCGCTTCACGCAGGCCGGTTCCGAGGTCTCGACCCTGCTCGGCCGTATGCCCTCCGCGGTGGGTTACCAGCCGAACCTGGCCGACGAGATGGGCCTCCTCCAGGAGCGCATCACCTCGACGCGTGGTCACTCGATCACCTCGATGCAGGCGATCTACGTCCCCGCGGACGACCTCACCGACCCGGCCCCGGCCACGACCTTCGCGCACCTCGACGCGACGACCGTGCTGTCGCGTCCGATCTCGGAGAAGGGCATCTACCCGGCGGTGGACCCGCTGGACTCGACGTCCCGCATCCTGGACCCGCGCTACATCGCGCAGGACCACTACGACGCGGCCTCCCGCGTCCGCGCGATCCTGCAGAAGTACAAGGACCTCCAGGACATCATCGCGATCCTCGGCATCGACGAGCTCAGCGAAGAGGACAAGCTGGTCGTCTCGCGCGCCCGTCGCGTCGAGCGCTTCCTGTCGCAGAACACCCACGCCGCCAAGCAGTTCACCGGCCTGGACGGTTCGGACGTGCCGCTCGACGAGTCGATCGCCGCGTTCAACGCGATCATCGACGGTGAGTACGACCACTTCCCTGAGCAGGCGTTCTTCATGTGCGGTGGCATTGACGACCTGAAGGCGAAGGCCAAGGAGCTCGGCGTCTCCTGAGTCCATGACTCATGGGAGGGGTGGGCGCGTCCCGCCCCTCCCGGTACGCCCACTAGAATTTGACCCAACACCCGGCGAAGCCGCCGGGTGGTGACCCGAGGAGCCACCCTTGGCTGCTGAGCTGCATGTCGAGCTGGTCGCCGCGGACCGCAGTGTCTGGTCCGGCGAGGCCACCCTGGTCGTCGCGCGCACCACGTCCGGCGACATCGGCGTCATGCCCGGTCACCAGCCGCTTCTCGGTGTGCTGGAGTCGGGCCCGGTGACCATTCGTACGAGCGACGGCAACACTGTCGTCGCCGCCGTCCATGGAGGATTCATCTCCTTCGCGGACAACAAGCTGTCACTGCTTGCTGAGATCGTCGAGCTGTCGGACGAGATCGATGTCCAGCGCGCGGAGCGGGCGCTCGAGCGCGCGAAGGCGGAGGCCGACGCCTCCGCCGAGCGTCGCGCGGACGTCCGACTGCGGGCGGTGGCGACGCGCTGAACCCAGCGTGTCGGCGTTGACGTGACTCAGCCGCGGCCTGATCCGGAGCAATCCGGAGCGGGTCGCGGCTGAGGCAATGCGGGTGCAATTCTGTTGGTCCGTTTCGAAGAGGCGAGGAGGTCGGTGCCGATGATCCTCACTCTGCTCGTGTGCGGACTCGTATTGGTCGCGCTGGTACTGGTGGGGCTCTTCGTCTTCGGACTGCGCCGCCGGCTGATCCAGCGGTCCGGCGGCACCTTCGACTGCAGCCTGCGCTGGAACGCCCCGGAGAAGGGCGACACATCCGGCAAGGGCTGGGGCTATGGGGTCGCCCGCTACAACGGCGACCGGATCGAGTGGTACCGCGTCTTCTCGTACGCTCCCCGGCCGCGCCGGGTCCTCGAGCGCTCGGCCATCGAGGTCGTAGACCGTCGTGCACCGGACGGCGAGGAGGAGCTGGCGCTGCTCTCCGACGCAATCGTGCTGGGCTGCCTGCACCGGGGCGTACGCCTGGAGCTGGCGATGGGCGAGGACGCGCTCACCGGTTTCCTGGCTTGGCTGGAGGCGGCGCCGCCGGGCCAGCGAGTGAACGTGGCCTGAGCCCCGAAGGGGCGCGGGGAACTGCGCGACCAGCCACGGGCGGCCCGCAGCTTCAAGACGTGAGAAGCCGGGGTAGACAAGGGGCGTTCTTGTCTACCCCGGCTTCGTCTATGCGGGACGGCTGCTACTTCAAACCGTCATTAATGGCAGACACCAACTCACCGCCGGCGGTGTCCCCACTGAACTCCCAGAAGAACGCACCGCCAAGACCCTGCCCCTTCGCCCAGGCCATCTTGCTCTTGACCGTCGCCGGGGTGTCGTACGACCACCAGTTGCTGCCGCAGTAGGCATACGCGGTACCCGCGACGGTGCCGTTCGAGGGGCAGGAATTCTTCAGCACCTTGTAGTCCTCGATGCCCTGCTCATACGTGCCCGCGGCGGGCCCCGTGGCCGTGCCGCCGGGCTCCTTCTGCGTGACCCCGGTCCACCCACGCCCGTAGAAGCCGATGCCCAGAAGCAGCTTCGCGGCGGGGACGCCCTTCGCCTTCAGCTTGGCGATCGCTGCGGCGGAGTTGAAGCCGTCCTGCGGGATGCCGGCGTAGGAGGTGAGGGGGGAGTGCGGGGCCGTCGGGCCCTTGGCCGCCCACGCGCCGAAGAAGTCGTACGTCATCACGTTGTACCAGTCGGCGTACTGCGCGGCGCCGCCGTAATCGGCCGCGTCGATCTTGCCGCCGTTGGAGGCGTCGGCGGTGATCGCGGCGGTGACCAGGGCGTCCTTGCCGAACTCGGTGCGGAACGCCTGCATCATGTTCTTCATCGATGCGGGACCGCTGGTGTCGCAGGTCAGGCCGCAGGCGTTGGGGTACTCCCAGTCCAGGTCGATGCCGTCGAAGACGTCGGCCCAGCGCGGGTCCTCCACCAGGTCGTGGCAGGACTTGGCGAAGGCGGCGGGGTTCTTCATCGCCTCGCCGAAGCCGCCGGACCAGGTCCAGCCGCCGAAGGACCACAGGACCTTGAGGTTCGGGTGCTTGGCCTTGAGCTTGCGCAGCTGGTTGAAGTTGCCGCGCAGCGGCTGGTCCCAGGTGTCGGCGACACCGTCGACGGACTGGTCGGCGGTGTAGGCCTTGTCGTAGTCGGCGTAGGCGTCGCCGATGGCGCACTTGCCGCCGCTGACGTTGCCGAAGGCGTAGTTGATGTGCGTGATCTTGGCGGCGGACGCCGAGGTGTCGATGTTCTTCACGTGGTAGTTGCGGCCGTAGACGCCCCACTGCGCGAAGTAGCCGAGCTTGACCTTGCCGCCGGGGCCCGGGTCGGTGCCGCCCGTGGTGTGCACCTTGACGGCGCCGGATGCCGGTCCTGTCTGGTCCGCGGTGTCGCGGGCCTGGACGGTGTACGAGTAGTCGGTGCCCGCGGTCAGGCCGCTGTCGGCGTACGAAGTCCCGGTCACCGTCGCCACCTTGGCGCCGTCGCGCAGCACGTCGTAGTTCTTGACGCCCTTGTCGTCGGTGGCCGCGCTCCAGGCGAGCTTCACGGACGTGTTGGTGATGTCGGAGGCCGTGGGGGTGCCGGGGGCGCTCGGCGGGTTGTCGCCGGGGACGCTGCCGCCGTCACAACTGCCGCCGTTCAGCGTGCAGTTGGCGGGTGAGCCGGGGCCCGAGCCGTTGAACCCGAAGGAGACGGAGGCGCCGGGGGCGAGCGTCCCGTTCCAGCCGAGGTTCTTGGCGGTCCAGCGGGTGCCGGAGTTGGTGACGGTGGCGTCCCAGGCGGACGTCACCTTGGTGTCGGAGGGGAAGTCCCACGCGACGGTCCAGGAGCTGATCGAGGTGGTGCCGGTGTTCTTGACGGTCCACTTGCCCTCGAAGCCGCTGCCCCAGTCCTGGGTCTTGGCGTACGTGGCGGTGGCGGCCGGGGCGGCTTCGGGTGCTGCCTCGGCGGGGCCCGTGAGGGCGACCAGGGTGGCGAGCGGGAGCAGCAGGGTGGTGAGGCCTGCCACGGCTCTGTGTCTGAAGCGCACGGTGTGCTCCTCGGGTGAGTTACGGGGGTTAGGGATGGGACCCTGCGCCGCCCGTGAGCACGTGGAACACGTGGGGGAGTGCTCACCGCAGTGCGGTGAGAATAGAAAGGTCTGGACCAGCGGTCAAGAGGTCTGAACCATTGGCCGAATTGCGTCGGTCAGGACCGCGATCTCGCGACTTATACGCCCAACTCCTGTGCGAGCACGGCCGCTTGGACCCTGCTGCGCAGCTCCAGCTTGCCGAGCAACCGGCTGACGTGCGTCTTCACCGTCGCCTCTGCCATGTCCAGACGGCCCGCGATCTCCGCGTTCGAGAGGCCTTCGCCGAGGCACGCGAGCACCTCGCGCTCCCGGCGGGTGAGGGTGTCGAGGACGGCGGGATCGGGCCCGTTCTCGCGGCGTACGGGCTTCATGTTCTTCGGGGCGGCGAACTCGGCGATCAGCCGTCGTGTGACGGCAGGCGCGATCAGGCCCTCGCCTCGGCCGACCGTACGGACCGCCTCCAGGAGGTCCTTGGCCTCGGTGTTCTTCAGGAGGAACCCGGAGGCGCCCGCGCGCAGCGCCCCGAAGACGTACTCGTCGAGGTCGAAGGTGGTCAGGACGAGCACGTCCGCGAGGCCTTCGGCGACGACCTGCCGGGTCGCGGACACGCCGTCGAGGCGCGGCATCTGGATGTCCATGAGGACCAGATCGGGCCGGAGTTCACGGGCCAGCGCCACCGCCTCCTCGCCGTCCGACGCCTCGCCGACCACCTCTATGTCGGGTGCGCTGCGCAGGATCAGGACGAGTCCAGCGCGTACGGCGGACTGGTCCTCGGCGACGAGCACGCGGATCATTCGGTCACTTCCTTGTCTGCGGGGTCGACGGGCAGCGTCGCGTACACGATCCACACTTTGCCGTCGGGGTTGCTCTCGGGGCCCGACTCGAAGGTGCCGCCGAGGAGTTCGGTGCGCTCGCGCATACCGACGAGGCCCGCTCCCGAGCCGGGGGCGCGGGGACCCGACGGATCGCCGTACGGGCTGGTGACGCGGACCGTGAGTGCGCGGGGTTCCTGGGCGAGGGCCACGGCGACCCGGCCCGGCGATGCGTGCTTGAGGGCGTTGGTCAGGGACTCCTGGACGATGCGGTACGCGGCCAGCTCGACCGGGGCGGGGAGCTTGGAGTCCTCCGGGGCGCGGGTGTCGTCGAGGGTGACGTCCAGACCATTGGTACGGGCGTTGCCGATGAGGGAGCCGAGGCCGTCCAGGGTGGGTGCGGCCGCCGGCTCCCGGTCGTCGCTGGAGTCCCGCAGGATGCCGATCAGGCGGCGCATCTCGGCAAGGCCCTCGACGCTGTTCTCTCGGATGACGGCGAGCGCGTCCTTGCTCGTCTGCGGGTCGTCGAGGGAGAGCGCGGCCGTGGAGTGGATGGCGATGGCCGACAGATGGTTGGCGACCATGTCGTGCAGCTCGCGGGCCATCCGGGCGCGCTCGGCGGTGATCGCCTGGACGCGGTCCATCTCGGCGAGCAGCGCGGTCTGCTCGGCGCGCAGTCGCGCCGCCTCGGCGGCCTCGCGATGATTGCGTACGAGCACACCCGTGGTCGCCGGGCCGAAGGACACCACGCCGGTGACGACGCCGATGAGGATGGCCTCCGGTTTCTGGAACCACGCGAGGAAGCCGATCGTGACCGCCACGGTCACCATGCCGGTGGTGACCGGGATACGCCGGGCGGCGGCCGGTGTGCCGTACACGACGGCCGCGTACACGATGTCCGTGAACATCATGATCGAGGCGAGATTGCCCTCGGTGAACTGGTCGGCGACGAGCGCGAGCGTGCCGACGTTGAGGGCGAGCTGCGGAGCCGAGCGGCGCACCAGCTCCAGGCACGCCAGGACGGCCAGCGGGATCAGCGCCCAGGTCCCGTCGAGCCCGCGGTCCGGCTGGGTGTGAAGGCCGAGCGCCCACAGGGCGAGCCCGCTGAGCAGACTGACCGTCGAGATGGTGACGTCGACGCGGTGCGGGCGGGCGAGGGACAGGGCCATGCCCCCATCCAACATGGAGCGCCGGTCCGACGCCTGATCCTGAGGGAGGAACCGCTCGGTACATCGAAGGATGCAGTCGAACTTCGTCACTGGCGACGACGATCAGCGGCCGATCCGCAGGGAGCCTTGAAGGGTGACCGAGAGGAGCGAACCGTGATTGTCACCCTGATCATCATCTGCGAGGTCGGCTTCTGGCTGCTGCTCGCCGCCGGCCTGGCCCTGCGGTACTGGGCGAAGATGCCGCGCGCGAGCATCGCCGTACTGCTCTGCGAGCCGATCCTCGAAGTCGTCCTCTTCGTCGTCACCGCGATCGACCTGAAGAACGGCGCCGAGCCGGACTGGAAGCACGGCCTGGCGGCCGTCTACATCGGCTACTCGATCGCGCTCGGCCACTACACGATCAAGTGGGTCGACGTCCGCGTCGCCCACCGCTTCGCGGGCGGCCCGCCGCCCGTCAAGCTCTATGGCACGGCCCGCGCGATCGACGAGTGGAAGATCGCCGCCCGCTGGGTCCTGGCGGGCCTGATCGCCATGGCCCTGCTCCAGGGCGCGGTCTGGTACGTGGACGGCGACGGGGACATCGGCTCACTGCGCATGTGGCAGCAGAAGATGCTGTGGCTGATCGGCATCAACGTGATCATCGCGGCGACGTACACGGTGTTCCCGAAGAAGGCGCCGCCGGTGGTAGCGCCCCGCAGGGGCGCGGGGAACTGCGCGACCAGCCACGAGGCACCCGCAGACAAAGAACCGACGCGAAGCGCCTAGCGCTCACCGCCGGGCACCCACAACACGTCCCCAACCTCCTTATTGGCCGTACGAGCCAGAATGAAAAGGAGGTCGGAGAGCCGGTTCAGATACGTGGCAGTCAGCGGATTCATCACCTCGCCATGCACCTCGAAAGCCGCCCAGGTAGACCGCTCAGCCCGCCGCACGACCGTGCACGCCTGGTGCAGCAGCGTCGCACCCGGCGTGCCGCCCGGCAGGATGAAACTGCGCAGCTTCTCCAGCTGCTCGTTGAAGCGGTCGCAGTCCGCCTCCAGCTTGTCGATGTAGAACTGCTCGACGCGCAGTGGCGGGTACTCGGGGTCCTCCACGACCGGCGTCGACAGATCGGCGCCCACGTCGAAGAGGTCGTTCTGGACCCGGACCAGGACCTTCACGACCTCCTCGGCGAGCCCGCCGAGCGCGATCGCCGTGCCGATCGCGGCGTTGGCCTCGTTGGCGTCGGCGTACGCCGCGATCCGCAGATCGGTCTTGGCGGTCCTGCTCATGTCGCCGAGGGCCGTCGTGCCCTGGTCGCCGGTCCTGGTGTAGATGCGCGTCAGATTGACCATGGGGCCAGCCTAGTTACGCGCCCGCCGTCCGGAAGACACGTGTGCCGACCGTCACGGACACCAGGGTGAGCGCGGCCGCCGTCAGCACGCCGTACAGCATCGTCGTACTCGCGTAGTCGCCCACATAGGCGGCCCGCACCGCGTCCACGAGATAGCGGAACGGCATGAAGTGCGAGAGCACGTCCAGCCAGCCCGGCGCGAGAGCCATCGGCAGCATCAGGCCGGAGAGCAGCATCGAGGGCATGCTCACCGCGTTGATGACGGGGCCGAACTCGTGCGGCTTGGAGACGAGCAGCGCGAGCGCGTACGAGAGGGACGCGAGGACGACGGTGAGCACCGCCACGAACGCGAAGCCGATGAGGATGCCGGCCAGCGGTGCCCGCAGCCCCATCGCCAGCGACGCGACGACGAGCAGCACCGCCTGGAAGACGAAGAGCGCGGCATCACGAAGGACCCGCCCGAGAAGCAGCGCGAGCCGGCTGACCGGCGTCACCCGCATCCGCTCCACCACCCCGAACTGCTTCTCGATGATGATCGCGAATCCGCTGTACGAGGCGCCGAACAGGCCGAGCTGGAGCAGCAGCCCCGGCACGAGCACCTGCCAGGAGTCGCCGCGCGAGCCGAGCGGCAGATCGGTCAGGAGGGGGCCGAAGAAGAGCAGGTAGAGCAGCGGCATCAGGACGCCGAAGAGGATCTGGAACTTGGAGCGCAGGGTCTGGCGCGCATAACGCCCGAAGATCAGGGCGGTGTCGGAGAGAAACGCAGACATAAGAGGTCCTGGGGTTCAGACGGCGACCGGCGCCGTGTCCTTGGAGGTGAGGTCGCGCCCCGTGATGGCGAGGAAGGTGTCCTGGAGCGAGGCGTCGATCGAGCCGCCGTACCGGAGCTTGAGCGCGCTCGGCGTGCCCTCGGCGACGACGAGGCCCTTGTCGATGACGACCAGGCGGTCGGAGAGCGCGTCCGCCTCGTCGAGGTAGTGCGTGGTGAGCACCACGGTGGTGCCGTGCTCGTCGCGCAGGCGTCGCACCAGCGCCCACAGGTCGGCCCTGCTGCCCGGGTCGAGCCCCGTGGTCGGCTCGTCGAGGAAGAGCACCTCGGGCCGGTGCATCAGACCCATGGCGACGTCGAGCCGCCGCCGCTGGCCGCCGGAGAGGGCGGCGCACTTGCGGTCGAGCAGTTCGGTCAGGTCCAGGTCGTGCGCCAACTCCTCGGCACGGGCCGCAGCCTGAGGCTTCGTCAGGCGGTAGAGGCGTCCCTGGGTGACCAGTTCCTCGCGTACGGAGATGCTGAGGTCGACGCCGCCGGACTGGGCGACGTAACCGATCTTGCGTCGGACGCCCGCCGGATCGGCGGCCAGGTCGAGGCCCGCGACGGTGGCGGCGCCGCCGGTGGGCGGCAGGAGCGTGGTGAGCATGCGCAGCGTCGTTGTCTTGCCCGCGCCGTTCGGCCCGAGGAGGCCGACGATCTCGCCGGGCGCGACGGTCAGGTCGATGCCCCGCACCGCCTCCACTGGGCCGCGCTTGGTGCGGAAGGTCCGGCTGAGCCCAGCCGTGCTGATGATTGCCATGGCGACCACAAAAACAGAGTCTCTTAAATTTTGCAATGGACCCAATTTTTCAGTTGCCCAAGCAGGGGGCCGTAGGGTGGACTCATGGCTGAAGGGCTCAGGGAACGCAAGAAGCGGCAGACCAGGCAGCGGATCTCGGACATCGCGACGGGGCTGTTCCTGGAGCACGGCTTCGTCACCGTGACGGTCGCGGAGGTCGCGGAGGCCGCGGACGTCTCCGTGAACACCGTCTACAACTACTTCCCCGCCAAGGAGGACCTGTTCCTCGACCGCGGCGAGGCCGTCGTCGACCGGCTCTCCGGCTACGTACGCGCCCGTCGCGCGGGGGAGTCCGCCGCCCATGCCGTGCTGCGTGCGCTGCGCTCGGACGTGGAGAGCGTCTCGCCCACCATCGGCCTCTTCACGGGCTGGGCCGACTTCATGAAGGTCATCCACGACGCCCACCCGCTGCGCTCCCGGCTCTGGGAGATCCAGCAGCAGGCGCTCGCGCACCTCACGACGACCCTCGCCGAAGAGGCGGAGGCCGCCGATGGCGACCCGATGCCCGGACTGATCGCGGGTCAGCTCTCCTGGGTCCACAGCACGCTCATGGCCTGGATCGGCGACGAGATGGTCAAGTGCCGCAAGCCCGCCGAGGTGTCCCGCGATGCCCTCGAACTGCTCGACGAGATGGAGGACCTACTGAGCGAAAAGGTCCTCAACTACGCGGTGCGGGGCGCCGAATGAGCCGTACCAGTGTGATGTCCGTCATCTGAGACGTGACGCGCATCTCTTCGCCGCCACCTGGGCGCTCACGACCGCTAATGTCCGGCGAACAGGCAGACGTAAACAGCGTGTAAGCCAGGCGTGATAAGCGGTAGGGGAGTCGGAACAGTGGCACGGAAGCTCGCCGTCATCGGAGCCGGACTCATGGGGTCCGGCATCGCACAGGTCTCCGCCCAGGCGGGCTGGGACGTCGTTCTGCGCGACGTCACCGATGAGGCCCTGACACGTGGCACCGACGGGATCAAGGCGTCGTACGACAAGTTCGTGAGCAAGGGCAAGCTCGCCGCCGAGGACGCCGATGCGGCGCTCGGGCGCATCACGACGAGCACCGACATGGACGCGGTCGCGGACGCCGACATCGTCGTCGAGGCCGTCTTCGAGAAGCTCGAGGTCAAGCACGAGATCTTCCGTACGCTCGACAAGATCGTGCGCGAGGACGCGGTGCTCGCCTCCAACACCTCCGCCATCCCGATCACGAAGATCGCGGCCGTGACGGAGCGTCCGGAGCGGGTCGTCGGCGCGCACTTCTTCTCGCCGGTGCCGATGATGCAGCTCTGCGAGCTGGTGCGCGGCTACAAGACCAGCGACGAAACCCTCGCCCGTACGCGCGAGTTCGCCGAGTCCGTCGGCAAGACCTGCATCGTCGTGAACCGCGACGTGGCCGGCTTTGTGACGACCCGTCTGATCTCCGCTCTCGTCGTCGAGGCCGCCAAGCTGTACGAGTCGGGGGTCGCCACCGCCGAGGACATCGACATCGCCTGCAAGCTCGGCTTCGGGCACGCCATGGGACCGCTCGCGACCGCCGATCTGACGGGCGTCGACATCCTGCTGCACGCCACCAGCAACATCTACACGGAGTCCCAGGACGAGAAGTTCGCACCGCCCGAGCTGATGCGCCGGATGGTTGACGCCGGTGACATCGGACGCAAGAGCGGGCAGGGGTTCTACAAGCACTGACGCCTCCTCCTCCCTTGCGGGGTCACCCCTCGGAGTGAATTCGGTATCGGTTCGCTTACAGACGGCAACTTCCTTGTCCATGCGGCAGTCAGTTGCAGTGACATACGCAGACGCCTTACGGAACAGACGTCACAGGAAAACCAGCACTCTCGGGGAGCGCATATGCACATCAGGGGCGACCAGGCCCAGCTGGTCGTCGGGGGACGCCTCGACGTACGCAGCGCGGCGGACGCCCGTACGGTCCTGCACTCGGCCGTCGACGACGGAGCCGGCGACCTGGTGCTCGACCTGTCCGAACTCGACTCGTGGGACGCCACGGGACTCGGCGTGATCATGGGCGCACACCGGCGCGCGGGACGGTGCGGACGCCGGCTCGTGCTGCGCGATGTACCGCCCCAGATGCAGCGTCTGCTGGTGGCCACCCGGCTGCACCGGATCCTCGCCATCGAGGGTGGCATCGGGGTGGAATCGCTTCCCCGTGTGTGATCGCCGGGGATCCCCGGCGATCCGGTAGGAAACGCATCTCGCGCACAATCCTCACGAGACTGTGACGTCTCGGACGGGGCGGTACCCCGCCCGTTCGTAGATACTGAGCGAAGGTCTAGGGTTCGGTCGCCACCGATGTGAGAACCCGAGCGGGGGCACCGGACCAGAAGCGACAGCGCAGTGTGCACAAGGCCGGAGGGGGCTGTGTACACCACGCATCTGGGGGGCTTTGACCATGGACCCGATGAACCGGGGACCGGAAGAGTACGGCCATGACGGCATCAACGACGGCATCAACGACGACGATTCCGGGCGCCGATCGCGCCCGCCGCGCGATCCTCTGACGCCCGACTTCGGGCAGCCCGCGCCCGCGCTCGCCCGAACCGTCCAGCTCATCTCGGGCGACTTCCTGCTCACCGTGAACCCGGTCGACGGCAGCGAGATCGAACCCTGCCCGCCGGGCGAGCGGCCCGCACGACCCGTCAAGCGCTCCGCCGCCGAGCGGGCCGAGCTGCGCCGCGCCGCGGTGCCGCCCGTGCCGCCGGGTCCTGCGCTGCCCCGGATGCCGCTCCTCGAACGCCAGGAGGAGCGCGAGCGGCTCGTACGCCTGGTCGCGCGCGGGCGCTCGGTGCGGCTCACCGGTCCCGCGGGCTCGGGGCGCACGGCGCTCCTGAACGCCGTCGCGGAGGACTGCGCCGACCTCGCACCGGACGGCGTCGTCCGGCTCTCCGGCTATCGAAAGAGCCCGGGCGACCTGCTTCAGGACCTCTTCGCAGTGGTCTACAACGCACCGCTGCACCGCCCCGACCGCACCCTGCTGCTCGAACTCGTCCACGAGATCGGGGCGGTCGTCGTCGTGGACGACCTGGAGTTCGGCGGCTCGGGCCTGGAGGAGCTGCTCGACGCGACGCCCGAGTGCGCCTTCCTGATATCCGCGACGCCCGACGTCGCGGCACCGTCCGCCGACTCGCACCTCGAAGAGGTCTTCCTCGGCGGCCTCGGCCGCAGCGGCGGCCTCGAGCTCCTGGAGCGCGGTGTCGGCCGCGTCCTGACGGACGACGAGGCGGCCTGGGCGGGCGACCTGTGGTTCGAGTCCGAGGGCCTGCCGCTGCGCTTCGTGCAGGCGGGCGCCCTGCTGCGCCAGCGCGACCAGCTGCGCGCCGATCCCAACGCCTTCGACGAGTACGGCTATTACGAAGGGCCGGGTGCGGCCCCGGTCGACGCGCCCTTCGACGCCGAGGGCGACGACGTACCGCTGCCCTCGCTCGCCGACGGAGCGGCGCCCGCCGCCCTGCTCGCCTCCCGGCTGAGCCCGTCCGCCCGCGCCACCCTGCGGTTCGCCGTCGCGCTAGGCGGCGAGCTGCCGCATCAGGCGCATCTGCCGGCCCTGGTGGGGGACACCCACGCGGACGCGGCCCTCGCCGAGCTGGTCTCCACCGCGCTCGTCACGCCGGTCGGCGCGCACTACCGCCTCGCCGCCGGCGTGCGCACCCAGCTGGAGACTTCCGGGTACGCCGACGACATGGCCGAGCGCGCGCAGAGCGCCGCCCAGCACTACGCCTGGTGGGCCGGGCACCCCTCGGTCAGCCCCGAGCGGGTCGCGGCCGAGGCGGACGCCGTGCTCGCCGCGCTCGGCGTCCTGGTCACCGGAGCCACCGGTCCTTCGGGCCAGGGGGCCGCGTCCGCCGGCGGTGAGCAGAGCGCCGCCGTGCTGCTCGCCCGCACCGTCGCGCCCGCCTTCGCCGGCGGGCTCAACTGGGCAGCGTGGGAGCGTGCCCTGCGGTCGGGTCAGGAGGCCGCGCGCACCGCGGGCGAGGTCGCCGAGGAGGCGTACTTCCACCACGAGCTCGGCATCCTCGCGCTCTGCGGCGGACATCTCGACCGGGCTCGCGCCGAGCTCGAGGCTTCCATCGGCCTGCGCGGTGCCCTCGCCGACAAGCGCGGCATGATCGCGGGCCGCAGGGCCCTCGCGCTGGTCGCCGACCGCTCGGGCGGCGCGCTGCCCGGCGGGCGCACGGCCGCGGGCGAGGAAGTGCCCGACGCGCGCTACGAGGAGTCGGCGTCGCCCCCCGGTGGCGTCCCGGCGGCGTTCGCGCTGCCCACCCCGCCGCCGGAGCCCGAGACGCTCGTGACCCGTAGGGCCACGCCGTCCGCGGGGGCCGGAGCGGCGCCGACCCGCCGGTCCATCGTCAGCGGCACCCGGCGCAACCTGGTGGCGGCGGGCGCGGGAGCCCTCCTCGCCGCGGTGCTCGGCACGGTCGTGACGCTGGGTGCGACCTCCGGCAACGACGATCCGCCGCCGGACAAGGTCAAGACGGAGCAGTCCGCGAGCGAGGACCGCGACGACGACGGTCTGACGGCCGACAAGCCGGCGAAGGACTCGACGAGCCGCCCGGAGGACACCGACCAGGGCGTGCCCGGCACTTCGGGTGAGCCGAGCGACAGCGGTGAGCCGTCGGACGACCCGAGCGACAGCGGGAAGCCGTCGGAGGCCCCGTCGGACGACCCGACGACGACGAAGCCGCCGACGACGACCAAGCCGCCGACCACCAAGCCGCCCACGACGAAGCCTCCGACGACCAAGCCCCCGACGACGAAGCCGCCCACGACGAAGCCGCCGACGACGCCTCCGCCGACGACCACGGAACCGGACCCGGATCCGCCGTCGTCGAACGCGCCGCCGTCGTCCCCGGACACCTCGGACTCGGCGAGCGGCCCGGCGACGAGCAGCGAGCCCGCGTCGCCGAGCACATCGACGGTGATCTGAGCACGTACAAAAAATCTGAGCACGTACAAAAAGGAGGGCCGGGTCCTGGTGGACCCGGCCCTCACGTACGTACAGGTGAACCTCAGAACAGCCGCAGCTTGTCGTCCTCGATGCCGCGCATCGCGTTGTAGTCCAGGACGGTGCAGCCGATGCCCCGGTCCGTGGCGAGCACGCGCGCCTGGGGCTTGATCTCCTGGGCGGCGAAGATGCCCTTGACGGGTGCGAGGTGCGGGTCGCGGTTGAGGAGCTCCAGGTAGCGGGTGAGCTGCTCGACGCCGTCGATCTCACCGCGCCGCTTGATCTCGACGGCGACGGTCTGCCCGTCGGCGTCGCGGCAGAGGATGTCCACCGGGCCGATCGCCGTCATGTACTCGCGGCGGATCAGGGAGTAGCCGTCGCCGAGGGTCTCGATCCGGTCGGCGAGCAGTTCCTGAAGGTGTGCTTCCACGCCGTCCTTGATGAGGCCGGGATCGACGCCCAGTTCGTGCGAGGAGTCGTGCAGTATCTCTTCCATCGTGATGATGAGCTTCTCGCCCGCCTTGTTCACGACGGTCCAGACGCCGGCGTCGTCCCCCGAACCCTCCTTCAACGTGCAGGGCGGGGACATCCAGTTGAGGGGTTTGTAGGCCCGGTCGTCCGCGTGGATCGAGACACTGCCGTCCGCCTTCACAAGGATCAGGCGGGGGGCCGACGGGAGATGGGCGGTGAGCCTGCCCGCGTAATCCACGGAGCATCGGGCAATGACGAGACGCATGGGGCGCAACGCTACTCGACACCAGGTGGTGCGCGCGATTTCTCCGTCGATGGGGCTGTTCGATCCTGGCCGGTTATGTGCCCAATCTCCTGGTGCGGGGCCCATCCGGTGCTTACCGTATAAGCAGGAGGTCGTCATGCGTGCACTCAGCGTATGCGGACTTCTTCCCTGTCCGTAAGCCCCCGCTCCCCGGGGGTGCGAGAGGAGAACCCATGTCGCTCGACGTCTCACCGGCACTGTTGGAACAGGCCGAGCGAGGCGAGGTCGACGAAGCGGAATTCGTCGACTGCGTCCGGACCTCCCTGCCCTACGCATGGGAGATGATCAGCTCCCTGGTGGCCCAGCTGAAGGTTGACGGCGGTCAGTTCGCCGACAACCAGACGCCGCCGCCCGACGAGCAGGCGCGTGGCCAACTGCTGCGCGCACTCGCGAGCGACGCGATCCGCGGTGCGCTGCAACGGCACTTCGGCGTGCGCCTGGCATTCCAGAACTGCCACCGTGTGGCGGTGTTCCCCCTGGATGCTTCGGTGGACGACCGGTTGGCCCGATTCACCTCGATCCGAGGTCAGTTGCTCAATCAGTCCCCCGAACTGCGGGACTGCTGACGCCTGTTGCTGCCGCTCCGTACGCGGGAGGTGTTCTAGTACCGGAGCGGCAGCTCCCCGCCCCAGCGGCTCAGCCCAGCTGGGGCAGCACTTCGGCGCCCAGCCTGCGGACGTTCTCCTCCGTCGTCGCCAGATCGCCCGAGCCCTCGACCAGCAGGGCGAAGCGCGTGATGCCCGTACGCTCCGAGGTCGCCGCGAGCCGGTCGGCGCACACCTGGGGGGTGCCCACCGGGTGGATCCCGCAGAGCAGTTCGGTGTACGCGAGCGGATCCCGCATCGCCCGCGCCCGGCCGTCGACCGTGACATGTGCGTCGAGGCCCTGCTTGAGCCAGCCCGGCATCGCCTTCTGCAGCGTCTCCGCCGCTTCCAGGCGCCGATCGGCGATCTGCACGACCCCGGCGGAGACGTGCGCGGCCGTGTGGATCTCCTCCGGCGTACGCCCCGAGGCGCGCGCGTGCCTGCGCCACAACGCCACCATTTCGGCCTTCTCCTCGTCGCCGACATGCATGCCGAGCAGCATCGGCAGACCGCGCACAGCGGCGAGCCGCACGCTCGACGGCGAGGTGCAGGCCACGATCACCTCGGGGCCGCCCGCCGCCTCCGGGGTGTCGGCGCCCGAGGCGTCCGAGCCGGGCAGGGCCTCCTGCGGGCGCGGCACCACGGCGACCTCGCGGAAGGCGAAGCGCCCCGACTCGCTCGCGACCCGGGGCTCGGTCAGCCACCGCAGCAGCAGATCGAGGGATTCCGGGAAGCCCTTCTCGTACGCGTCGAGACCGGAGCCGAAGACCTCCAGGTCCACCCACGGCCCGCCGCGCCCCAGGCCCAGCGAGAAGCGCCCGCCGGACGTCAGGTGCAGCAGGGCCGCCTGCTCGCCGAGCGCGACGGGATGCGCGGTCGGAAGCACGCTCACGGCGGTGCCGACGCGGATGCGCCGGGTACGCCCGAGAAGGAGCGCGGCGAGGGTCACGGCGGACGGACATGTGCCGTACGGCACGAAGTGGTGCTCGGCGAGCCAGACCGCGTCCAGACCCGCCTCCTCGGCCACCTCGGCGGACCGCACCGCACGGTGCAGCGCCTCCCCCTGCCCCTGTCCGGGGAACTGGGCGGCCAGAACAAAACTACCTACACGCATCGCACTCCTGCTTCCTTGGCGCCGACGCAGGCACTCCCCCTACGGGCAACAACGCGTGACACGTGCCAAAGGCACGGCCTGGCATGAAGATTGACGGATTTTCTGCGCAATGCAGGGGGAATCTGTGGGGATCGGTGCAGGACGCCTACCCCTGAGCGCGACGCGTAGGCTGGACACACCCCTGAACCCCGTACATCCAGTGAGGTGTCCTGTGTCCCCGCGTCGCAACCGCCCCAAGGGCGCCGGAGCCGGAGAAGACAGTCCGCGTGCGGACGCCGGGCCGTCGGGCCGTTACGGCGGCTTCCAGCGGGCCGAGAGCTGGCAGGACGAGCAGTGGAGCGTGCGCCATGTCGCGGGCGCCAGCGCGGCGGGCAAGACCTACCGCTGCCCGGGGTGCGACCAGGAGATCCCGTCCGGCATGGCGCATGTGGTGGCCTGGCCCGAGCACTCGGGCGTGGACGAGCGCAGGCACTGGCACAAGGCCTGCTGGAACGCGAAGGACCGCCGCACCTCGCGGGTGCAGCGGTCCCGTAACGCGCCTCGGTACTGACGGCTACACGTCGCGCTTCTCCAGGAGCGCGAAGGCGCCCACGATCGCGGCCAGCGTCACGACGATCAGCAGCACCAGCTGCGAGTTGCCGTTGCCCGAGCCGGTGTCGAGCTGGAAGATCTTGGCGAGCGAGTTGGGCGCGTTGTAGTCCATCATCTTCTCGCCCACGCTGCGGGTGCTCTCCGAGATCAGCAGGAACGCGGGCAGGATCGCGGGCACCAGGACCAGGCCCAGCATCGCGGTGATCGCGCCCGCGGAGTGGCGCAGCATCGAGCCGACCGCGAGGGCCAGGACGCCCAGGAGCGAGACGTAGAGGCCGCCCTTGAGGACCGTGCCGCCCCACGCCACGTCGCCCGCGTCGGCGCCGCCGCTGTGCATCCCCGACGTCATCGCGCCCACCAGGAAGATGGACGCCGCCGAGACGACGAAGGCGATCACGAAGAAGACCACGATCTTCGCGGCGAGGACGCGGTAGCGCTGCGGCGACGCCGTGAACGTCGTACGGATCATGCCCGTGCCGTACTCGGACGACGTCACCAGGACGCCGAGCGTGATCAGGCAGATCTGGCCGAGGACCAGACCGAAGAACGCCGGGATGGTGAACGGCACGTCCGCGTAGTCACGGGGCTCCGTCTGCGCGGCGACGAGCAGGCCGATGCCGATGACCAGGAGGAGGAAGACGCCCAGCGTCCACATCGTCGAGCGGACCGACTTGATCTTCGTCCACTCGGAGGCCAGGGCGTTGCCGATGTGGGTCTTCTTGACCGGGATCGGCGAGGTGTAGGCATTGCTCATCGCCTGCTGCCAGGCGGAGGGCGGCGCGGGCGCGGCGGGCGGGGGAGCCATCGGGGCGCCCTGCATCGGGGCGCCCTGCGCGGGAGCGCCGGCCTGGGCGTACATCTGCTGGGGCTGCGCCTGCGCCTGCGGCTGCTGCTGCGGAGTCGGAGGCGTGGTCATCGGGAGGCGTCCTTGCTGTCGGTGGCGCGCTTTGTCATGTCGGGGACGGGGGAAGAGGCGGGAGCGGCGGCCGGTGCCTGCGGGGCTGCGGCGTACGGGTTCGGCGTCCCGGACGCGTCCTGCGGCTGCGGCATCGCGAAGGGCTGACCGCCCTGCTGGGGCGGCGGCGGTGCGTACCACCCGGGCTGGCCCTGGCCGGGCACGGGCATCTGGCCCTGCGGCATGCCACCGGGCATCGCACCCGGCTGTCCCTGCTGCACGGGCTGCTGCAGGCCCGCGCGCTGGTCGACCGTGGAGCGGTAGTCGACGGCGCCCTGCGTCATCCGCATGTACGCCTCTTCCAGCGAGGCCTGGTGCGGGGAGAGCTCCCACACGCGGACGTCCGCGTCGTGCGCGAGGTCGCTGATGCGGGGGAGCGGCAGGCCGGTGACCCGGAGCGCGCCGTCCTGCTCGGGCAGGACCTGGCCGCCCGCCTCGGTGAGCGCGGCCGAGAGCTTCTCGCGCTGCTGCGGATCGGTGTCCGGCGTACGCACCCGGGCGAAGTCGGCGGAGTTGTGCGAGATGAAGTCCTTGACGCTCATGTCCGCGAGCAGCTGCCCGCGGCCGATCACGATCAAGTGCTCGGCGGTGAGCGCCATCTCGCTCATCAGGTGGGAGGAGACGAAGACCGTACGTCCCTCCGCCGCGAGCGACTTCATCAGATTGCGGACCCAGAGGATGCCTTCGGGGTCCAGGCCGTTGACCGGCTCGTCGAAGAGCAGCACCTGCGGGTCGCCGAGCAGCGCCGCCGCGATGCCGAGCCGCTGGCCCATGCCGAGCGAGAAGCCCTTGGAGCGCTTCTTCGCGACCTCCTGGAGGCCCACGACGCCGAGCACCTCGTCGACCCGGCGGGCCGGGATGCCGGAGAGCTGCGCCAGGCACAGCAGGTGGTTACGGGCGTGCCGGCCGCCGTGCACCGCCTTGGCGTCGAGCAGCGCGCCGACCTGGCGGGGGGCGTTGGGGAGCTTGCGGTACGGGTAGCCGCCGATCGTCACCTGGCCCGTGGTGGGTTGGTCGAGCCCGAGGATCATGCGCATCGTCGTCGACTTGCCGGAGCCGTTGGGGCCCAGGAAGCCGGTGACGGTGCCGGGTCGCACCTGAAAGGAAAGGTTGTACACGGCTGTCTTGGCGCCGTAGCGCTTCGTCAGGCCGACTGCCTCGATCATTCTCCGCACCCATCGAATGGTTCAGGACGTCGGGGCACACGCCCCCGTAAGGATTAGGAGGATATAGCCGAGCTGACGGTTCCAGCCAAGAGAGGGTAAAAGTGCGGCATCACGGGAACCCCGGCTGCGGCAGCACCCAGCCCGCGTCGTCGAAGGCACGCCGGCCGCGATCACGCAGCCCGCTGTCCGCCGCGGCCTTGTGCACCCAGTCGGCGGGAGAGGGGCCGAGCAGCCCGCGCAGGGCCGCGGAATCCGCGATGAGCGAGGCGAGCAGCGCCGCCTGGTCGCCGCCGCCGGGGCGTGGCAGGCCCGTCCGCGGATCGGCGAGGACACCGTACGTACTGACGTAGAGATACGCGCCGTCGAGCCGCTCACCGGACGGCAGCGTCATAGCGAAGTCGCCGCCGGGAAGCAGCGCCCGCCGGTAGTTGGGCAGCTCCGTGTCGTCGACCGCCCGGAACTGGTCCTGATCGAGCCAACTCACGATCAAGGAGGTTTCGACCGCCGGGTCCAGGTAAGGGGCGGCCGCCACATACCCGGCCCGCCCGATGTGCGCCGAGCAGCCCACCGCGATGCCGCGCACCCGCACCGGGACCATCGGCACGGCGGAGGTGATGCCGCGCCGGGCCAGTTTGTACGCGACCTGCGCGGGCGAGGCGTTCGACCCGACGGCGATGACGGGCTGTCGGCGGCCGATGGGCACCTGGCCGAGGCCGCTGAGCACCTCGTCGAGCGACCGCCCCGCCACGGGCCACTGCCCGAGCGGCAGCGGACGTACGCCGAGGGGGAGAAGCTCGTCGCCGGTCAGGAGGGCGGGGTACGGGGCAGGACGGCCCGGGTAGGCGAGCGGCCGCAGGGCGGGTACGACATCGAGGCCGAGCGCGGCGAGGCTCCGGTCCTGCGGCATGGCATCTCCTCGGCGGGCGGTGTCGGCGTGGGGAACTGCGCGACAAGCCCCCACCGGCCTGCGGATCCGTCACCGCAATTCCGGCGGAGCGCTCAGGCATCCCGCTTCTTCAACAGCGCATAGCCGCCGATCAGGGCGACCACGACCCACGCCACCATGATCGCGAGCCCGCCCCACGGCCCGTACGGGGTGTCGTCGTCCAGCGGCGTCTTCACCTGCATGATCTTGCTTCCGGCCTGGTCGGGGAGGTAGCGGCCGACCTTCTTGGTAGCCGAGACATTGCCCAGGATGCTGGAGATCAGGAAGAAGAACGGCATCAGGATGCCGAGCGAGAGCATGGGGCTGCGCAGCATCGTGGCGACGCCCATCGAGAACATCGCGATGAGGGCCATGTAGAGCCCGCCGCCGATGACCGCGCGCAGCACACCGTCGTCGCCGATCATCGCCTTGTGCTCGCCGAGCATCGCCTGCCCCACGAAGAATGCGATGAAGCTCGTGACGAGGCCCACCGCCAGGGAGAGCAGGGTGGCGACCGCGACCTTGCTGAACATGAAGGTGCCGCGCTGCGGCACCGCGGAGAGCGAGGTGCGGATCATGCCGGTGCTGTACTCGTTCGAGACGACGAGCACACCGAAGACGATCATCGCGAGCTGGCCGAGGCTCATCCCGGCGAAGCTGGTGAAGGTCGGGTCGAAGACCCTGCGGTCCTGGGCGTTGAGGCTGTCGTAGTCGTTCTTCGCCAGGATGCTGATCAGCAGGCCGAGCCCGACCGTGACGACCACGGCGAGACCCAGCGTCCACACGGTCGACGCGACCGAGCGGATCTTGGTCCACTCCGACTTCAGGACCTGTGTCGCGGCCATCCCTCAGGACCCCTTCTTCTGCTGCTGCCAGCCCGCGCCCCAGTCCGCGGCCTGCTGTGGGGGCGGCGGTGTGCCGGGCCCTTCGTGATCGGCGTGCGCGTGATACTCCACCGACTCCGCGGTCAGCTGCATGAACGCCTCTTCCAGCGAGGCCTGCTGGGGGCTCAGTTCATGGAGGACGAGCTGATGCCGGGCGGCGAGTTCGCCGAGCTTCTCCGGAGGCGTGCCGTCGATCTCCAGGGAGCCGCTGCCCGTCTCGACGGCCGTGACGCCCTCCTGGTGCAGCACGTCGAGGAGCTGTTCGCGCTGTGGGGAGCGCAGTCGGACGTACGACCGCGAGTTCTGCTGGATGAAGTCCGACATGGAGGTGTCGGCGAGGAGCCGGCCCTGGCCGATGACGACCAGATGGTCGGCGGTCAGCGCCATTTCACTCATCAGGTGCGAGGAGACGAAGACCGTACGGCCCTGCGAGGCGAGGGACTTCATCAGGTTCCGGATCCAGTGGATGCCCTCGGGGTCGAGGCCGTTGACCGGCTCGTCGAACATCAGGATCTCGGGGTCGCCGAGCAGCGCGCCCGCGATGCCGAGCCGCTGGCCCATGCCGAGCGAGAAGCCCTTGGCCTTCTTCTTGGCGACCTGGGTCAGGCCGACGGTGTCCAGGACCTCGTGGACGCGGGCGCGCGGGATGCCGTTGCTCTGCGCGAGGCAGAGAAGGTGGTTGAAGGCGCTGCGCCCGCCGTGCATGGCCTTGGCGTCAAGGAGGGCGCCGATGTACTTCAGCGGGTCCTTCAGCTGCGCGTAGTGCTTGCCGTCGATACGGACGTCGCCAGCCGAGGGGTTGTCGAGCCCGAGCATCATCCGCATGGTCGTGGATTTGCCCGCGCCGTTGGGGCCGAGGAAGCCGGTGACGATGCCAGGGTGCACGGTGAAGGTCAGATGATTGACGGCAACCTTCTCGCCGTACCGCTTGGTCAGCCCCTCGAGCTCGATCATGCGCCAACGCTAAAACGGGCGAGAGCCCCCTGCCACTTGGACAAGGAGCTCTCTACGCGCCTCGGGGGGAGCGCCCCTTTAGGGACGCGGGGAACTGCGCGACAAGCCACAGCGGACCCGCAGTGTCCCCACGACGCTATCGCGTCTGCTGAGCAGGCACCCCACGGCTGATGGGCTCATCCTCGGCAGGCGTACCCGCCGCGGCGACGGCCGCACCCGTGAGGGTGGCCAGCATCTCCCGCACATTGGTGAGCTGAGCGTTGATCGAATCGCGACGATTCGTCAGCGCCGCAAGCTCCCGCTCGGATTCCGAGCGGATCCGGTCAGCCTTGGCATTGGCGTCGGCGACGATGTCCTCAGCCTGACGCTGAGCGGTCTCAACGGTCTGACGAGCCCGACGCTCAGCGTCCGTACGCAGCTTCTCGGCCTCAAGCCGAAGCTGCTCCGCCCGGTGCTCGATCTCCGCGAGCCGCTTCTCCGCCTTCGCCTGCCGCGAGGCAAGGTCACGCTCGGACTGCTCACGGCGCTTGGCGAGGTTCGTCTCGAAGTCGGCGGCAGCCTGGGCGGCCTTCGCGCGGGTCTCCTCGAAGAGGGCGTCCGCCTCCTCGCGCTTGGACTGCGCGTCCTTCTGCGCCTCGGTGCGCAGCGCACCCGCCTCGCCCTTGGCCTTCTCGACGATCCGGACGCCCTCGTCCTCCGCCTTGGCCTTGCGCTCGGCGGCGAACGACTCGGCGTCGTTGCGCACCTGCTGGGCAGCCGACTCGGCGAGCTCGCGGTGCTGCTCGGCGGCGCGACGGGCCTCCTCGCGCAGGTCCTTCGCCTCCTCCTCGGCGAGGCGGAGGATCTTCTCGACGCGAGCACCGAGACCGGCGTACGACGGCTCGGCGTCGGCTACCTGGGCCTGGGCGTTCTGCGTCTCGAGGTGCAGCTCCTCGATGCGCTTTTCCAGAGCAGTGATACGTGCGAGAGCGCTGTCACGGTCGGAGACGAGCTTGGAGATACGTTCGTCCACCTGAGCGCGGTCGTACCCACGCCGCACAAGCTCGAAGCCGTAGGGGGAAGTGTCGCTCATGGGGTTCCTGTCGAATGAGACCGGTGAGGTGATAGAGGGAATCCTAGGGGTCCAAGCGGCGTGTCATCGAGCAGATGCCCGTTTGATCTGGAGAATGACACCCCTTTTGAGTGGCTAACCGCCAGAGCACTTGCCAGGGACAGTACCGAAGGTCCTTTCAAAGCACGGCAGATGCTCCTTGGCTAGCCCTCAGACGTCTTGCCACCCGATCGAGTTGACCCCGCTGCCGCACCGGCCTTGACGCCCCCCGCGCCGGAGCCGCCGTTCGACGGCGGTTTCGCGCCGGTCGCCGGGGCCTCAAAAGATTCCAACGCCTCGAGCACGTCCTGGACACGGGAGATCTCGGCGTTGATGTCCTCGCGGCGCCGGACCAGGACTTCGAGCTCGCGCTTGCCCTCGGAGACCATCCGCTCCGCCTCCGCCTCCGCCTCCGCCTTGACCCGCTCGGCGTCGCGCACCAGGCCGGTCACCTTCGCCTCGGCCTCCTTGAGCAGCGCCTCGGCCTTCTTCACGGCACCGATACGGACCGAGCCCGCCTCGGAGTTGGCGTCCGAGAGCAGCTCCTTGGCCTTCGCCTCGGCCTCGGCGCGCTGCTCCTCGGCGGCCTTCACCAGGGCGTCGCAGCGCTCGCCCGCGGACTTCATCGCCTCGGCGGACTCGCGGCGCGCACGCTCGTGCAGCTCCTCGATCTCGGCGGTCAGGCGGTCGCGCTGCTCCTCGGAGCGCTCCCTTATGGCCGTCGCGTCGCGGCGGGCGCCGACGAGCAGTTCGTCCGCGTCCGTACGGGCCTTCTCCACCAGGGAGTTGCCCTCGACCGTCGCCTCGGAGACAAGCCGGTCGGCCTCCGTGCGCGCGGCGCCGACCATCGTGTCGGCCTGCGCCTCCGCGTCCGTGGTGGCTTTGAGCGCCTTCTCCTGGGCGTCCTTCGTCAGCTTCTCGGCCTCGGCCGCCGCTTCCGTGATGAGCGTGTCGACCTGCTCGGCGGCCTCCGAGCGGCGCTTGTTGGCGGCCTGACGCGCCTCGTCCAGGGTGCGCTCGGCCTCCTCCCGCGCCTGCGACGTGAGCCGCTCGGCCTCGGCCGCCGCCTCCGCCTTGACGCGCTCGGCCTCGGAACGGATGCGCTCGGCATGCTGCTGGGCGGAGCCCACCGTCTCGGCGGCGTCCGCGCGCAGCCGCTCGGCGTCGCCCGTCGCGTCCGAGATGAGCTTCTCGGCCTTCGCCACGGACTCCGTGCGCTGCCGCTCGGCCTCGGCGGTCGTCTCCGTCTGCAGCCGCTCGGCCTCGCTGCGCGCCTCGCCGATCAGCTGGTCGGCCTGGCTCGCGGCGTCGCTGCGGATGCGGTTGGCGTCCTCGCGGGCGTCGGCACGCGTACGAGAGGCGTCCTGCTCGGCCGACGCGATCGCGTCCGACGCTTCCGTACGAGACCGCTGGGCGTGCTCGGTCGCGTCCGAACGCAGCCGCTCGGCCTCCGCGATCGCGTCCGAAACCGTGCGCTCCGCAAGGGACTTGGCGGCCTCGGTCTCCTCGTTCGCCTCGCGCCGGGTGCGGTTGGCGTCCTCGGTGGCGCGCTCCCGCTCGGCGTAGGCGTCCGCGCGGACGCGGTCCGCCTCCTCCTGCGCCTCGGAACGCGTACGCTCCGCCGCGTGCTCGGCGGCGCTGCGCAGGCCCGCGACCTCGTCCTGTGCCGTCTCGTGCAGGCCGGCCACGGCGTCCCGTACGGACTGCGCGGTCTGTTCGGCGCTGGAGACCATCTCGGTCGCCCTGCGGTCGGCCTCCTCGACCAGACGGACAGCCTCGGCCTGCGCCTCCTCGACGCGCTTGCGGGCGGAGGCGAGCAGCTCCTCGCTCTGCTCGCGGGCCCGCTCGCGCTCCTGGTCGGCCTCGCCGCGCGCGGAGCTGAGGGTCTCCTCGGCCTCGCGGTGGCGCCGCGCGGCCTCCTCCTGGGCGGCGGAAAGGGCCTCAGCGGCCTCCGTGCCGACGCGCTCGGCGGCGGCAGCGGCCTCGGACCGCACGCGGTCCGCCGACTCCTGTGCCTCGGACTTGAGCCGCTCGGCCTCGGCGGCCGCCTCGGTGCGCAGCCGCACGGCGACCGACTCGCCCTCGGCGCGCGCCTGCGAGGCGTCCGAAGCGGCTTCGGTGCGCAGCCGCTCGGCCTCGGTCTCGGCCTGTGCCTGCAGGGTGCGGATGCGCTCGGCGGACTCCGTGCGCAGCCGGTCCGTCTCGTCGGCGGCCTCCTTGCGGATGCGCTCGGCCTCCGCACGGGCGTCGGTCAGCGCCTGCTCGGCGGCGGCCAGGCGCTCCTCGGCCTCCGTCTGCAGGCGCGTCAGCTCGTCGGCGGCCTCGGACTTCCGTGCCGCTATCGCCCGCTCGGTCTCCTCGTGCAGCGCCCGTGCGGCGTCCTCGGCCTCGGACTTCGTGGCCTCGGCCTGCTCGGCGGCCTCCTCGCGGTGCCGCTCGGCCTCCGCGCGGGTGCGCTCAAGCGTCTCCTCGGCCTGCTTGCGCAGGGTCGTGGCGCGCTCGATGGCCTCGGTGCGGACCCGCTCGCTCTCGGCGGTCGCGGCCGTCTTCAGCTCGTCCGCGTCGGCCTTCGCCTTGGCGAGCAGCTCCTCGGCGGACTTGGCCGCCTCCTCGATCTTCTGGACGGCCTCGCGCCGGGCCTCGCCCCGGATGCGCTCGCCCTCGGTGACCGCGTCGGCCCGCAGCTGCTCGGCCTCGCCGCGCAGCCTGCGCGCCTCTTCCTGCAGCTCGACCGTCTTGGCGCGGTACTCCTTGGTGTCGTCCTTCGCCGTGCCCTTGAGCTGCTCGGCGATGTCATGCGCCTCGCCGCGCAGACGGTCCGCCTCGGCCTCGGCCTCCGAGCGGATCCGCTCGGCCTCCTCGGTGGCGGCTTTCGTCGTCTCCTTGGCGTCCTTCGACGCCTTGTCGAGTACGTCCTCCGCCGTGCGGGCCGCCTTGGCGAGCTGGCCCGCGGTCTCCTCGGCGGTGATCGTGCGCGCCTTCTCGGCGGCGTCCTTGATCAGCTTTTCGGCCTCGGCGCGGGCGTCGGCGACGACCTGCTCGGCCTCGGCCTTCGTGGCCTCGGCTTCCTTCGTGGCCTCGCCGACAAGCCGCGCGACCTGCTCCTTGGCCGTACGCGTGCGCTGTTCGTTGGCGCCCTCGGCGGCCGACAGCTGCTTGGCCGCGGCCTCCTTCGCCTCGGCGACGAGCTTCTCCGCCTCCGTGCGCGCCTCGCGCAGCGCCGTCTCGGCCTCCGCCATCCGCTGCTCGGCGGCCCGGCTCGCCTCGGTGGCCTGGCGGCGCGCCTGCTCGGACTCGGTGGCCGTGGTGGAGCGCAGGTTCTCCGCGTGGTCGGTGGCCTCCTGGGCCTGCGTCGACGCGGCGTTCAGGAGGCGCTCGGCGTCCGTGCGGGCCCGGCGCAGGATCGACTCGGCCTCCGCGCGGGCGGCCTCGGCGTCGCTCGACATGCGCTGGCGTGCCTCTTCGGCGACGCGCTCGGCTTCGGCGCGGGCGGCGGCGAGCGACTGGTCGGCCTCGGCGCGGGACTCGTCGAGCAGGCGGCGCGCCTGCTGCTCCGTACGCGCGCGCAGCTGCTCGGCCCACGCCACGTTCTCGTTGACGTGCGACTCGACGGTCTGACGGCGCTCCGACAGCTCCTGGTCGAGCTGCTGACGGCGCGACACCGCCTCGGAGTGCAGCTCGGACTGGAGCCTGGCCTGCTGCTCGGCGTGCTCCTGGAGGATGCGCTGGGTCTGCGCCCTGGCGTCCCGCAGCTCGCGCTCGGCGTCCTGGCGCAGCTGGTCGGCCTGGATCTGGGCATTACGGAGCAACTGCTCGGCCTGGTAGCCGATGTCCGCGCCGTCATAGGCAGGGCGGGACGCGAGGTTGCGGCGCGCCTCGTGCAGCTTGGCGCGCAACACCTCGACCTGGTAGCCGAGGTCCTCGGCGTGCTGAACAGCCTTCTCTCGTTCGGTCTTCAGCCGGTCCATCTCGGCCTCGAACCGCGAAAGATGGTCCGTCTCAGCCCGCGAGCTCTCTTGGCGTTCGTAGCCCCGCACTGCGCGGTCCCATCCGTCCCCTGGTCGCAAGTCTCTGAAGTACGAGCCCTGTCCATCCGCCGAACGGGGCCCCCGGGGGAATGGTGTCAGATCAACAGCGGAGCATGGGCTGCTGCCCCGACGCTCGTCCCCCGAAACCCGGACCCCGGCACGCGGCCGCCCAGCGTACGGACGGCCGGCCGCCCAGACTTCGGACGGCCGCCCCCAACCCTACCGGCCCAAGTATGCGGAGGTCAGTGCTCCGGTGACTCCTGAGCTGCCGAGGTGACGAGTTCGGTCAGCACGCCGTGGCAGTCCTTGGGGTGCAGGAAGGTGATGCGCGACCCCATGGACCCGATCCGGGGCTCCTCATAGAGGACGCGTACGCCCTTGTCCTTGATGGCCGCCGCGTCGCCGTCCACGTCCGCGGTGCCGAAGGCGATGTGGTGCACACCCTCGCCGTTCTTGGCCAGCCACTTGCCCACGGCGGAGTCGTCGCGGGTGGGTTCGAGGAGCTGCAGGTAGGAAGCCCCGCCGTCACTCGTCTCATTGATCTTGAGCATGGCCTCGCGTACGCCCTGCTCTTCGTTGACTTCGGTGTGGAACACCGTGAAGCCGTAAGTCTCCCGGTAGAACTCGACGGTCT
Organism: Streptomyces sp. NPDC086554; assembly: GCF_040686095.1. NCBI lineage: Bacteria > Bacillati > Actinomycetota > Actinomycetes > Kitasatosporales > Streptomycetaceae > Streptomyces > Streptomyces sp. NPDC086554. The sequence continues at coordinate 400,661 of NZ_JBFBJK010000004.1, forward strand.
TGTCGAGGTCGAAACAGGCGATCCCGATGTGATCGATTCGCGTCAGCATGGTTTAAGTGCAGCCCTTCCGGCGGCGATTACGCAACGTGCGCGCGATCACACCCAACGCCCGATGACGCACGGCGTACCGCTCAGTACATTCAAGTAAACCCTCATTAACCTCTCCTCCCAAGGGGCCGTGGCACATGTCTGGAACGACCGGTACCACCTCAGTGATCGTCGCGGGCGCGCGCACGCCCATGGGCCGCCTGCTCGGCTCCCTGAAGTCCTTCTCCGGCGCCGACCTGGGCGGCTTCGCCATCAAGGCCGCGCTCGACCGGGCCGGCATCGGCGGCGACCAGGTTCAGTACGTGATCATGGGCCAGGTGCTCACCGCCGGGGCAGGGCAGATCCCGGCACGCCAGGCCGCCGTCAAGGCGGGCATCCCCATGAACGTCCCCGCGCTCACCGTCAACAAGGTGTGTCTCTCCGGGCTCGACGCGATCGCGCTCGCCGACCAGCTGATCCGCGCCGGCGAGTTCGACATCGTCGTCGCCGGCGGCCAGGAGTCGATGACCAACGCGCCGCATCTGCTCCCCAAGTCCCGTGAGGGCTACAAGTACGGCGCGATCGAGATGCTCGACTCGATGGCGTACGACGGCCTGACCGACTCCTTCGAGAACATCGCCATGGGTGAGTCCACGGAGAAGCACAACACCCGCCTGGGCATCGCACGGCCCGAGCAGGACGAGATCGCCGCCGCCTCCCACCAGCGCGCCGCGGCCGCCCAGAAGAACGGCCTGTTCGAGGCCGAGATCACCCCGGTCGAGATCCCGCAGCGCAAGGGCGACCCGGTCCTCTTCGCCAAGGACGAGGGCATCCGCGCCGAGACGACCGCCGAGTCGCTCGGCAAGCTGCGCCCGGCCTTCGCCAAGGACGGCACGATCACGGCGGGCACGTCCTCGCAGATCTCCGACGGCGCCGCGGCCGTCGTGGTCATGTCCAAGGCCAAGGCCCAGGAGCTCGGCCTCGCCTGGATCGCCGAGATCGGCGCGCACGGCAACGTGGCGGGCCCCGACAACTCGCTCCAGTCGCAGCCGTCCAACGCCATCCAGCACGCCCTGAAGAAGGAGGGCCTGGAGGTCGAGGACCTGGACCTCATCGAGATCAACGAGGCCTTCGCCGCGGTCGCGGTGCAGTCAATGAAGGACCTCGGGGTGTCCTCGGAAAAGGTGAACGTCAACGGCGGGGCCATCGCCCTGGGTCACCCGATCGGGATGTCCGGCGCGCGGGTCGTGCTGCACCTCGCCCTCGAGCTGAAGCGGCGCGGCGGCGGCGTGGGCGCGGCCGCGCTGTGCGGTGGCGGCGGTCAGGGCGACGCGCTGATCGTGAAGGTGGCCAAGGCCTGACGCGTTTGCGCGTGCACACCTTCCCTACGTCTTGGAACGGAGCTGTCTGACATGCAGGACGTCCCCTCCCTGGTGGCGCAGGCCCGCGAGGGCAGGCCGCGTGCCGTCGCCCGGCTGATCTCACTGGTCGAGGGGGCGTCACCGCAGCTCCGTGAGGTCATGGCGGCGCTGGCCCCGCTGGCGGGCCATGCGTACGTGGTGGGCCTCACCGGGTCGCCGGGTGTCGGCAAGTCGACTTCGACGTCGGCGCTGGTGTCGGCGTACCGGCGGGCGGGGAAGCGGGTCGGCGTACTGGCGGTCGACCCCTCCTCCCCCTTCTCCGGGGGCGCGCTGCTCGGCGACCGGGTCCGCATGTCGGAGCACGCGTCCGACCCCGGCGTCTACATCCGCTCCATGGCCACGCGCGGTCACCTGGGCGGCCTCGCCTGGTCGGCACCGCAGGCGATCCGCGTCCTGGACGCGGCGGGCTGCGACGTGATCCTGGTCGAGACGGTGGGCGTCGGCCAGTCCGAGGTGGAGATCGCCTCGCAGGCGGACACGTCCGTCGTGCTGCTCGCGCCCGGCATGGGCGACGGCATCCAGGCGGCGAAGGCCGGAATCCTGGAGATCGGCGATGTGTACGTCGTGAACAAGGCGGACCGCGACGGCGCGGACGCGACGGCGCGCGAGCTGAACCACATGCTGGGCCTCGGGGAGTCCCGCGGCGCGGGGGACTGGCGCCCGCCCATCGTGAAGACGGTGGCCGCGCGGGGCGAGGGGATCGACGAGGTCGTCGAGGCCCTGGAGAAGCACCGGGCGTGGATGGAGGAACGGGGCGTCCTCGTGGAGCGCCGGGCGGCGCGGGCCGCCCGTGAGGTCGAGACGATCGCGGTGACGGCCCTGCGGGAGCGGATCGCGGATCTGCACGGCGACGCGCGGCTCTCCGCTCTGGCGGAGCGCATCGTCTCCGGCGAGCTGGATCCGTACGCGGCGGCGGACGAGCTGGTGGCGACGCTGACGACGGGCTGACCCCCGCCGGGCCTCTCCCGCCCACCCGCCCACCCGTTCACTCCGGAGCATCAAGCCCCGCCCCGGCCCGGGACGCTTCCCGACAGGCCTTTCCCGCCCACCCACCCGATTGCCCCGCAGGGCCGGGCGGGCGGGAAAGATCCGCCGCGAAGCGGCGGCCTGGGCTCCGGCGCGAAGGCGCAGGAACGGGCCCGTCCTCCGCGACGCAAACGGGGCCCGCCCTCCGGGGGAGAGAGCGCGGGCCCCGTGGTTCAAGCGGCAGGTGCGACGTCAGTCGTCCTGGCCGTCGCGGTCGTCGTGGTCGGCGTCATCGTGACCGTCACGGTCGTCGTCACCCAGGTCCGAGCGGTCCGCGGTGACCTTGCCCGACTGGAGGTCCACCTGCCAGTCGGTCTCCGCGCCGTTGCCGGTGACCGTCTCCGCGTCCCAGGCCCCGGCCGTACCGTCGTCGTCCAGGTCCACGGACGTCACCGTGCCCTTGGCCGCCGCGGCCTTCGCCGCGTCCTCGGCCGTGGTGGTGGCGCCCTTCAGGACGGCGGCCACCCGGTCGGCGTCGCCGTCCTCGTCCCGCTCGGTGTGCGAGCCGAGCACCTTACCGGTGCCGGGGTCGACCTGGACGCTGTGCCAGCTGCCGTCCTTGCCGAGCACGTCGACGTCCCAGTACAGGCTGCCGCCGTCCTCGTCGTCCAGCTCTGCGGAGACCGCCGTACCGGACTGCTTCGCGAGCGCCGCCTTGATCGCGTCGGCGGCGGTCACCTTCGAGGCCTCCGTCTCCGCCTTGTTCTCCGCGGCGTCGTCCTGCCCGTCGTCGTCCTTGACCTGGACGCTGGACTGCTTGGCGGCGGTCGACTCGTCGTCGCCGGTGACGGCCATCGCTGTCGCGGTGCCGCCCCCGATCAGGGCCACGGCGGCGACGGTGGCGATGACGATGTTGCGCTTCATGAGGGTTCCTCCCGAGTCGGTCCGACCGCTGAGCGGCCGTTCGCTTTCGACGAGGAACAATCTGGCTGAGTGATGCTGAAGCCAGCCTGAAGGTGCCTGAAGAACTCTTCAGGTTTGCTCTGCGACCCTGAACGCATGCGTTTGTTGATCGTGGAGGACGAGAAGCGGCTTGCCCTGTCGCTCGCCAAGGGCCTGACCGCCGAGGGCTACGCCGTCGACGTCGTCCACGACGGCGTCGACGGACTGCACCGCGCGAGCGAGGGAACGTACGACCTGGTCGTCCTCGACATCATGCTCCCGGGCATGAACGGCTACCGCGTCTGCGCCACCCTGCGCGCGGCAGGTCACGACGTACCGATCCTCATGCTCACCGCCAAGGACGGCGAGTACGACGAGGCGGAGGGCCTGGACACGGGCGCCGACGACTATCTGACCAAGCCTTTCTCGTACGTCGTCCTCGTGGCCCGCGTGAAGGCGCTGCTGCGCCGCCGCGGCAACGCGGGCCCGTCCCCGGTGCACACGCTCGGCGACCTGTTGGTCGACACCGCGGCGCGCCGCGTCTTCCGCGGCGGCGACGGCGACGACGACGGCGACGAAGTGACCCTCACCGCCAAGGAGTTCGCCGTCCTGGAGCAGCTCGTCCTGCGCCGGGGCGAGGTGGTCTCCAAGGGCGAGATCCTGGAGCACGTCTGGGACTTCGCGTACGAGGGCGACCCCAACATCGTCGAGGTGTACGTGAGTGCGCTGCGGCGCAAGCTGGGCGCGCGGCTGATCAAGACGGTGCGCGGCGCCGGCTACCGCCTGGAGGCCCCGCGATGAGACGTCGCTTCGGTTCCGTACGGGCCAGGGCGACGCTCGGCGCGAGCCTCGTCGTCGCGGTCGCGCTGGTCGCGGCGGGCGCCGCCGTGCTGCTCTCGCTGCGGTTCAGCCTCATCGGCGAGGCGGAGGCCGACGCCGATTCGGCCGCCCGGCGGGTGGCCTCGCAGATCACCCCCACCATCGCGTACGACAAGCTGGAGCTGCCCGAGGGCGACGACAACCCCGTGCAGATCGTCGACGCCGACGGCCGGCTGGTCGCGGCCAGCGAGGACCTGGAGCGCATCAGCGGCACGGGCACCGCCGCGGTCAAGCCCGAGCAGGCGTCCCCCGCGCCCGGCGGCGACGATGACGACGATGACGACGACAGTGCGGAGGACCCGCTCGAACAGGGTGAGCTGTCCGACGACAAGAAGTTCACCGACGGCTCGGCGACCGTCGACGGCGAGACGGCGGACTACCGCTTCGCCGCTGTCGAGGTGAGCGTCGAGGGGAAGGGCGATCTCACCGTGTACGCGGGCGGCTCGCTCGAGTCCGAACAGAGCGCGATGTCAACGGCGTTGACGTCCCTTCTCATCGGCTTCCCGCTGCTGCTCGCCGTGATCGCCGCGGTGACCTGGCTGGTCACGCGGCGCGCCCTGCGCCCGGTGGACGCGATCCGCTCCGAGATGGCGGCGATCACCGCCTCGGAGGACCTCGCGCGGCGCGTGCCCGAACCGGACACGCACGACGAGGTCGCCCGCCTGGCCCGGACCACGAACGAGACGCTCGCCGCCCTGCAGGCGTCGGTGGAACGCCAGCGCCGCTTCGTCGCCGACGCCTCGCACGAACTGCGCAGCCCCATCGCGTCGTTGCGCACCCAGCTCGAAGTGGGCGTGGCACACCCGGAGTTGCTGGATGTGGACGGCGCCGTCGAGGACACCGTGCGCCTCCAGGAGCTGGCCGCAGACCTGCTCCTGCTCGCCCGCCTCGATGCCGGGGAGAAGCCCGGCGCGACGCGGGTGGACCTGGCGGCCCTCGCCCGCGAGGAGCTGTCCCAGCGGACGAGGGACCGCGTCGAGGTGCGGACCGACCTGTTGGGCGTCGAAGTCGCCGGATCGCGCGGCCAGTTGGCGCGCGTGCTCGGCAACCTCGTGAACAACGCGCAGCGGCACGCCCGCACCCACGTCACGGTCGCCACCCGGGCCGAAGGGGCCTGGGCGGTCCTTGCGGTCTCCGACGACGGGGCGGGTGTGCCGGAGAGCGAGCGCGAGCACGTCTTCGAGCGCTTCGTCCGGCTCGACGACGCACGCACCCGTGACGACGGCGGGGCGGGTCTTGGCCTCGCCATCGCGCGCGACGTGGCCGAACGGCACGGCGGCACCCTCACGGTCCAGGAGGCTCCCGGCGGGGGAGCGCTCTTCGAACTCAGGGTGCCCCTCGCGCCGCGGGCCGGCTGAGCGTCAGGGCTTGCCCCGTTGCGCGCGCAGGTGTTCCGCGATCGGGGTCAGTGCCTTGTGGAGCTCGCCGAGCGCCTCGGGCGAGATCAGATCGATGAAGTGCCGGCGGACCGAGGTCACGTGGTGCGGGGCGACCTTCTTCATGGTCTCCATGCCCTCGTCCGTGAGCACGGTGTAGAGGCCGCGCCGGTCGGACTCACAGTTCTCCCGGCGGACCAGGCCCGCGTTCTCCATGCGGGTGATCTGATGGGACAGGCGGCTCTTTGACTGCAGCGTGGCGGCCGCGAGATCGCTCATACGCATCCGCTTCTCGTCCGACTCGGAGAGATGCACGAGGATGTCGTAGTCGTTCATGGTCAGGTTGAACGGCTGGAGGTCTTTCTCGAGCTGGTATGTCAGCATCCTGTTGACCTCCACGTGGGTGCGCCAGGCGCACTGTTCCTCGTTGGTCAGCCACTGCGGGGCCGTATCGGTCTCCATGAAATCGATTCTACCTAAGAAGTTGAAAGGTGAACGAATGGGGGCGTGTGACACGCGCCTCTCACCCTCCATGCGACGGAGGGGTACAGGCGTTCGTCGTCACACTCCGCAGACTACCGCTCACAGGCCGAAGCGACGCTGGAGGTCCCCCAGTTGTCCGGGAAGGCGTGGTTGTCCCGGCTGCTGTCCGTGCTGACCGGGAGCACCCCCGGCGCCCGGCACCCCGGCCTGTTGCGGCACCGCGCCCGTCGCCTGGTCGGCCATGAGCATCTCCGATGATTGCAGCAGCACCGTCCCCGCCCCCACGAACTCGAACTGGTGCTCCTCGCCCGAGGTCCCGCCGATGCCGGTCAGCGCCCGCACGCCCCCGATGACCCCCGTCAGGTATCCGTGGTCGTAGTGATGGCAGGGCGAGGGGCAGTCCGCCCAGCCCACGAGGGCCTGCGGATCGACGCGGATCGGCGGCTCCATGAACACCACCGGACCGTTCGACGCGGCCACGAACTTTCCGGTTCCGATCAGGGTCAGAAAGCCCGGAACAATTGATTGCTTCAGGGCGAGAGTTGGCTGAAAAGCGAGGAGGTTGCCCGAGCGAATGGTCAGGTTGCCGTCTTCGAGGTCGTACGAATTCACATCGAAGGCCCGGTCGGCGAGGAGCATCTTGCCCTGGCCCTCCGCCACGACCCAGTCGCTCGCGTGCAGCGGCGAATGGAAACTCGTGCGCACCAGGCGGTCCAGGCGGCCGTGCCCGATGCCGTTGAAGTCGATCGACCCGTAGTAGGCGATCATCTTCCCCTTCTGCAGGAACCACTGGCTTCCCTTGAGCTCCACGCAGAACGTGTACGCGTTCACGTTGTCGTCGCTCGGCAGCGTCATCGGGTCGAAGATCGCGGGTCCGCCCGCGGGCATTGAGGGGGTCACAGCTTGTCCTCCGACGCCTGGACGAACACCGCACCGCTCCCTGACAGCTCCAGCTGGAACGCCTCGCCCGAGCCCCGCCCCACCATGTCGCGCCAACCGAGCGCCGTGGAGAGTTTGTTGCGCACGTCGCCGTGGTGCGCGACATAGGCCTGCGGGTCCACATGCACCGGGCGCTGCGGGGTGATCGGCACCTCGACGACCCCGCCGTGCGCCATGACGGCGACCGCGCCCTGCCCCTTGAGGGTGGTCGTGAACAGTCCCTGCCCCGTGACCTGCCCGCGCACCATGCCCATCACGCCGCCCTGCGAGCCCATGAACATCGTGCCCTGCTGGAGCGTCCCGTCGAAGGCGAGCAGCCGGTCCGCCTCCACGTAGAGGGTGTCTCCGGAGAGGCTGATCACCTGGATGTGATGGCCGCCGTGCCCGAAAAGGACCGTGCCGCTGCCCTCGACCGTCATCAGTGGCGTCGCCTCATTCGCCACCCTCCGCCCGATCATGGACGCGAGGCCGCCCTGCCCGCCCTGGATGTTGGGCGTGAAGGAGACGTCCCCCTTGTAGGCGAGCATGGCGCCGCGCTGGCTGAACAGCTTCTGGCCCGGCAGGACCGTCGCCTCGACCACCTTCGAGTTGATCTCTCGGAAGGGCATGTCAGACATCCCCCGCGATCGTGGTCCGCTCGCTGGGCTGGACGTAGACCAGACCGTCGCCCTCGAAGCGGATCTGGAAGGCCTCGCCGCCGCCCTCGCCCATGAACGTACGGAACGTGACGCCCGACTGGAGGTTCTGGCGGAGGTTTCCCTGATGGGCGATGTACGCCCCAGGGTCCACGGTCAGGGGGTACTGCTGACTGACGCGCAGGACCACCGCGGGGCCGTCGGACATGATCGCCGCCTGGCCCGTGCCCTCCACGGTCGTGGTGAACAGGCCGTTGCCCTGTGAGGCGCCGCGCAGGCCGGTGAAGCTGGTTCCCGTGTGCAGGCCCGCGTCCGTGCAGAGCAGGTTGCTCGACTCGACGAAGAGCTTCTCGCCGCGCAGCTCCACGAGGTTGATCTCCGTGGCTCGGTCGGCGAACCAGCAGGTGCCGTGCCCCTTCACCTCCATCACCGTCATCTGCTCGCCGGTGAGGCGGCGGGTCACCATGCCCCGTATGCCCTCGCCGCCGCCGGACATCTTTTTGAAGGCCATCTGGCCGTCGTACGCGACCATCGAGCCGTTCTTCGCCTTGACGGCGTCGCCGGACATGTCCACGGCGAGCACCCTGCTGCCTTGCAGTCGGAACGTTGCCACGTATCGACGGTAGCCGTCGGATATGGGCTCGGAACAGGGCATCGGCCCCTGAGCGAACCCCGAGAACACCCCGATGTCACAATGGGGGTCGCTTGTGCGCGCATTCACAAGATCGCGGCCGAGCGGCCCGCCCCTCACCCCCTCCGTCCTCCCCCGAAGGTGATCCGTGGACATCAAGACCGCATCCGCACTCCGCCGCCTCCGCCTGGTCTCGGCCCCCGAAGCCGTCTCCTTCCTGCTGCTGCTCGTCTGCTCGGTGCTCAAGCGGACCACGGACTTCAACGCCGTGCCGGCCATGGGCATGATCCACGGCGTGCTCTTCGTCCTCTACGTGCTCTTCTGGCTCGACGCCTGGAACCGCGCGAAGTGGAACGCGAAGACGGCCGCCCTCTACTTCGTCCTCTCCGTCCTGCCGACCGGCGGTTTCTTCGCCGAGCGCAAGCTGAAGCGTGAGGCGGAGGCCGCCGTGATCGCGTCGCGCGCCCGCCGCGAGGGGGTCGTCAGCGCATGATCGTCGCCTTCTCCGTGACGCCGCTCGGCGTCGGCGAGGACGTGGGCGAGTACGTCGCCGACGCGGTCCGCGTCGTCCGCGAATCGGGACTGCCCAACCGGACGGACGCGATGTTCACCTCCGTCGAGGGCGAGTGGGACGAGGTGATGGATGTCGTCAAGCGTGCCGTCGCGGCGGTCGAGGCGCGTGCGCCGCGCGTCTCCGTCGTCATGAAGGCGGACATCCGCCCCGGGGTGACGGACGGCATGACGTCGAAGGTCGAGACGATGGAGCGCCACCTTACGGAGTGACTCCCGCGGACGCACCACACCTGAGAGCCCCCGCCGGCAACGGCGGGGGCTCTTTCGTGTTCCCCCACACCTGTCCCGACATGACACGGCGAGCTTGAGCGACTGCTCAAAACACAGTACGGTCTGCTTAAGCAGTCGCTCAAAAATGCACTGACCTGGGGGTACGTCATGAGTTTGTACGTGGAAGCGCACATAGCCGCCGACCTCGACGAGCTCTGGGCGCGTACGCAGGAGCCCTCCCAGCACCAGCGCTGGGACCTGCGCTTCACCGAGATCGACTATCTGCCGCAGGTGGCGGGGGAGCCGCAGCACTTCCGGTACGCCACGCGCGTACTGCCCTTCCTCACCATCGCGGGCACTGGGATCTCCGCGGGTGAGAAGCGCCGCCCCGACGGCACCAGGACGTCGGCGCTGCGGTTCGCCTCGCCGCATCCGCTGTCGCTGCTCCAGGAGGGCTCGGGCTACTGGCGTTACGTTCCCGCGGCGGACGGCGGCGTCCGCTTCCTCACCGGCTACGACTACCGGCCGCGCTGGGGCCGCTTCGGTGCCTGCGCCGACCGGGCCGTCTTCCGGCCGCTGATGGGCTGGGCCACGGCCTGGTCCTTCGACCGGCTGCGGCTGTGGCTGGAGCGGGGGATCACCCCCGAGCGGCAGCTGCTGCACGCGCTCGGCGAGGTCGCCTTCCGCGCCGGCTGCGTGCTCGCGGCGGTGCTGGCCGCACCTGTGGTGGCCCTGGCGGTGCTGGCCCTCGCGTTCCTCGTGCCGCCGCTGCCCGTGACGCCGGCGGCGCGCCGGTGCCTTCGTACGCCACCGCCACGCACGCGTGCGCCCCGCATTCTGACCACTCTCCAGGAGCAGCAGTCATGACGCCGTCGATCTTCCGCACCGTCCTCGGCCCCGACTTCGAACGGCTGCACCCGCAGCTCCAGCGCCGCTTCTCAGTGGGCCTCGCGAGCGGTGAGGCGTGCACGGGCCGCGGGGTGATGGACCGCATCTGGCACGGCGGGGACTTCGTGAAGCCCTTCCTGGCCGTCGGCGGCACGCGCAACATCCTCGTCCCGAGGGTGGGCCGGAACATCCCCTTCACCATCGAGAACGTGCCGTACACCGACTCGTTCGGCCGTGAGACGGTGACCTTCGTGCGCACCTTCGACCTGCCGGGCCGCTCCCGGCGCTTCGACGCCCAGATGGTCCTCGGCCCGGGTGGGGACCGGATCCTCGACTACTTGGGAACCCACCAACACCTGGCGAGCGATCTCCACCCGCGGGTGGAGCCGGACGGGTCGCTGCTCATCCGCTCCGGAGAGCACCGCTTCCGGGAGGGGCCGGTGGACGTCCGCGTTCCCGGGCTGATCGGCGGCGATGCGGAGGTCCGCGAGTCCTTCGACGACACGACGGGCCGCTTCCGCATCCAAGTCCGGGTGGTGAACCGGCACTTCGGGCCGCTCTTCGGGTACGAGGGTTCCTTCACGGCCACGTACGCCGATGTCCGCGTCTGCGGTGTACGGGCGGGCCTTCGCCCTGTCCGCGAGGAGGCTCGGGCGTGAGCGACGACACCAAGACGAAGCTGCTCGAAGGCACCTTGCGCACGCTCATCGATCAGGGCATCGCCAAGACGTCGGCGCGCACGATCGCGGCTGCCGCCGGGGTGAATCAGGCGCTGGTCTTCTACCACTTCGGGTCGGTGGACGAGTTGCTGGCGGCGGCGTGCCGGTACGGGTCGGAGCAGCGGGTGTCCCGCTACCGGGACCGCCTGGCGGCGGTGTCCTCCCTCGCCGAACTCCTGGAGTTCGGGCGGGAGATGCACGTGGAGGAGCGGGCCGCCGGTCATGTCGCCGTGCTCGGCCAGTTGCTTGCCGGGGCCCAGACGCAGCCGCGTCTCGCCCCCGCCACGGCGGCGGGCCTGGCCCTCTGGATCGAGGAGATCGAGAAGGTCCTGACCCGGGTCCTTTCTGCAACCCCCCTGGGAGAGTTCACCGACCCGTCCGGGCTTGCCCGGGCGGTGGCGGCGTCCTTCGTAGGGATCGAGCTGTACGAAGGTGTGGATGCCGATGGGGCGAACAGGGCGCTGGACGCATTGGAGCAACTGTCCCTCCTGGTGACGGCAGTTGAGGACCTGGGCCCGCTGGCCCAGCGTGCGTTCCGCCACCGCCTGCGCCGGGCGCGGCCCTGACGCTGCCCTGCGCGCACTCCGTAGCCACGGGCGCCGAGATGCGGTGCGCCGTCGCAGCAGGTCAGATGGCGCCGCTGGAAGATCCTCGCGGTCATCGGCCTCACCCATCATGGTCGCCGGCGCCAGTGGGTGGTGACCTCGTACGCCATGGCCTTCGGCGCCCTCCTGCTGCTCGGCGGGCGGGTGGCCGACCTGTGCGGGCGCCGGCGAGCCTTCCTCGTCGGCCAGATCGGGTTCGCCGCCGCCTCCGCGCCGGGCGGCGCCGCGGCCACCTTCGAGGTCCTGGTGACGGCCCCGCCCTGCCCTCGCCGCCGGCTCCGCAGCCGCCTACCTGGCGGGCAGGCGGCCCACGCCCGACGTCGAGGCGCGGGCCGCCCTGGCGAGCAGCCGAACACCTGGCCTCCGCCGCGCTGGTACGTGCCGGGCTTGCCCTGCACGGCGCCCGTGGTGATCTTGTCGTCCCCGTGGTCGCCGTGGACGGTGACCATCGAGTGGGGTGAGGGTGTCCCGGTGGTCAGGACAGGTCGTGGCGCAGCGGAGTGAGCTGCTCGATGTCGTAACGGGCCCGCAGTTCTTGGATCGCCGCGGAGTCCGGTGGTTCGCCGGTGTCGAGCAGGGTGAGGAGCTCCTCGAAGTACCGCTCGTGATCCGGTGGTGGTGAGGCCTGGAAGAACATGCGGGCCGGTTCGCCCGTGGGGTTCGCGAAGGCGTGCGGGCAGCCGGGCGGAACCACGATGACGGTTCCGGGAGTCGCACGGACGACCTGGCGGCCGTCGAGTGCCCGCCACTGCCGCCAGTCGTCCCCGGTGCGGACGCGCGGCTCGAACGCCATCACGTCAAGTTCGCCTTCGAGGACGTAGAACAGCTCTTCGCTGCGCGTGTGCAGGTGCGCCCCGACATCGAAGCCGGGCGGTACGACGACCTCGAAGCTGGAGCTCACCCGGGAGTGCTCCCCGGTGACCTTGAAGGTGACCTGCTGGGCGGCGGTGATCAGGGTCCGGCCGTGGCCAGGGGGGACGAGCAGTCCCGGACGGACGAGGTGCGCGGTCATGACCAGGTCACGGGGAGCCCCTCGGGCCCTCGGATAAGTGCTCCGGGGCGCCAGCGCAGTTTGTCCGGGGGGACGGTGAACCGCAGCTCCGTGAACCGGTCGAGCACCGCTTCCATGAGCAGTTCGGACTCCAGGCGGGCCAGCACGGCGCCGGGGCAGTAGTGCGGTCCGTACCCGAAGGAGACGTGCGGGTTGGGGCTGCGGTCGAGCCGCAGCTCGTCGGGGTCGGGGAAGACCTCCGCGTCGCGGTTGGCGGCGAGGTAGGAGACGTAGACCGCTTCACCCGCGCGGATACGGTGGCCGGCGATCGTGACGTCTTCGAGGGCGATCCGGGAGAGTCCGACGGCGTTGCGGTGCGGGATGTAGCGCAGGAGTTCGTTGAGCGCCGAGGGGCGCAGCTCGGGTGTGTTCCGCAGCCGATCGAGCAGGTCCGGCCGGGTGAGCAGGATGTAGACCATGTTGCCCACGTTGTTGGTGACTGCCTCGCCACCGATCTGGATGAGCAGGGCCAGGCCGGTGGCTTCCTCTGCGGTGACCTCTCCGCTTTCGACGGCCTTGACGAGGAGCCCGATGACGGTGTCACCGCCCGTTCCGCGCCCCTCGCGCAGGCGTTCACCGAGGTAGGCCAGCATGTCCGTCTTGGCCTGCTCGCTGCGTTGCGCGCCTTGGGCCGATGACAGGATCAGGGCGGTCCATGAGTGCACCGTGGGGCGGTCGGCCTCCGGAATGCCCATCAGCTCGCATACGACGGCGAGGGGGAAGGGTGCGAGCAGGCGCTTGGTCAGGTCCGCGGGCGGTCCGTCACGCAGCATCCCGTCGACGAGTTCGCCGAGAATCTCCCGAGCCCGCGTACGAAGGCGCTCCACACCGCCGGCGGTGAAGGCCCCGGCGACGGCGCGACGCAGTCGTGTGTGGTCGGGCGGGTCCTCGAAGCCGACCGCGCCGGGTGCGGGGATGAAATGGGGGGCCAGACGGGTGACATCGTGCTCGACGACCAGCTTGCGGCTGAACCGGGGGTCGTTGGTCACCATCCGCACGTCGTCGTACCGGCAGACGAGCCAGGCCCACCCGCTTCCGTTGGGAAGCTTGATGCGTGTCACCGGCCCCTCCCGCATCAGTCCGGCGAGGACGGGGTCGAAGTCGACCCCGTCCAGGTCCTGGGCGGGCCAGTGCGTGATGGGTGGCTGCGAGGTGTCGGGGCCGTCCCTCAGCATCGTTCCGATTCCTCCGTGACGCGGTCTCTCGCCTGCGTGGTCTCGCCTATGGGGTCTCTCGCCCCGTGGTCCAGTTGCCCAGTGCGACCTCGGCGGTGATGCCCGGGCCGAACCCTGCCAGGAGGCCTCGCGCGGTGTCGGGGGTGCCGTTGTCGTCGAAGAGCCGGCGCAAGGCGTCCAGGACGACGGCGCTCGCGATGTTGCCGTACTCGGTCAGTGTGGCCCGGCTGAAGCGGAATGCTTCGGCTGCCACACCGAGGTACTTGCTGAGGTCGTCGAGGATCCGCGGACCACCGGCATGGATGATGTAGAAATCCAAGGCGGCGGCGTCCCAGCCATGTGCATGGGCCAGCTGCTTCAGCACCGGGGCGAGCGGCTCCATGGTGCCGGGAACGCGTCGGTCGAGCCTGAAGTGGAACCCGGTGGCCTTGACTTCGTACGCGATCCAGTCCTCCGTCCGGGGAATGATGTACGAGCCGTTGCGCCGCAGTTCGATGCCGGTGCCGCCGCGGCCCCGGACGACAGCGGCAGCCACACCATCACCGAACAGGCCGTTCGAGAGGAGATTTCCCACCTCCAAGTCGCTCGGCTGATAGCACAGGGAGCAGAACTCACAGGCGACTATCAGGGCGTTCGCCTCGGGGTAGGCGGTGCAGAAGTCATGCGCGCGGTTGACCGCCGCTCCGCCCGCCGCGCACCCCAGCTGGGCGATGGGCAACTGTCGCGTGTCGGTGCGGAACCCCATCGCGTTGATCATCCACGCGGTCAGCGACGGCATCATGAAGCCGGTGCACGACACGTACACGATCAGGTCTATGTCCACCGGGCGCATTTCCGCGTCGGCCAGCGCCTGACGCACCACCGCCGGCACCCGTGCCTTGGCCTCGGCTTCGTACACGGCGTTGCGCTTTTCGAAGCCGGGGTGCGCGAGTATCTCCTCGATCGGGCGTACCAAGTGCCGCTTCGCGACGCCGGTGTTCTCGATCAGCCGCAGAGCCAGTTCGAGCTGCGGATGGTCCGGATGAACGTACCGGGCCAGGTCGAGGGTCTGCTTCATGGTGATCACGTGCTCGGGTACGGACACCGTTGGTCTGCACAGAGTCGCCACAGTGGCTCTCCTTTCCTGTTTCGACAAAGCCTCACGGACCCGTGCGCAATGCGCGCGCGGGACTGATCCGCCGGTGACTGGGGGCCAATCCGGTGACGCTGGGCGACGCGGGCGGCGGATCGAGCGACGAGAGGGAAGGCATGCCGCAGTCGATATCCCGCGGAATCGACCGCTGGGGGCGGCAGGAAAGCTGACATCGAAGCAGGGAGATGAAGCATGACGTCAGACCCGCGCACGGCCCTCGGGCCGCAGACGGAACCGGCTTCCGACGAGACGGTCCACTGCTGGGGCCTTGACGACTTCGAGGGCCTCGAGTTCGACCCCTTCCTCAGCGACCGGCTGCGGGACGAGCAGGCCACTCGGATCCAGTTGCCGTTCGGCGAGGGCAGCGCCTGGCTGATGGCGCGCTACTCCCATGTCAAGGCGGCGACGACCGACCCGCGCTTCAGCAGGGAGGAACTGGTCGGGCGTACGGTCACCAGTTCCTCCCCGCACGCGATCGCCTCCCATCAGGCGTCCCTCGACTACGCCGACCCGCCACGCCTGAGCGACATGCGCCGCGTGGTGGCACGAGCGTTCACCGGCAGGAGCATGCAGAAGCTCCGGCCGTCCGCGCAGGCCACCGCCGACAGCCTCCTCGACGCGATGGAGCGGCACGGCTCACCGGCGGACCTCGTGGAGCACCTGCACGGCCCCTTCCCGCTCGCGGCCGTCGCCGACCTGCTGGGAATGGACCAGGACATGCGGGAGGGCATGACGTCCTGGGCGAACCTGACCATGACTCCCGGCCCGGCCCCCGAGCGGAGCAGCGACGCCGGAAGGACCGTCCGTGAGTGCGTCGTCAGTCTGCTCGCCCGGCGGCGCGAGGAGCCGGGCGACGACCTGGCCGGGGTCCTCGCCGCGGCCTCCGACGCCGGTGAGATCACGGAGCCGGAGGCCATCTCCCTGGCCACCGCCATCCTGGTGAGCGGCGCACACGCCGTACGCAACAACAGCGCCAACATGGTCTACGCCCTGCTCACCCATCCGCGGCAGCTGGAACGGCTGCGCGCCGAACCGGACTTGATTCCGCAGGCCGTCGACGAGCTGCTGCGCTACATTCCGCACCGCAGCGGAGTGGGCCTCCCGCGGATCGCCACGCAGGACCTCGAGATTGCCGGTGTCGTGGTCCGGGCCGGCGAGGCGGTCTACTCCTCGTACCTCGCGGCCAATCGCGACCCCGAGGCCTTCCCGAACCCCGACACGCTTGACTTCGACAGGGGGCCCATCGCCCATATGGCCTTCGGGAACGGCCCCCACCACTGCGTGGGCTCGATGCTGGCCCGGATGGAATCCGAGATCATCATCGCCACTCTGCTCGACCGCTACCCCGCACTCGCCCTTGCGGTGCCGCCCGAGCGGATCGAGTGGAAGACGGGTGGCCTGATCCGCGGGCCCAAGACCCTGCCGGTGTCCTGGTGATAGGCCACCACACGATCAAGGTCGTCGGAGGCAGCCCGAACCACTTGGAGCTGGCTGCCCTCACGGCGGTCTTCATCGCGCTGATACGCGGTGCCCAAACCCTGCGCGCCCCGCACTCCGCTGGTGCCCATCGCGCCTGGTGGGATCACAAACCGCCGTATGTCCCCGCACACTCCTGGCGCTCCAGGCAGGCGCCCCCTCCGCGCTGACACTCCACAGCAGGAGCGGGCCCGCTCCGCAACCCCGGTGAAACCGCTCGCCCCAAAACCGCTCACACGGCCGAGTCCGGTTCGACACCCGGTGGAAACTCCCTTTTTGTATGGGTATTGGCTTGTTCACACCAGAACCTGCCATCGCCAGATCATCGAAGACCTGGAGGCGCTGTGCGGTCGGAGGGCTATGACTACGAAACCCACAGCACACTCGCCGGGCCAATCACCGAGCCGGACGGCGGCGACTGCTATCGGGTGCAGTACACCAAGCTCCTCTCCAACGAGCCGCACCGAATACGAGCCGTCTTCCTCATGACGCTCGCCCCCGTCCTCACCGGCCTCCTCCTCGTCTATCTCGTCTGGCCGACCCACTGGACGGAACGCGAGGGCGCCGACAGCTGGCTCATCGGCCTCGACATCACGATGCTCATGGCGATCGGGCTCATCGAGCTCTTCATGCTCGTCAATGTCATATCGATCGCCCACGCGACGATGGTGGCGAGAGACCCGATACCCGTTGTCCCCGAGCCGGGCACGCGGGTCGCCTTCCTCACCACGTACGTCCCCGGCAAGGAACCCTTGGCCATGGTCCGCGCCACCCTCGAGGGCGCGACCCGGATACGCCACACGGGACCGCTCGACATATGGCTCCTGGACGAGGGCGACGACGACGAGGCCAAGGCCCTCTGCGTGGAGCTCGGCGTCCGGCACTTCACCCGCAACGGCGTGCCCGCGTGGAACCGCGAGAAGGGCGTCCACAAGGCCCGCACCAAGCACGGCAACTACAACGCCTGGCTCGCGATGCACGGCGGCGGCTACGACTTCTTCGCCTCCGTGGACACCGACCACGTCCCGCTCCCCAACTTCCTTGAGCGGATGATGGGTTACTTCCGGGACGAGGATGTCGCGTTCGTCGTCGGGCCGCAGGTCTACGGGAATTACGACAGCCCCGTCACCAAAGCCGCCGAGTCCCAGCAGTTCCTCTTCCACGCGCTGATCCAGCGCGCGGGCAACCGCTACCGCGCCCCCATGTTCGTCGGCACCAACAACGTCGTACGGATCAAGGCGCTCCTCCAGGTCGGCGGCCTGTACGACTCGATCACCGAGGACATGGCGACCGGCTTCGAGCTGCACTGCCACACGAACCCCGTCACCCGGCGGCACTGGCGGTCCGTCTACACCCCGGACGTGCTCGCCGTCGGCGAGGGGCCCGCTTCCTGGACGGACTTCTTCACCCAGCAGATGCGCTGGTCGCGCGGGACGTACGAGACGCTGTTCAAGCAGTACCGGAAGGCGCTGTTCACGATGCCGCCCGGCCGGCTGTTCTCGTACACGATGATGCTCGTCTACTACCCGATGACGGCCGTCAACTGGCTGCTCGGCGTGCTGAGTTGTGTTCTCTTCCTGTGGTTCGGGGCGTCCGGTACGCAGGTCGCCGCGTCCGTGTGGCTGATGCTCTACAGTGACGCCGCAGCGCTCCAGATCGGGCTCTACCTCTGGAACCGGCGGCACAACGTCTCCCCGCACGAGCCCGAGGGCTCCGGGGGCCTGGCCGGCATGGCGATGTCCGCGCTCTCCGCGCCCATCTACGCCAAGTCGCTCGGCGCCGCCCTCCTGCGCCGCCCGAGCCGCTTCGTGGTCACCCCCAAGGGCGACGACACGAGCCCGGACCGGGTGCTCACCTTCCGCATCCATCTCTTCTGGGCGGCCCTGCTCGCCACCTCGCTGGCCGCCTCGTTCGTGCTCGGCCATACCCATGCGGCGATGCGCACCTGGGCCGTCCTTGCGCTGGCCATCTCGCTCGCCCCGATCACGATCTGGGCCTTCACGCTGATCAAGGAGCGCAAGGGAGGCAAGGTACCTGTCGAGGCCCGGCAGCAGGCGCGCCGCCTCGGAGGCAAGGACGCGGAAGGCCTGGTCGCCACGGGCTCGGACGGCGATCCGGAGCCGGCATTCGCCACCGGTACGACGACAGGAGGGAACTGACCCATGGCCTACCGGCCCTCGCAGCGGACGAAGAAGACACTCCTCGGAGTCGGGGCGGGTGCGCTGCTCGTCGGACTCAACGCACCGGCGGTGCTCTCCTTCGCAGAGCAGCAGTACTACGAGTACAAGATCGCCCAGCCCGGCTACAAGGCGAAGTACGGTTCCTGGAAGCAGATCGGTATTCCTGACCGGTACCGCACCAATGCCATCCACGCGGCGCTCCTGCACACCGGCAAGGTCCTGATCGTCGCGGGCTCCGGCAACGAACAGAAGAAGTTCGACAAGGGGTCCTTCGACACGATCCTCTGGGATCCGAAGACGGACATCTTCAAGAAGATCGCGACCCCCGAGGACTTCTTCTGCTCCGGGCATGCCCAACTCCCCGACGGGCGCCTCCTGGTGGCGGGCGGCACGGCGCGCTACGAACTCCTCGACGGCGAGATCGAGCGGGCCGGCGGCGGCATGCGGGTCAAGAACGAGAACCCCGACAAGCCGCTCGTCCTGAAGAAGGGCACCCGCTTCCGCTCGCCCTCCGGCGTCGAGTACGTGAGCAGGTTCGACGTCAACGTGCCCAAGGCCAAACGGGACTTCAAGATCACGTACTCCAAGCCCGGGGTGATGCAGCCCTGGAAGACGACGGTCAAGGCCAGCGAGGCGCGCGTCTTCGTGGAGGCCGTCCAGAAGGGCGAGCAGTCCGTCAACGAGAAGACCGCGCAGTACGAGATCGAGGGCCTGACCGGCAAGGAAGCGGACAACGCCTACGGGATCGCCGAGAAGATCACCATGGACAAGCAGGACTTCCAGGGGATCAAGGGGGCCTACGAGTTCGACCCGAAGGCCGAGAAGTACATCCCCGTCGAGCCGATGGAGAAGGCCCGTTGGTACCCGACGCTCGTCGGTCTCGACGACGGCAGAGTGCTCGCGGTCTCCGGGCTCGACGACGTGGGCATGATCGACCCGGGCGACAACGAGATCTACGACCCGAAGACGAAGAAGTGGACCGACGGGCCCAAGCGCTACTTCCCGACCTACCCCGCGCTCTTCCTCACCAAGGGCGGCAAGCTCTTCTACCCGGCGTCGAACGCGGGCTACGGCCCCGCCGACAAGGGCCGTGCCCCTGGGCTGTGGGATCTGAAGACCAATAGGTTCCAGAAGATTCCCGGGCTCGTCGATCTCGATCAGACCGAGACGTCCGCGTCCGTGCTGCTGCCGCCCGCGCAGGACCAGAAAGTGATGATCCTTGGTGGTGGCGGTGTCGGTGAGTCCGAGAAGGCGACCCGGCGCACGGCGGTGGTGGACCTCAAGGAGGACAGCCCCGTCTTCCGGACCGGGCCCCAACTCCCGCAGGGAACCCGGTACTTGAACAGCGTGATCATGCCGGACGACTCGGTGTTCACGTCCAACGGCTCCTCGGACTACCGGGGCCGCGGCGCGAGCAACATCCTCAAGGCGCAGTTCTACGACCCCAAGACGAACGCCTTCAGCGAGGCGGCGTCACCCAGGGTGGGCCGCAACTACCACTCCGAGGCGCTGCTGCTGCCCGACGGCCGCGTCGTCACCTTCGGCTCGGACCCGCTCTTCGACAACCAGGAGAACACCAAGCTCGGCCACTTCGAGCAGCGCATGGAGGTCTTCACGCCGCCCACCCTGCACAAGGCCGGCAAGGACCGCCCCGTCCTCGGCAAGGGCCCGAAGGTACTGGCCGCCAACGGCCGTGCGACGTTCCGTACGCGAGACGCGGCGAAGATCGCGTCGGCCCGGCTGATGCGTCCGAGCGCGGTGACGCACACGACGGACGTGGAGCAGCGGTCGATCGCGCTCGGGCTCACCAAGGGCAAGGGTTCGGTGACGGTGGACGTGCCAAGGGGCGACACCGCGCTGGTGCCGCCGGGCTGGTACATGCTGTTCGTGACGGACCGGAACGGCACGTCGTCCGAGGCGAAGTGGATCCATGTGAAGTGAGGCGCCCTGTGCCGGGTCAGGCGTCCTTGGCGTTGCGCGCAAGACCCAGCGCGTAGTCGGGCCACCACTGGCCGGCCGCCGGGCCGCCCCGGCACGGTCCGTCCGAGTCGCCGGGACGCTTGATCCACAGGGCCGCGTCGAGCAGCGCGTCGCCCGTCTTGTCCGTGGGCGGGGTGCCGAGGCCCCGGCCCGGCGGATTGCACCAGGCGTCCTCGCGGTCGCCGGCCAGCGGCCCCTTGCCGTTGCGGCTGGTGTCCATCACGAAGTGCTTGCCGCCGACCGTCCCCGACAGAGTGCGCCCGTACGCCATGATCGTCTCGTCGCTCTGGAAGTTGGAGACGTTCAGCGAGAAGCCGTCGGCCTGGGCGATCCCGGCCTGCTGGAGCGGTTCGGTGAGCTTGGTCGCCTGGTCGATCCAGCCGGGGTTGCCCGCGTCCAGATAGACCTTCACCTGGGGCTGCCGCTTGAGCCGCTGGATGGCTTCGGAGAGCAGTTGGTAGCGGTCGGCGTGGTACTCGGCGGGCGTGCAGCCGTCCACGATGTGCGGGATCGCGTCCGGCTCCAGGATGACGAGGGCGGGGCCGTTTCCGATCGTCCCCGCGAACTTGTCGATCCACTGCCGGTAGAAGTCGGAGCTGTGCGCGCCGCCCGCGGAGTGCTGGCCGCAGTCGCGGTGCGGGATGTTGTAGGCGACGAGCACGGCGGTGCGGTCGTCCTGTGCGGCACCGTCGACGGCGGCCTTGATGTCGGGCGCCGGGTCGTCGCCCGCGGGCCACACCGCCATCGGCTGCTCGGAGATCCGCTTGAGCGCGGCGGCGTCCTGGGTGCGCCCCTCCTGCTCCCACTGCTCGACCTGCCGGGCGGCTGCGCTCTCCGGGTCGACCCAGAAGGTGCTCTCGGGAGGCCGGTCGGCGGTGGAGCGGCCTGCTTCGGCGGCCGGCTTCTCCTTGCCGGACCCGGAGCCGGACGAGCAGCCCGTGAGCCCGAGGGCCGTGAGGGCCGTGAGTGCCGTGAACGTACGGAGCAGCCGGTGCATCCAGACCCCTTGGGCGACGGTGACGCGTCGCGGCAATCGTTACATAATGATCGAATACGGTTCGGTTACGACACCGGGACCGGCCTCAGATCGCCTCAGATACCGCCACTCGCCAGCGCGATGCCGAGCGGCGTCCGCTCGTACAGGACTTGATGCCCGTACCGCCGCGAGACCAGCAGACCCGCGTCGCGCAACGTGCCCAGGTGCGCGGACACGGACGACGGGGCGAGCCCCAGGCGGTGGGCCAGGGCCGATGTGGTGGCGGGTTCGGCGAGCGCGGCGAGGACGGTCGCCCGGCCGCGGCCCAGGAGTCGTACGAGCGCTTCGGAGGTGTGCTCCGTGGGCTCGGTCCACAGTCCGCCGATGCCGCGCGCGGGGTAGACGAGGGTGGGCTGCCAGGGCGGATCGTGCCCGCCGACGACGTCCGGCCAGCCGAAGACACTGGGCATCAGGACCAGGCCCTGCCCCGCCAGGTCCCGCACGTGGTCGGCACTGCGCGCGACGGTGAGCGTTCCCGAGTCCCAGCTGAGCCTCGAATCGAGCTCACCGAGGAGGGCGCCGAGGCCGACCTCCGCGAGCCTGCGCGAGTGATAGGTGACATCGGCCTCCAGGAAGGTGCGAAGGCGCGGCCAGTCCGGCTCGATCAGTGCGTGCCAGACGGCCTCCAGCGCGTCGGAGAGTTCCCGTACGGAGCGGGCGGGGTCGGCGAGCAGCGCTCGCCCCTGCGGGGAGTCCGCGGCCCCCGGTGTGCAGGCGAGAGCCCGGGCCAGATCGTCCCGCGCGGCGCCGGGGTCGGCCGCGCGTACGGCCGCGATCTCCTGCCCGAACGTGGCGGCGGGCCCGATCGGCGGCGGCCCGAGGAAGTCCGGGGTGTATCCCCGCTGCGGCATCAGCAGCCACAGCGCCGCCAGTTCGCGTTCGAGCCCATGGCCCGCCTCGCGGATCCGCCGCAGCCACTGCGGGTGGTAGCCGTGCCGGTCCGGCCGCTTCAGGGTGCGCACGGCCTCCTGCGTCTCCCACAGAGGCGACAGCGCGAACCGGCACCGCAGCAGGTCGTCAGGCCCGAAGTGCAGCCGGTTCACCATGCCCGCTCACCCCCCCCGATTCGCCTGGAGCCGAAACTCTAGGGCTAGGGCACGCGCGCGTGCAGGGTGCGGACATGCCCGAAGAGAAACCCACCGGCTACCGCCGTGTCTTCGCCGTCCGCGAGTTCCGCACCGTCTTCCTCGCGCACGCCCTCTCCCTGCTCGGCGTCATCGTCAGCGAGGTCGCGCTGACCGTCCTCGTCTACTCGCTCACCGGGTCGCCGCTGCTCAGCGCCCTCACGTTCGCGCTCGGCATGCTGCCCTACCTGATCGGGGGGACGCTGCTCTCCGGGATCGCCGACCGGTATCCGCCCCGCCGGGTGCTCGTGCTCTGCGACCTGCTGTGCGCCGGGTGCGCGGCCCTGATGGCACTGCCCGCGACGCCCGTCTTCGCGCTGCTCGCGCTGCGATGCGTCATCGCCGTCGTATCGCCGGTGTTCAACGGGACGCGGATGGCGACCCTCACCGACATCCTCGGGGACGGCGATCTGTTCGTGCTCGGGCGCTCCCTGCTGCGGATCGTCTCGCAGAGCTCCGTACTCGTCGGCTTCGGCCTCGGCGGCGTACTGCTGACCTTCGTGCCCGCGCGCGGGGCACTCGTCATCACCGTCTGTACGTTCCTGGCGTCGGCGCTGCTCCTGCGGCTCGGCACGCGGCGCAGGTCCGCCCGCGGTGACGGCGGCACCGCGCTCGTCCGCTACTCGCTCGGCGGCGCGCGGCAGATCCTCGGCGACCGCCGGATCCGTGCGCTGCTGCTTCTGCTCTGGGCGCCGCCGATGTTCATGGTCGCCCCGGAGGCGCTCGCCGCACCGTACTCCGACGAGATCGGCGCGGGCGTCGCGGGCGTCGGCCTGCTGATGTGCGCGCTGCCGGTCGGCACGATCGCCGGCGAGCTGTACGCCGGGTCCGTACTCTCCGCCGGCACCCGCGCCCGCATCGCCCTGCCGCTCGCCTCCGTCACGCTGCTGCCGCTCGTCGTGTACGCCGTGACGCCGGGCCTGGTCTGGGCGATGCTCGCCCTCGCGCTCGCCGGGGCCGGGTCCGCGTACACCCTGGGCCTCGACCGCTGGTTCGTCGACGCCGTCCCGCAGGAGCTGCGCGGGCGGGCCATGACCGTGCACACGGCCGGGCTCATGACGATCCAGGGGGTCGGCATGGCGCTCGCCGGGCTCGCCGCCGAGTTCTTCGCGGTGAGCACGGTCGTGACGGGCGCGGGCGTCCTTGGCACGGTGTGCTGCCTGGTCCTGGTGGTGGAGGTCCGGGCCACGGCTCGTACCGCTCCCGCCGGATCCAACGATGTACGGGAACAGCCGAGTGACGTGCGGGAACAGGCGAGTGACGGACGGGAACGGGCGACCGAATTGCGAGACGGGGCTGACCAGCATGTGACCGGCGGGTAAGGTCTTTGGCGTGCCGAAGCCGCTCAGCCTTCCCTTCGATCCCATCGCCCGCGCCGACGAACTCTGGAAGCAGCGCTGGGGATCGGTCCCGGCCATGGGTGCGATCACCTCGATCATGCGGGCGCACCAGATCCTGCTCGCCGAGGTCGACGCGGTCGTCAAGCCGTACGGACTGACCTTCGCGCGCTACGAGGCGCTGGTTCTGCTCACCTTCTCGCAGGCCGGCGAGCTGCCGATGTCGAAGATCGGCGAGCGGCTCATGGTCCACCCCACGTCGGTCACGAACACCGTCGACCGCCTGGTGAAGTCCGGCCTCGTCGACAAGCGCCCGAACCCGAACGACGGGCGCGGCACGCTCGCCTCCATCACGGAGAAGGGCCGCGAGGTCGTCGAGGCCGCCACCCGCGAGCTGATGGCGATGGACTTCGGGCTCGGGGTGTACGACGCGGAGGAGTGCGCGGAGATCTTCGCGATGCTGCGGCCGCTGCGGGTCGCCGCCGAGGACTTCGAGGAGCAGTAGGCGCGCGGCGGAACCGGGGGCGGGGCCGCCGGAAGATCGCGCAAATCGGGCCGATACCCTCGAACGCATGAAGAAGACCGTGCTGACCCGTTACCGGGTGATGGCCTACGTCACCGCCGTCATGCTGCTCGTCCTGTGCACCTGCATGGTGTTCAAGTACGGCTTCGACAAGGGCGAGGGTCTGACGCTGGTCGTCTCCCAGGTGCACGGCGTCCTCTACATCATCTACCTGATCTTCGCCTTCGACCTGGGCTCCAAGGCGAAGTGGCCGTTCGGGAAGCTGCTCTGGGTGCTCGTGTCCGGCACGATCCCGACGGCCGCGTTCTTCGTCGAGCGCAAGGTCGCGAAGGACGTCGAGCCGCTGATCGTCGACGGCTCCCCGGCCACCGCCAAGGCGTAACCGCACCGCCACGGAGAGACCCGTGGCGGTGAGCCATCGACATTTACTAGGACGTCCTAGTAAATTCGAAGGCATGGACGCTGACGCCATCGAGGAGGGCCGCCGTCGCTGGCAGGCCCGGTACGACACCGCGAAGAAGCGCGACGCGGATTTCACGACGCTCTCCGGCGACCCGGTCGAGCCCGTCTACGGGCCGCGGCCCGGGGACACCTATGAGGGATTCGAGCGGATCGGATGGCCCGGCGAATACCCCTTCACCCGCGGACTCCACGCCACCGGCTACCGCGGCCGGACCTGGACCATCCGCCAGTTCGCCGGCTTCGGCAACGCCGAGCAGACGAACGAGCGCTACAAGATGATCCTGGCCAACGGCGGCGGCGGGCTCTCCGTGGCCTTCGACATGCCGACCCTGATGGGCCGGGACTCCGACGACGCGCACTCGCTCGGCGAGGTCGGGCACTGCGGGGTCGCCATCGACTCGGCCGCCGACATGGAGGTCCTGTTCAAGGACATCCCGCTCGGTGACGTCACGACGTCGATGACGATCTCCGGACCCGCCGTCCCCGTCTTCTGCATGTACCTGGTCGCCGCCGAGCGGCAGGGCATCGACCCGGGCGTCCTGAACGGCACGCTCCAGACGGACATATTCAAGGAGTACATCGCCCAGAAGGAGTGGCTCTTCCAGCCCGAGCCGCACCTGCGCCTCATCGGCGACCTCATGGAGCACTGCGCGCGCGACATCCCCGCGTACAAGCCCCTGTCGGTCTCCGGCTACCACATCCGTGAGGCCGGGGCGACGGCCGCGCAGGAGCTCGCGTACACCCTCGCGGACGGCTTCGGATACGTCGAGCTCGGGCTGAGCCGCGGCATGGACGTCGACGTCTTCGCGCCCGGGCTCAGCTTCTTCTTCGACGCGCACCTGGACTTCTTCGAGGAGATCGCCAAGTTCCGCGCGGCGCGCAGGATCTGGGCCCGCTGGATGCGGGACGTGTACGGCGCCAAGACCGACAAGGCCCAGTGGCTGCGCTTCCACACCCAGACGGCGGGCGTCTCGCTCACCGCGCAGCAGCCCTACAACAACGTCGTACGCACCGCTGTCGAGGCGCTCTCCGCGGTCCTCGGCGGCACCAACTCCCTGCACACGAACGCCCTCGACGAGACCCTCGCGCTGCCGAGCGAGCAGGCCGCTGAGATCGCGCTGCGCACCCAGCAGGTGCTGATGGAGGAGACCGGCGTCGCCAACGTGGCGGACCCGCTGGGCGGTTCCTGGTACGTGGAGCAACTCACCGACCGCATCGAGGCCGACGCCGAGAAGATCTTCGAGCAGATAAAGGAGCGCGGGCGCCGGGCGCACCCCAACGGGGAGCACCCCATCGGGCCCATCACCTCCGGGATCCTGCGCGGCATCGAGGACGGCTGGTTCACCGGCAACATCGCCGAATCGGCCTTCCAGTACCAGCAGTCCCTGGAGAAGGGCGACAAGCGGGTCGTGGGCGTCAATGTCCACCACGGGTCTGTCACCGGTGACCTGGAGATCCTGCGGGTCAGCCATGAGGTCGAACGCGAGCAGGTGAAGGTGCTGGGTGCTCGCCGGGAGGCGCGGGACGATGCGCGGGTTGCGGCCTCGCTCGACCGGATGCTGGGTGCCGCGCGCGATGGGTCGAACATGATCGGCCCCATGCTGGAGGCTGTGCGTGCCGAGGCGACCCTCGGGGAGATCTGTGACGCGCTGCGGGACGAGTGGGGGATTTACACCGAGCCGCCGGGGTTCTAGTCCGGGTGGGTGTCAGGTTCACGTAGTTGGGTAGGCGCGGCGAACGTCGGTTCGTCCTGCCCCTGGAGCACCTGTGTCACCTGTGAGCCTGCCCGGCCCCACCCGCACCGCTGTCACCGCCATGGGGGTCGCCTCGGTCACTCTGCTCGGTGCGCTGGCGGTGGGCGGCTCCGGTGAGGTGAGCGCAAGGCCGCCGAGCGAGCCGAAGGTGCAGGACACCTTCGACTCGCTCGGCCCCGAGGTGCACGCGGCGAAGCTGTCCAACGGCCGGACGGCGCACTACTCCGACTCCGGCAACAAGGACGGCAAGCCCGTCCTCTACATAGGCGGCACCGGCACCAGCGCCCGCGCCGCGCACATGACGGACTTCTTCCGTACGACGCGCGAGAACCTCGGCCTGCGCATCATCTCCGTGGAGCGCAACGGCTTCGGTGACACCGAGTTCGACAAGGGCCTCGGCAAGGCGGACTTCGCCAAGGACACGCTGGAGGTCCTCGACCGGCTGAAGATCGACGACGTCAGCGTCATCGCGATCTCCGGCGGCGGGCCCTACGCGGCGGAGCTGGCCGCGCGGGCGCCCGGGCGGATATCGGCGCTGCATCTGGCCGCCGCGCTCCCGCCGTACGGGGCGAAGCCCGCGTACTGCGCCATGTCCGACGAGGCGCTTGCGGCCGCCCTGAAGGACTCGATCAAGGACCCCCGCAAGTGGTGGGCTTTCCCCGACGACAGCCCCGTCAAGTCGATACCGGGCTTCGCCGACACGGCGTACGAGGAGGGCGCGCGGACCTACAACCAGCGGGGCCAGCAGGCCGATCCGGCGCCGCAGGTGCATGAGCAGAAGCTGTACTGCGAGCGCCCGGGCCCGGATCTGTCGAAGCTTCACGCCCCCGTGTACCTGTACGGCGGCGAGAAGGACACGACGGTGCCGCCGGCCACGCTCAAGACCTGGCAGGAGGCGCTGCCGGGCACGGCGAAGGTGCGTACGTACGCCGACTCCGGACACGACGTGCAGTACCGGCACTGGGACCAGATCCTGGTCGACCTCGCCGGGCACAGGGACAAGACGGTCGTCTGCAAGAGCAAGCACACGCGCGTTCTGGCCGCGCGTGAGGCCGACCGCCTTGTCGCCGATGGCAAGGCCACCCTGGGCAGTTGCGCATGGTCTGAGTAGATCGTCTAAGTAGGTGGCGTCAGCCTGAACAAGGCGCCCCCGCCGGGCGCCGCCTCGGCGGTCAGCTCCGCGCCGTGCGCATGCGCGATCTGGCGTGCCATCGCGAGGCCGAGGCCCGAGCCCGGCAGAGCGCGGGCCTTCTCCGCGCGGTAGAAGCGGTCGAAGACGTACGGGAGGTCCTCCGGCGCGATGCCGGGGCCGTGGTCGCGGACCGTCAGGGCGGTGGGGGTCAGGGTCACTTCCACGGGCGTCCCCGGCGGGCTGAACTTGGCCGCGTTGTCGAGGAGGTTCGTCAGCAGGCGGGACAGGCGCGCCGGGACTCCCGGGATGCTCAACTCGGCTGCGTCAGGCGCCACTTGGAGAGTGAAGGGAACGTCCGGCCAGTGCCCGCGCGCCGCGTCGACGCCATGGGCCACGAGCGGCGCGAGCCGTACCTCCTCCAGGAGTGGCTGCGGCTCCTCCTCGCGCGCCAGCTCGATCAAGTCGTTGACCATGCCGGTGACTTCACGGAGCTGCCGGGCCAGCGCGCCCGACGCGCGCTCCCGCTGAGCCTCCGTCAGGCGCTCGCCACGCGAGAGGAGTTCCGCGTTCGTGCGCAGCGCCGTCAGCGGCGTACGCAACTCGTGCGAGGCGTCGGCGACGAGGCGTCGGCGGGCGGTGACCGACTCCTCCAGCTCGGCCAGCATGGTGTTGAAGGTGGTCGCAAGACGCGTCACCTCGTCCTCGCGGCCCGACGGCCCCGGCGGCAGCTCGATGCGGTGCCGGGCGTCGCGCGTGGCCGCGATGCGTTCCGCCGTGGCGGTGAGGCGGGCGACCGGGGCGAGGCCGGTGCGCGAGACCCAGTAGCCGCCGAGCCCGGAGAGCAGGATGCCGACGCCGCCCACCGCCGAGAGGAGGTACGCGGTCTGCCGCACGCCCCGGTCCGCGATGTCGGCCCGCAGGGCGACCTGCACGGCCTCGCCCTTGCCGTAGCTGGTGGTGAACATCCGGGCGGGCTTCCCGTGCAGCGTGAAGTTCGTGTAATACGGCGCGAGTTGACCGCTCGCGACCTGCCGGGTGGCGGCGGAGACCGGGAGCAGATAGGCCTCGGACGGGTCGGCGTCCGCGTCGGCGGGGACGATCTGCGAGCAGGCCGGTGCGCCGAGGAACCGGCATTCGCCCGTGACGACGCCCGGTTCACCGTCGTGCCGCTGTTGGGCGATCAGGGTCGCCGACTGGGCGAGGTTCTGGTCGAGCTGCTGGTACAGCTTGTAGCGGATGACGAGGAACGCGGCCACGCACACCCCGACCGCGACGAGGGCGACCGCCGCGGCGGCGGCGACCGCGAGCCGGGTGCGCAGCGGGCGGCGGCGGCGCCACCGGGCGCCGAGCCTGCGGCGGGCGCTCATGGGCTGCCGAGCCGGTAGCCGACGCCGTGCACGGTGTGCACGATGCGGGGTTCGCCGTCCGACTCCAGCTTGCGGCGCAGATAACCGACGTACACCGCAAGGGAGTTGGAGTCCGGGCCGAAGTCGCGGCCCCATACCGACTCCTGGATCAGTTCGCGAGGCAGGACTTGTCCTGCGTTGCGGAGCAGCAGTTCGAGCAGGGCGGCTTCGGTACGGCTGAACTCGATCGGGCGGGGGCCTCGGCGGCCGGTGCGGGTGGTCGGGTCCAGGGTGAGGTCTCCGTACGTGAGATCGCCGCCGGCGCCGTCGGCCGCGCGCTCGGGGGCGGCGCGGCGCAGCAGGGCCCTGACGCGGGCCACCAGCTCGTCCAGGGCGAAGGGCTTGACCAGGTAGTCGTCCGCGCCCGCGTCGAGGCCGTCGACGCGTTCGCTGACGGAGTCCAGGGCGGTGAGGACGAGTACGGGGGTGCGGTCGCCTGCGGCGCGCAATTGGCGGCATACGGCGAGGCCGTCAAGGACCGGCATCAGGACGTCCAGGACCAGGAGGTCGGGCTCCCAGCGGGCCACTGCCGTGAGCGCGCGCTGGCCGTCGGCGGCGCCGCGGACCAGGTGGCCCTCGATCGTGAGGGCGTCCTCTACCGCTGCGCGGACTTCTGGGTCGTCGTCCACGACGAGGATCTTCGCGGCGGGGGTCATCCGTGGGTCGCCGCCCTGTGCATCGGTGCTCGGCGTCTGTGGGCACAACCGGGACGGCCGGTTCTCCTGGGAGATCTCATGCGCCCCACCGTGTCAAACCTTGCTCTTAGAACACTCTTAGACCTGCTCGTGATGCTCCATTGCCATGCGAACACCCGATATGCGATCTCCCGAGGCGGGGGCCGGGCCGCCCCTCTCCGTCGTCATCGGCGCGGGCGGCACCGGTGGGCACATCTATCCCGGCCTTGCCCTCGCCGACGCCCTGCGGCGGGCCGTGCCGGGCGCGGTCGTCTCCTTCGTCGGTACGGAACGGGGGCTCGAGACCCGGTTGATACCGGACGCCGGGTACCGGCTCCACACCGTCGACATGATTCCGTTCGACCCGTCGCTCGGCGCCAAGCGGTATCTCCTTCCCGCCGCGCTGGTGAAGTCCGGTGCCCAGTGCCGGGCGATCCTGCGTGCACAGGGCGCACAGGTCGCCGTGGGGATGGGCGGCTACCCCAGCGCTCCCGTCATCGTCGGCGCCAGGATGGCGGGCCTGCCCAGCCTGATCCACGAGTCCAACGCCGTACCCGGCCGCGCCAACCGTTTCGCGGCGCGCCTCACTCCGAACATCGCGGTCGCCTTCGACCGCAGCCGGGAGCATCTGCCGGGCGGTGAGCGCGCCTTCACCACCGGGATGCCCATCGCAGCGCCGCTCGCCGCGCTCGACCGTGCCGCACTGCGCGCCGAGGCCCGCCGGGAGTACGGGGTGCCGGAAGCGGCCCGGATGCTGCTCTTCAACGGCGGCAGTCTCGGCGCGGCCCGGCTCACCGAGGCGGCCGTGGGGCTCGCGGCACACTGGCGGCACCGCGGCGACGTACAACTCCTCATCAAGACCGGGCCCGCCGCCCTCGACGAGACGCGGCGGCGCCTGACGGAGGCGGGTGCGGACGCCGTCGCCCGCGCCGTGCCCTACCTCGACCGGATGGACCTCGCGTACGCCGCGGCGGACCTGGTCGTCTGCCGCGCCGGTTCGGCGACGGTCGCCGAGCTCGCCACCACCGGGGTCCCCGCCGTTCTCGTCCCCTACCCGCACGCACCCGGCGACCACCAGACCCACAACGCGCGGGTCCTCTCCGACGCGGGCGCGGGCCTGCTGCTTTCCGACGGCGAGACGACGGCGGCGCGGCTCGCGGAGCTTGTCGGGCCGCTGCTCGCCGATCCGGCGCGGCTCGCCGCGATGAGCGGTGCGGCCGATCCGGGGCCGCACGCCCGCGCCGCCGATCTGCTCGCCGAGCGGGTCATCCAACTCACCCACCACGCCTCTCACTTGGAGTACGCATGAGCCGCAACGACACCTTCACCTGGACCGGCCGTACCGTCCTCGTCACCGGAGCCGAGGGTTTCATCGGCTCGACACTCGTCGATCTGCTCCTGGAGCAGGGCGCGAAGGTCCGTGCCTTCGTGCACTACAAGCCGTACGCGGAGAAGGGGCACCTCGCGCATCTGCTCGGCGACCCTCGGGTCGAGATGCTCGCGGGCGACGTCCGCGACGCGGGGCGTGTGATGGACGCGGTCGAGGGCTGTGACACCGTCTTCCACCTGGCCGCGCTGATCGGCATTCCGTACTCGTACGACTCACCGGGCGCGTACGTCCAGACGAATGTCGTCGGCACGGAGAACATCGCGGAGGCGTGCCGGCGGCACTCGGTGCGGCGGCTCGTCCACACGTCCACCAGCGAGGTGTACGGGACGGCGCTGACGGCGCCCATCAGCGAGGCCCATCCGCTGCAGCCGCAGTCGCCGTACTCCGCGTCGAAGATAGGCGCCGACATGATGGCGCTCTCCCACTGGCACGCCTTCGAGCTGCCGGTGACGGTGGTCCGCCCCTTCAACACGTACGGGCCGCGGCAGTCGGCCCGCGCGGTGATCCCCACGATCCTGGCCCAACTCCACTCCGGTGCACGGGAGATCAAGCTGGGCTCGCTCACGCCCACCCGTGATTTCACGTACGTGACGGACACCGCGCGGGGGTTCATGGCCCTTGCGGAGTGCGAGGCGGCCGTCGGGCGTGCGGTGAATCTCGGGGTGGGTGAGGAGATTTCGATCGGGGATCTGGCGGAGGCGCTGATCGCCGCGTCCGGTCGCGAGGCGTCGGTCGTCGTCGACCCTGCCCGGCTGCGTCCCTCCGGGAGTGAGGTGCTGCGGCTGCTGTCCGACAACTCCCTCGCTCGGGAGCTGTCGGGGTGGGCGCCGCGGGTGCCTCTGGCGGAGGGACTGAAGCTGACCTCGGCCTGGGTCGCCGAGAACTTGCACCTCTTTGCCTCTGACCGCTACCAGGTCTGACCTTTGTCTGCAGGCCGTGTGTGGCTGGTCGCGCAGTTCCCCGCGCCCCTTACGGGGCCCGCTACTGCGCCGCAGCCGCCGCCAAGCCCCCCAGCAACAGCAACGTGAACCGGTGGGCCCATTCCTGGTCCACCGGTTCCGCGCTGACCAGGGCGCGGTGGACCACCGCCCCTGCGGTCACGTCGAAGATGAGGTCGGCCGTCCGCGCGGCGGCGGCCGGGTCGGGTTCCGGAGGGAGCTCCCCCCGCTGCTGCGCCCGCTGCCGCCCCGCGAGGACCAACCGCTTCTGGCGGTCCACGATCGACGTGCGGATCCGCTCCCGCAGGGGTGCGTCCGATGTCGACTCGGCGACCACCGCCATCAGCGCGGTCTTCGTCTCGGGGCGGCTAAGCAGCGCCGCGAACTGCAGGACCACGCCCTCGATGTCGGCGGCGAGGCTGCCGCGGTCCGGCAGTTCCAGTTCGTCGAAGAGTTCCGCGACCGCGTCCACGACCAGCTCGCTCTTGCCCGCCCAGCGGCGGTAGAGGGTCGTCTTGGCGACGCCGGCCCGGGTTGCGACATCGCCGAGGGTCAGCTTGGACCAGCCGAGTTCGACCAGCGCCTGGCGGGTCGCCTCCAGGATCGCGGTGTCCGCCGCCGCGCTGCGGGGACGGCCGCCGGTGCGGGCGGACGGGGGGATGCGGCTCTGCATCCCGCGACCATACCGGCCAGTACGGATCCGGCCGGAACGGCGGCGAGTGAGCGAGATCACCGAAGATCGTCCAGGTGGGCGGCCCACGCGTGGCGCGGGACAGTTACGCTACGACTCGTAGCGAAAGATCGTGAGCGGCAGACGAACGGCACTTCTCGAAGCCCACGATCCGCAGCGGCGACAGTGGAGCGACAACCACAGCGACACCAGAGGCACGGGGTGGGGACCTCGCGCCGACAACCAGGGGTCCTCCTCGGGACCTTGGCACCGCGGCCGTCCGTGGCCCCGCAATCCGGCGGGGGGTCACGGACAGGCGTGGTTCCCGCACGGCTTGGGGGAGGATGTACTCATGCAGCCACGGAACATGTCCATGAGCGGAGTCGTCGACCTCGCCGCCGTGAAGGCGGCCCAGGAGGCCAAGGCGAAGGCGGAGCAGGCGCGCGCCGAAGCGGCCCGGCAGGGCGGCGGCGCCGTGTCCGCCGTTTCTCCCGCGAGTCTCGTCATCGACGTAGACGAGGCAGGCTTCGAGAGCGATGTCCTGCAGCGTTCCACCGAGGTCCCGGTCGTCATCGACTTCTGGGCCGAGTGGTGCGAGCCGTGCAAGCAGCTGAGTCCGCTGCTCGAAGGCCTCGCGCGGGAGTACAACGGCCGATTCGTCCTCGCCAAGATCGACGTAGACGCCAACCAGATGCTGATGCAGCAGTTCGGGGTCCAGGGGATCCCGGCCGTCTTCGCGGTGGTGGCCGGGCAGGCCCTGCCGCTCTTCCAGGGCGCGGCCCCGGTTGAGCAGATCCGCCAGACCCTGGACCAGCTGATCCAGGTCGGCGAGGAGCGCTTCGGCCTGACCGGTCTCGCCGTCGACCCGGACGCCCAGGGCGGCGACCAGGAGGCACCCGCTCCCGCCGAGGTTCCCGCGGGTCCCTACGACGCGCTGCTCGAAGCGGCGGTCGAGGCGCTCGACGCGGGTGACCTGGGCGGCGCGGTGCAGGCGTACCGCAACGTACTCAGCGACGACCCGGGCAACACGGAGGCCAAGCTCGGCCTCGCCCAGGCCGAACTGCTGCAGCGTGTGCAGGGCCTCGACCCGCAGCAGGTCCGCAAGGACGCGGCCGACAACCCCGCGGACGTGGCGGCGCAGATCGCCGCCGCCGACCTGGATCTGGTGGGCGGTCATGTCGAGGACGCCTTCGGGCGGCTCATCGACGCGGTCCGGCGCACGGCGGGCGACGACCGGGACGCCGCGCGGGTGCGGCTGCTCGAACTCCTCGAAGTGGTCGGCTCGGACGACCCTCGGGTGACCGCCGCGCGCACACAGCTCGCGCGGGTCCTGTTCTGACCGTGTTCGACCCCTCGCGAGTCGTTCGCTGACCAGTCCCTAAACACTGGGGCTTGTGATGCCCGAGTGAAAACTTGGTCGCCGAGGCGCCACAGTGGCCGCGCTTTACCAAATCTTGGTAATCGCGGCCGCTGTTACTTGGAGTAAGCCCGAGCCGGTCTTCTGTCCGGTTGTGTCCTTCAACATCCCGGTCTGTTCCGCGCGTTGACGACACCGTCCGTGCCCGACCGATACCGCGCGGTCGTGCATCGGTTATCGCGCCGTTACTAGCGAGTAACGAACCCCCTTGTGCGGGCGGCGAGAATGCACCACGATCGGCGACGCTCGGTCCAATAGCCCGCAGCCCGACAGCCAATCGGGAGCGGGGTTTCTGGGTCCCCACCGAGCAGGCCGGAGACACCCCGTCACCGGTCTTGGACAGGGGGGTCTCTGCCATCCGGCAGGGCCTGTCCGGCAGGTTGTGCGTGTTGCGTGCGACCAGTGGTTGTCGCTCGGGGGTGATCGCCGGTGATTAAGGCGCAGTTGCGCGCCTCCGATGCGGGCGCTCTCCTTCCCGAGGACGTAGCACTTCTCCCATCCCTGCCCGACTGAGCCGCCCGAACGGGAGCAGTCAGGGCCGGAGATGTACGTCCGAGAAGGAGGAAAGTCATGGAGTCCGTGGCTCGTGGCGGAACCAGATGGAAGCGGTTCGCCGTAGTCATGGTGCCGAGCGTCGCGGCTACTGCCGCGATAGGCGTGGCCCTGTCCCAGGGTGCGCTCGCGGCATCGTTCAGTGTGTCCGGTCAGCAGTTCAAGGTGACTGCCGACCAGCTCGACGGTACGGGATTCGTCCAGTACGGGGCGCTTGACAGCGGTAAGTCGGGTAACCACCCGGTCGCCGTCGTCGGCCTCGAATCGGCCGAGATCACCAACCTGTGCCAGTCCGTTGTCGTCCCGGTCCCGGTCTTCGGCGATGTGTCGATGACCCTCAAGGCCGGCGCCAAGGGCGGCCCGAAGGTCGAGGCGAAGAAGCTCTACATCGACGCCGATGACCTGAAGGCCGACGCGACGTTCAACAACGTCGACATCGGCGTCTCGGTCGACCAGACCACCAAGGGCCCCGGCCCGGCGAAGGGCGACAAGTACGCCCCGGACTCGTTCGCGCAGCAGGCGGAGTCGGTGCGGTTCACCGACGTCAAGCAGCGTGCGTGGGCGACCACCGCCGGCACCTTCAAGCTCTCGGGCCTGGCGATGTCGGTCAAGAAGGGCAAGCACGAGTGCTACTGAGGCAATTGACGCCTTAATTCAGTACTTGTTGCGAAGAACGGCCGGGCGCGGGGACGCGACGGATCTTGAGCCGTCCCCGTGCCCGAATCCGCAGGACACACAGAACCAACGCCATTCCCCGAGGAGCTGTACGACATGAGCGCCGAAGCGCAAGTGGGCCTTGGCATCAAGCTCGGCCGGATGCGCCGATCGTTCCGAGGGTGGCGCGGTCAGCGCCCGTTCTGGGGTGGTCTGCTGACGTTGCTCGGCGGCATCCCGATCATGTACTTCCCGTACGCGAACCTCACGCTCGGCACGATGACGATCCGGATGGCGACGACCGCCGGTGCCGGTTCACTGATCATCGGTGTCCTGCTTGTCGTGCTCGGTCTGACCATGTGGTTCCAGCCGCATTCCCGGGTGTTCGCGGGTGTCGCGGCGATTCTGCTCGCTCTGGTCTCCCTGGTGGTCTCCAACTTCGGCGGCTTCGTCATCGGTTTCCTGCTCGCCCTGATCGGCGGTGCCCTCGGCATCTCCTGGGCGGCGGCCAAGCCCGATGCCAAGCCCGCGAAGGGGCGTAGCGACCAGGACGGCGACGGCTCCGACGACGGGGCGCCGGAGCCCGCGGCCGCGGGGGCCGCGAACGGGGTGAGCGGCACTACGGACGATCTGTCAGGAACGAGCCCGGACAACGGGACGAACGGGAGGCACCGTGCCGGCTGACGAGGTGCACCATGAGGACTCCGCGGGCCTGGCCCGCGCGAGATCCGGGCCGCGCCACGCGGCACCCAGAAAGCCGCTCCTCACCCGCCTGCACGTGCCGGCGGGCAAGGCGATAGCCATCGCGGCCATGCCGACCGCTGTCCTGATGGGCATGGGACTGACCCCTCAGCTCGCGCAGGCCAAGCCGCTGCCGAAGAACCCCTTCCAGGACGGCCCGTGTGTCACGGCGCCGGACGAGGCGTCCAAGGACGCCGAGAAGGAAGCCGACAAGGCTGCCGAGGAGAAGGCGGAGAAGGAGAAGGCCGAGCAGGAAGCGGCCGAGAAGGATGAGGCCGGCAAGGACACCGCTGAGCCGACTCCCTCGCCCTCCGCCGACGACAAGGCCGGTTCGGGTGACGGTGGCGCGGACGAGGCGGAGCCCACTCCGTCGCCGTCCGACGACGCCGACAAGGAGGAGACGGAGCCCGCTCCGGAGCCTTCCGAGACCGAGACCAAGAACCCGCTGGACCCGCTGGGTGTCGGCCCCGCGCTCAAGGACATCTTCACGCCCGACGAGGAGGAGTCCGCCGAGGCGACGCCGACGCCCTCCGCCTCGGAGGAGTCTTCGGAGGAGTCCTCCGAGGACACGGCGAAGGACACGGTCGAGGACGTCACCAAGCCCGTTGAAGACACCGTCGACAAGGTCGAGGACGGCGTCAAGGACGGTGCCGACAAGGCCGGGGACACGGTCGACAAGGCCAAGGAAGAGGCCGAGAAGGCGGCGGACGGCGCGACCGACGAGGGCGCCGAGGCCAAGGACCCGATGGCACCGGACGAGAACGGCAAGAAGCCGTTCCCGTGCGTGGTCGAGAAGAAGGTCGACGGAAAGGCCGAGCAGACGCCCGCGCCGATCCCGAACCAGCCGTGGCACCTGGAAGCCAGCTCGCTGACGCTCAAGGGCGCGGACTACCAGGGCGTCGTGAACCTGACGCAGCCCAACGGCAAGACCAAGCAGGCACTGAAGTACGTCATCCAGAACACGGACATCGGCGACCTGCACCAGATCGTCGAAGGCCCGGCCGGCAAGAAGTACCACGTGCAGGCCGAGAAGGGCTCCACGTCCACGATCCGTGGCGGGGAG
Source organism: Streptomyces sp. NPDC086554 (assembly GCF_040686095.1). Lineage (NCBI taxonomy): Bacteria > Bacillati > Actinomycetota > Actinomycetes > Kitasatosporales > Streptomycetaceae > Streptomyces > Streptomyces sp. NPDC086554. Next base: position 437,822 of record NZ_JBFBJK010000004.1, read on the forward strand.
ACGACGATGTACACCGAGTCGATCTCCGGCAAGCTCTTCGGCCTGATCCCGATCACGTTCGACCCGGAGCACCCGCCGCCGCTGAACATCCCGCTGATCTACTTCACGGACGTGAAGGTGCAGCAGGCCGGTCAGTTCGGCGGAAACCTGCACGTCCCCGGGCTGCACCAGTCGATCACCGACTGATCTCTTCAGTCGCGACAGACCCGTTCGGGAGCCGCAACACCACTGAGGGCGCCCCCCTTCACAGGGGGCGCCCTCAGTGGCGTACGGGACGGTGTTCGCGTCAGTCGCGGTCGCCGCCGCCCAGGTGGTGCACCCGGACCATGTTGGTGGTGCCGGGGACACCGGGGGGCGAGCCCGCGGTGATGACGACCGTGTCGCCGTCGTTGAACTTCTGCAGCTTGATCAGCTCGGCGTCGACAAGATCGACCATCGCGTCGGTGTTGTCCACGTGCGGGACGACGTAGGACTCCACGCCCCAGCTCAGGGCCAGCTGGCTGCGGGTCGACTCGTCCGTGGTGAACGCCAGGATCGGCTGCGCGGTGCGGTAGCGGGAGAGCCTGCGGGCCGTGTCACCGGACTTGGTGAAGGCGATCAGCGCCTTGCCGCCGAGGAAGTCCGCGATCTCGCAGGCGGCTCGGGCGACCGAACCACCCTGCGTACGCGGCTTCTTACCGGGCACGAGCGGCTGCAGGCCCTTGGAGAGCAGCTCCTCCTCGGCCGCGGTGACGATCTTCGACATCGTCTTCACGGTCTCGATGGGGTACGCGCCCACGCTCGACTCGGCGGACAGCATGACCGCGTCCGCGCCGTCCAGAATCGCGTTGGCGACATCGGACGCCTCGGCGCGCGTGGGGCGGGAGTTGGTGATCATCGACTCCATCATCTGGGTCGCGACGATCACCGGCTTGGCGTTGCGGCGGCACATCTCCACGAGGCGCTTCTGCACCATCGGGACCTTCTCGAGCGGGTACTCGACAGCCAGGTCGCCACGGGCCACCATCACGGCGTCGAACGCCGCGACGACGCCCTCCATGTTCTCGACTGCCTGCGGCTTCTCCACCTTGGCGATGACGGGGACCCGGCGGCCCTCCTCGTCCATCACCTTGTGGACGTCCTTCACGTCGTCGGCGTCGCGCACGAAGGACAGGGCGACCATGTCGCAGCCCATCTTCAGCGCGAAGCGCAGGTCCTCGACATCCTTCTCCGAGAGCGCGGGCACGTTCACGGCCGCGCCGGGCAGGTTGATGCCCTTGTGGTCGGAGATGACACCGCCCTCGATGACGATGGTCTTGACCTGGGAGCCCTCGACATCCATGACCTTCAGCTCGACGTTGCCGTCGTTGATGAGGATCTGGTCGCCGCGCGAGACGTCGCCCGGCAGGCCCTTGTAGGTGGTGCCGCAGATCGACTTGTCGCCGGGCACGTCATCGGTGGTGATGGTGAACTCGTCACCGCGCACCAGCTCGACGGGTCCCTCGGCGAAGGTCTCCAGACGGATCTTCGGCCCCTGCAGGTCGGCGAGGACGCCGACCGCCCGGCCGGTCTTCTCGGCGGCGGCCCGGACGCGGTCGTACCGCCCCTGGTGCTCGGCGTGCGTGCCGTGGCTGAAATTGAATCGGGCCACGTTCATGCCGGCTTCGATCAGCGAGACGAGCTGTGCTTCGGAGTCGACGGCTGGACCCAGCGTGCAGACGATTTTGGAACGGCGCATGGGGCGATCCTATCGGTTTGTTTCGCTACGGAATATTCCGTCTGGTGGAATCTACAAATGGGCGGCAGGGCGCTCAGGCGTTGCGGTCATGGCCGATTCCCGACCAGTGCGTAGGTCTGCTGCGCGATCTCCAGCTCCTCGTCGGTCGGGACAACGGCGACGGCGACCCGCGAGTAATCCGGCGAGATCAGCCGGGCCTCGTCGGAACGTACGGAGTTCAGCTCCCCGTCGACCGCGAGCCCCAGCTCCTCCAGGCCCGCGACGGCAGCCTCCCGCACGGGAGCCGCGTTCTCGCCGACCCCCGCCGTGAACGCGACGGCGTCCACCCGGCCGAGTACCGCGTAGTACGCGCCGATGTACTTCTTCAGACGGTGGATGTAAATGTCGAAGGCGAGCGCGGCCGCCTCGTCGCCCTCGTCGATGCGGCGCCGGATGACCCGCATGTCGTTGTCGCCGCAGAGCCCGATCAGGCCGCTCTTCTTGTTGAGCAGGGCGTCGACCTCGTCGATCGACATCCCGCCGACGCGGGCCAGATGGAAGACGACCGCCGGGTCCACGTCACCGGAGCGGGTACCCATCACGAGCCCTTCGAGCGGCGTGAGCCCCATCGACGTATCGACGCACCTGCCGCCCCGGACGGCGCTCGCGGAGGCGCCGTTGCCCAGGTGCAGCACGATGACGTTGACGTCCTCGGGCGCCTTGCCGAGCAGCTTGGCGGTCTCGCGCGATACGTACGCGTGCGAGGTCCCGTGGAAGCCGTAGCGCCGCACGCGGTGCTGGTCGGCGGTGGCCACGTCGATGGCGTAGCGGGCAGCCGACTCCGGCATCGTCGTGTGGAACGCCGTGTCGAAGACCGCGACTTGGGGGAGGTCGGGGCGCAGCGCCTGGGCGGTGCGGATGCCGGTGATGTTGGCCGGGTTGTGCAGCGGCGCCACCGGGACGAGCCGCTGGATCTCCGCGAGCACCTCGTCCGTGATGACGGTGGGCGCGGTGAACTTCAGGCCGCCGTGCACCACGCGGTGGCCGATCGCGGCCAGCCCGGGGGAGTCGAGCCCGAGCCCGTCGGCGGCCAGCTCGGCGGAGACCGCCTTCAGGGCGGCCTCATGGTCGGCGATCGGCTCTTCGCGCTCCCGCTCCTCGGCGCCGCCGCCGGTCAGCGGGGTGTGCTTGAGCCGCGAGGTCTCCTCGCCGATGCGCTCGACCAGGCCGACCGCGAGACGTGAGCTGTCGCGCATGTCGAGCAGCTGGTACTTCACCGACGATGAGCCGGAGTTGAGGACGAGGACGCGGGTGGCTGTCACGGGTGCGGTGCTTTCTGTAGACGTCATACGGGGCTGCTATACGGCGATGGCCGGGCCCTGGGCCTGGATCGCGGTGATGGCGACGGTGTTGACGATGTCCTGGACGAGGGCGCCGCGGGACAGGTCGTTGACCGGCTTGCGCAGACCCTGCAGGACAGGGCCGACGGCGATCGCGCCGGCCGAGCGCTGGACCGCCTTGTAGGTGTTGTTGCCGGTGTTGAGGTCAGGGAAGATCAGCACGCTGGCCTGGCCCGCGACCTCGGAGTCCGGCAGCTTCGTCGCCGCGACCGAGGGCTCGACGGCGGCGTCGTACTGTATGGGCCCCTCGATCTTGAGATCGCTGCGGGTCGCGCGCACCAGCTCGGTGGCCTCGCGCACCTTGTCGACGTCCGCGCCCGAACCCGACGTGCCCGTCGAGTACGAGAGCATCGCGATCCGCGGCTCCACGCCGAACTGCTCGGCGGTGGCGGCCGCCTGGACGGCGATGTCGGCGAGCTGCTCGGCGTTGGGATCCGGGTTCACCGCGCAGTCGCCGTACACAAGAACCTTGTCGGCAAGGCACATGAAGAAGACCGACGAGACGATCGAGGCATCGGGCTTTGTCTTGATGATCTCGAAGGCGGGCCGGATGGTGGCGGCCGTGGAGTGAACAGAACCCGAAACCATGCCGTCGGCGAACCCCTCCTGCACCATCAGCGTGCCGAAGTAGTTCACGTCCGCGACGACGTCGTACGCGAGCTCCACCGTGACGCCCTTGTGGGCGCGCAGCTCCGCGTACTTGGTGGCGAAGGCGTCGCGCAGTTCGGAGGTCTGCGGGTCGATGAGCTGCGCGACGGTGAGGTCGACGCCGAGGTCCGCGGCCTTCTTGCGGATCTGCTCGACCGGGCCGAGGAGGGTGAGGTCGCAGACGCCGCGGCGAAGGAGCACGTCGGCGGCGCGCAGGACGCGCTCCTCGGTGCCTTCGGGCAGCACGACGCGACGCCTGTCCGAGCGGGCCGTCTCCAGGAGCTTGTGCTCGAACATCATCGGCGTGACGCGGTCGCTGCTGGGCGCCGAGACCCGCTTGAGGAGGCCGCCGGTGTCCACGTACCGCTCGAAGAGACCGAGGGCCGTCTCCGCCTTGCGGGGCGTGGCGGCGTTCAACTTGCCTTCCAGGGCGAAGAGTTCGGCCGCGGTGGGGAAGGAGCCGCCGGAGACGGCGATGACCGGCGTGCCGGGTGCGAGGCGGTCGGCGAGCTTGAGGATCTCGGCGCCCGGCTGCTCGTTCAGGGTCAGCACGACGCCCGCTATGGGCGGCGTACCTGCGCTGTGCGCGGCGAGTGAGCCGACGACGAGGTCGGCGCGGTCCCCGGGGGTGACCACGAGGCAGCCCGGGGTCAGGGCGTTCAGGAAGTTCGGCAGCATGGCGCCGCCGAAGACGAAGTCGAGCGCGTCACGGGCCAGGCCGGCGTCGTCGCCGAGCACGACCCGGCCGCCGAGCGCGTGGGTGATCTGGGCGACCGTGGGGGCGGCGAGCGCCGGCTCGTCGGGCAGGACGTAGCTGGGCACGGGGAGACTGGCCGCGAGCCGTTCGTCTATCTCGTCCCGGTCGGCGCGCGCGACCCGGTTGGTGACCATCGCGAGGACGTCGCAGCCGAGCGACTCGTACGCGCGATAGGCGTTGCGTGTCTCGGCGCGCACCGATTCGGCGGTCTGGTTCTTGCCGCCGACGACGGGTATGACCGCGGCGCCGAACTCGTTGGCGAGGCGGGCGTTGAGGGACAGCTCGTCCGGGAGCTGGGTGTCCGCGAAGTCGGTGCCCAGGACGAGGACGACCTCGTAGTCCCGCGCCACCCGGTGAAAACGGTCGACGAGCCGGGAGACCAGCTCGTCGGTGCCCTGCTCGGCCTGGATCGCGGAGGCTTCGTGGTAGTCCATGCCGTACCCGGAGGCCGCGTCCTGTGCGAGCCGGTAGCGGGCGCGCAGCAGGTCGAAGAGGCGGTCGGGCCCGTCGTGGACGAGCGGCCGGAAGACCCCCACGCGGTCCACCTGGCGGGTCAGGAGCTCCATGACTCCCAGCTCGATGACCTGGCGGCCGTCGCCCCGGTCGATCCCGGTCACGTACACGCTGCGCGTCACGCGTGCTCTTCCCTTCATCGCGGTGGTGTGGGCACCCGGCGAGGCCGGGCAAGGTTGCACAAATAACCCGATAAGGTTGCCGTGCCCCCTTGACAATACCTCCGCGGCTGGCTAGGTCGCCCGCCGGCGACAGGCCCTGCCAGGCGGGCTCAAGGCCCTCCTCCCCAGGATCCGGCAGGGCAGCCGCGAGCGGCGCCCCCTCCGCGGCCATGGAACAATCGGACCGGCTCACAAGTATCAACAGCGAGCAGGAGACACAGCACGATGCGCATCGGAATTCTCACCGCAGGCGGCGACTGCCCCGGCCTCAACGCAGTGATCCGGTCGGTCGTGCACCGAGCCGTGACGCACTTCGGCGACGAGGTCATCGGCTTCGAGGACGGTTACGCGGGCCTGCTCGACGGCCGCTACCGCACCCTCGGTCTCAACGAGGTCAGCGGCATCCTGGCCCGTGGCGGAACGATCCTCGGCTCCTCCCGCCTGGAGCGTGCGCGGTTCCGCGCGGCCTGCGAGGACGCGCAGGCGCTCGCCAAGGAGATCGGCTTCGACGTCCTGATCCCCATCGGCGGCGAGGGCACGCTCACGGCCGCGAAGATGCTGTCGGACGCGGGCCTGCCGGTGGTGGGCGTCCCGAAGACCATCGACAACGACATCTCCTCGACCGACCGCACCTTCGGCTTCGACACGGCGGTGGGCGTGGCCACGGAGGCGATGGACCGCCTCAAGACGACGGCCGAGTCCCACCAGCGCGTGATGGTGGTCGAGGTCATGGGCCGCCACGCCGGCTGGATCGCCCTGGAGTCGGGCATGGCGGGCGGCGCCCACGCCATCTGTCTCCCCGAGCGCCCCTTCGACCCCGCCGACCTGGTCAAGCTGGTCGAGGAGCGTTTCTCGCGGGGCAAGAAGTTCGCGGTGATCTGCGTGGCCGAGGGCGCGCACCCCGCCGAAGGGACCATGGACTACACCAAGGGCGCGATCGACCAGTTCGGCCATGAGCGCTTCCAGGGCATCGGCACGGCACTCGCGTACGAGCTGGAGGCCCGCCTCGGCAAGGAGGCCAAGCCGGTCATCCTCGGCCACGTCCAGCGCGGCGGCACCCCGACGGCGTACGACCGCGTCCTCGCGACCCGCTTCGGCTGGCACGCGGTGGAGGCGGCGCACCGCGAGGACTACGGCCGGATGACGGCGCTGCGGGGCACGGACATCGTGATGGTGCCGCTCGCGGACGCGGTGACGGAGCTGAAGACGGTGCCGAAGGACCGGATGGACGAGGCGGAGTCGGTCTTCTAGTTGCGGGCTTCTGGCTTCTGGCTGTCGGGGGGGGATGTCAGCCCCCGGCAGCCCCCGTCCCGCGGAGCTGGGCCCAGAAGTGCTCGAGGATCCGGTCCAGGTAGTCCCGCCCGGCGTTCCCCGACGCATCGGCGCCTGTCCCGCCGCCCCAGCTCAGCGTCCGTACCATCCGAGCCTGGTAGTCGGCGTGCAACTGCTGCAGCACATCCTCCAGGTGCCGCTTCCGCACGGGCAGCATCTTGCTCACGGGCCGCACATACCCCTGCCAGCGGCTGGTCACGGCGCTGCGCAGCAGCTCGGCGAGCTCGTCGGCGCGCCCGGTGACGGTCATGAAATCGGGCAGCGGCAGCTGCAGCACTTCGGCGAGGGCGGCGGACTGCCGGTCGTTGCCGCGCCAGGTGTTCGTCTCCTCCATGCGCAGATACGCCTGGATCTCGACGCCGGACCCCCGAGCGACGTCCTCCGGTGCGAGCCCCCGGGCGATCCGGTGCTCCCGCAAGGTCGTCGCGGCGCCCATGAGTTCACCGGGGGAGCACCACAACGTCCCCGCGAGCGCGGTGAGCTCGGCAGAGGTGGGCGAGGCGAGCCCGCGCTCCCAGGCGGCGATGGTCTCGGGCGTGATGTACGCGAGCCCGTAGCTCGCCCGCATCCCGTAGGCGACATGCCCGTGTGCCATCCCCAGCGCCTCGCGAAGGCGACGGGCGGCGGGGAAGTTGAACGGGGGCGTGGGCTGGTTGGGCTGGCTCGGTTGCACGGGCACACGGTATGGGCGATGAGGGCTGGCGACTACGGTGCGTTCACACGAGGTTGCGGATTGGTAGGAAGCTACGGGGGTGCGCTCTGTCCGCGAGCTTCCGCGAAGTCTCCGAATAGCGGACGCGCGGCACCGTTCACCAGGTCGGCACCGCAAAAGTACCTCGGACCCGGGGCCGAGGAACAGAGCAGGTCGAGATCTTTCACAGCGGTACGGCGCCTGCCAGCACGGTAGTCACGGCCTTCTGTACTGCCGTGGCCTCCGGCGGGGCGTCCCTCCGGTCGGCGAAGAGGAGATGGGCGGCGCCGATCAGGGTGGGGGCGAGAGTGTCGATGTCCGCCGTGGTGGTGATGCGGCCCAGTTCGCGTTCGGCGGTCAGGTAGGTGGTGATCACGGCCGTGGCCTCTGTCAGGAGGGGGATGCCGGGGGTTTGTCTCTTCTCGCGGAGGCGGGTTCGGAGGTCGTCGCGGAAGGTGATCAGGGCGACGATCGACACCGCGATCGAACCTCCGAACAGGTCCGTCAGGGCCGTGGTGAGGTTGCCCGTGACCGTGCCGGTTCCGGCGGTCTCGTGCAGGGCGGTGGACTGGCTTTCGATGTGTGCGACGCGGTCCAGGACCAGTTCGGCCAGGAACGCGTCGAAGTCCGCGAAGTGGCGGTGCAGGACGCCCTTGGCGCAGCCCGCCTCCGTGGTGACCGCCCGGCTGGTCAGTGCGCTCGGGCCGTCGCGGAGCAGGATGCGCTCTGCTGCGTCGAAGAGTTGCTCGCGGGCGTCGCGGATGGCTACCCCTGTCGGCACGATTCTCTCTCTTCTCGCTCGCCGAGTCCGCCCCTCCGTTGACGAGTGGGCACGTGCCCACCATAGTGGGCGGATGCCCGCTATACCTTCGGAGGGCTCAACTCCCTCTGTGTCCGAGCCTCATCAGTACCGGCAGACCGCCGAGTCGTTCGGCTCCGATGCCGAGCGGTACGAGCGTGCCAGGCCCCGGTATCCACAGGCTCTGGTGGACCGGATAGCCGCCGCGGGGCCCGAGGTCCTCGACGTCGGCTGCGGTACCGGCATCGCCGCCCGGCAGTTCCAGGCCGCCGGCTGCCGGGTCCTTGGCGTCGAGCCCGACCCGCGGATGGCCGAACTGGCGCGGCAGTTCGGGGTGGAGGCGGAGGTGGCGACGTTCGAGGACTGGGATCCCGCCGGGCGGGAATTCGACGCCGTTGTCGCAGGGCAGGCCTGGCACTGGATAGATCCCGTCGCGGGAGCGGCCGTGGCCGCGCGGGTGCTGCGGCCCGGCGGCCGACTGGCAGCGTTCTGGCACGTGTTCCAGCTCCCGGCCGAACTGGCGCAAGCCCAGGCGACGGTCTTCCGGCGGGTGATGCCGGACTCCCCGTTCAACGTCGACGCGCTGCCGAAGCGAGCCCTGGACGTGTATCAGGCCATGTTCACCAAGGCCGCCGACGGGATGCGGGCAGTGGGTGGGTTCGGCGCCCCGGAGCAGTGGCGGTTCGACTGGGAGCGGTCCTACAGCCGAGACGCGTGGCTGGACCAGCTGCCCACTCACGGCAACCTCACCCAGCTCCCGCCGGACAGGCTGGCGCAGGTCCTTGAGGGCGTCGGGTCCGCCATCGACGCGATGGGCGGCGGATTCACGATGGAGTACGCGACGGTGGCGGTCACCGCGACGCGAACTGGCCCTGCCGTGGGGTGACTTCGTGGACCGGTGTCGTCGGCCGTACTTGGTGTCCGCCTCCGGGCTACTGCCTCGTGGGCTCGTACTTCTTGTCCACCTTGCCGATCTCCTTCCACGTGCCCTCGCCGCGGCGGTCGATCCACACGGGGCGGCCCTGCGCGGAACGTCGCTTCTCGAAGGACACCTCGTCGAGTACGCCGTTGACCGAGACCTGCTGGATCTCGCGGTCCAAGGTGTGTCGCAGGGAGGTGGCGGAGGTGTCGGTGGGGAGCTTGTCGAGGGCCGCGGCCAGGGCCATCGCGCCGTCGTACAGCTCCTGGTTGCCCTGCGCGGGAAGGTTCTGATCGGGTTCGCCGGTGTAGTTGCGGGTGCGCAGGACGCCTGCGGGGATGTTCTTCTCGGTGTCTTCGGTGCTCGTCCGCTCCTCGGAGTCCTGGCAGACGCCCTCGAAGCTGCTCTGGGTGAGCACGGGACCCTTGAAGCCGCCGGCCCTGAGCCGCTTGGTCCACATCCCGGCGTCCGAGTTGGCGGGGACCACCACCGCGTCCGCCCGTGCCTTGGTGGCCAGGGCAGGGATCTGGGGCGGCTTCACGTCGCTGGGGCTGGTGTCCAGTGCCTCGGTGGTCACGCCGCCCCTGCGCAGCGCGGTGCCGATGCCGTCCTCGCGGTTCGCCCAGAGCTTGTCCTCCGCCACCAGCACCCGGCGGGCCTTGGTCTGCGACATGAGGTAGCGGGCCATCGCCGCACCCTGGCGTGCGTCGTCGGCGGGGATGGCGAACGCCCCGTCGGCATGGGCGACGCCCGAGCAGGTGCTGATCTCGGGGAGGAACGCCTCGTCCGTGTCGTGCACCCAGGCGAAGCCGGAGGTGTCGCCGATGACGGCGAGCATGCGCGGGTGCTTCGCCAGCATCTTGCGGGAGCTGACGTCCGGATCGGCCGTCACGGGGACGATGCGGAAGCGGCCGCCGCCCTTGGTGCCCAGCGTCTCCGCGAACGCGGACTTCACGGTGCGCAGTTGCTGCGTGGTGAACTGCTTGAACTCCGAGGCCCCGTACTCGTCCGGCTCGACGTCTCCCCTCGGGGCGCCGACGTGCCGGGAGTCGTGGGCGACGCCGATCTCGTAGACGGTCTCCTTGTTCCCGCCCACGGAGTCGCCTGAGGAGTCGCCTGACGAGTCGGAGGAGCCGGACGTCAGGGAACGTATGCCGAGACCCGTCGGGATGCCGACCGCCAGGACGAGGACGGCGGCGATCAGCGGGCGCTTGCGGGAGCGGCGTCGGGCGTCGGGTGCGGACGGGGTGGTGGTGTCCTTGCGGACGGCCGGTCGGGAGACAGTCGCTCCAGGGGCGCCGGGATAGGGCGTGGGCGTAGGCGTGTGCGTGGCGGGCCGGGTGTCGGCGTTTGCGGTGCGGGCCGCCTGCTCTTCGCCGCGGTCGGCCTCGCCTTCGCGCGTGTTGTCCACGCGGACCGTCGGCCTGCGGGGCGGATGCGACGCGGGCCGCCGATCCGAGGGGGAGTCGGCCACCGAATCCCGGGCGTCCGACGCGGCTTCGGCGGGATGCCCGGATGCGGGCCCGGAGCTGTCGGACGGCCCCGCGTCGGCCGCCCCGGTCCCGGACGCCCCCACACCCGGCGGCACCGCCCGCCCCGCCGCAAGCACCAGCTCAAGCGCCGTCGCCGCGTCCCCCGGCCGGTCCGCGGGGTCCTTGGCGAGGAGGTCGAGGACCAGGCGTTCCACCGGCCGCGTCACCTCGCCGCGTGCCGCACTCGGGCGCAGTGGCGCGTCGTTTACGTGGTTGTACATGACGCCGGCCACAGAGCCGGTGAACGGCGGTCTGCCGACGAGGAGTTCGTAGAGGACGCAGCCGAGCGCGTACAGGTCCGTGCGGCCGTCGCCCGGCTCCTGGCGGAACCGCTCCGGAGCCAGATACGGCACGCTGCCGAACGGCAGCTGCCCGGTCCGGGTGAGGCGCGAGTCGCCCGCCACGCGCTCCATGAACGTCGCGATGCCGAAGTCGACGACCTTTGCCGTGCCTTCCGGGGTGATCATTACGTTGCCGGGCTTGATGTCGCGGTGCACTACGCCCGCCGAGTGCGCCGCGTCCAGGGCGCGGCAGATGTCCGCCGCCCAGCGCAGCGCGTCCGCCACCGGAACCCGGACCGTCTCGCGCAGCACCTGGTCGAGCGAGCGCCCCTGCACCAGGGCCATCACCAGGTACGGGGTGCCGTCGTCCGTGCCGTGGTCGTGCACGGCGACGATGTACGGGCTGTCGAGCGCGGCCGCGGCGCGGGCCTCCTGCCGGAAACGGGCCAGGAGTTGATCGGCCTCGCTCTCGCCCGCCGACGTCGACGGCACGAAGAGCTTGACCGCCACCTCGCGGCCCAGGCTCCTGTCCCGGGCCCGCCAGACCTGCCCCATGCCACCCGCGCCGATCGGCGCCAGCAACTCGTACCGACCGTTCAGCAAACGCCCCTGCACCGTGCTCCCCCTTCGACGCGGATGATCCTAGTCACGGGGCTTCGTTGGGGCCTGGAGAGGTGCGTACGGGGCGGTCGCGAGGTCACGGGAGGTCGCGATGCCCTTGTGTGTCATGGAAGGAGCGCAATGCGACGAGGGCCGAGGAAGCCGGGCCCGTGCGGTCGGTCACGATCCATTCAGTGCTATCGACCGCTTCGATCACAAAGGGGCTGCCTGAGAAGTCCATGGCCAGCAGCGCCGCGGGATCGGGTTCCGCGCCCTCCGCCACGGCGAGCAGGATCAGATCCTGGACCTGCTCGACCCGGCTTGCGAACTCCCGCAGGGAGGGCCAGTCGAAGGGCAGCCCGGTTGGGGCCGCCGAGACCGCCTCCTCGAACTCTTCGACGCTGAGGCCGTCCGGCATCTCCCCGACGCCGGTGAATTCGAGGAGCCGCCAGGTCCACCGCTCTCCTGGGACGTGGGCCAGGAGGTCGGAGAGGCTGACGTAGCGTCCCCGCGGTCCGTGCATCGGGATCTCTACGGTGTCTGGCGAGGTCACCCCTTCACCGCACCCCCGAGCGCGAAGCCGCCGCCCAGCTTCCGTGAGATCAGGACGTACAAGAGGATCACCGGAGTGGAGTAGATGATCGAGAAGGCCGCCAACTGGCCGTAGACGACTGTGCCCTTGTTGCCGAAGAAGTCATTGATGCTGACCGACGCCGGCATCTGCTCCGGGGTCAGGAGCAGCATGAACGGGACGAAGAAGTTGCCCCACATCATGACGAAGGAGAAGACCGTCACCACGGCGACCCCGGGACCCATCAGGGGCAGGACGATGCGGATCAGGGACTGGAAGGACGAGGCGCCGTCCGTCCACGCCGCCTCCTCGAGCTCCTTCGGCACTCCGTCCATGAAGTTCTTCATCAGCCAGATGGCGAAGGGGAGTTGGGACGCCGCGAAGAAGAAGATCGTGCCCTCCATCGTGTCGATCAGGTCCACCTGTACGAACAGCGCGTACACCGGGACCATGATCGCCGTGATCGGCAGGCTCGTCGCGAAGAGGATCGTCAGCATGAAGGGGCGGTTCAGGCGGGACTTGAAGCGGGAGAGGGGGTACGCGGCCAGCGCCGCGCAGACCACCGTCAGGATCGTGCCGCCGCCGCACAGCAGCAGGCTGTTGAGGAGGGGCGTGAAGGTGATCTCGGGGGTCAGGACCGCGTCGTAGTTGTCCAGGGTGAGACCGTCGGGGACCTTCACCTTGAGGTCGGCCTCGGTGTCGAGCGAGGACAGGATCACCCAGGCGAGCGGCAGGATGAACGCCGCCGCGACCACGAGCAGCCCCGCGTCCGCGGCGAGGCGTCGGCTCGTACGACGTGAAGTGCTCGTACGACGTGAAGTGAGGGTCCTGGAAGGCGACTTGGCGGTATTGACGGACACTCAGGCCTCCGTGCGGAGCAGGCGCATATAGACGAGGGAGAAGAGTGAGCCGACGACCAGGAGCAGGAGCGCCACCGCCGTGCCGTAGCCGATCATGCTCTTCTGGAAGGCCTGTTCGTACATGAACAGCGGGAGGGTCTGGCTGCGGTTGCCGGGGCCGCCGCGCGTCATCACCCAGATCAGGCCGAAGACGGACAGGGTCTGCAGGGTGTTCAGCATCAGGTTCGTGCCGATGGAGCGGCGGATCATCGGCAGCGTGATGTGCCACATGCGGCGCCAGCCGCCCGCGCCGTCCACCTCGGCCGCCTCGGTGATCTCCTTGGGGATCTCGTTCAGGGCCGCCGAGTAGACCAGCATCGAAAACGCCGTCCCGCGCCAGACGTTGGCGAACGACACCGCCAGGATCGGCAGCGTGTACATCCAGTTCTGGGAGGGGAGATGGAGGAAGTCGAGGACTGCGTTGAGAGTGCCTTCGCGCCGGAAGAACGCGTAAAGCAGGAAGGCCGCCACGACCTCCGGAAGCACCCACGCCGTGATCACGATCGCGCCGGTGACCGTCCGGACCGGCTTGGACGCCCGCTGCATCAGGGACGCGAGCGCGAGGCCGATGGTGTTCTGCCCGATGAGCGACGACAGGACCGTGAAGACGAGGGTCAGCCAGACCGCGTTGAGGAACGCCTCGTCCCCGAACGCCTTACGGAAGTTGTCGAACCCGACGAAGCTCGACTCCGCCTGGCCGGTGAGCTGCAGGTCGGTGAAGGCGATGTACGCGCAGTAGCCGATCGGCCCCGCCAGGAACAGGAGCAGGAGGATCACGGCGGGGGATACGGGCAGGGCGCGGGACAGTGCCCGGCCCGTCAGCTTGCGGCGGGACGGGGGGTGCGGTGCGCCCGGGCCCGGCGTTGTCCTGACGATGTCGCCGGGCCCGGCAGGGGGTGCGGTGGTCACTTCTTGATGACCTTGCCGTCCGTCGCCGCGTCGACCTCTTCGTCGTAGCCCTTCGCCGCGTCGGCCACCGAAGCGTCGCCCGTCGTGACCTTCTCCATGGACTCCTGCACCGCCGTGGAGACCTTCGGATACGCCGGGTACGCGGGCCGGTAGTGCGTCGACGGCACCAGGTCCGTGAAGAACTTCAGTCCCGGTTGCGCCTTGAGGTACGCGGGGTCGGCCGCGACGTCCTTGCGGACCGCGATGCCCGAGTTCGCCACGTACCACTTCTGGGCGTTGGCCTTGGTCTGCATCTGCTCGATGAACTTGAAGGCCAGGTCCGGGTTGGACGCCTTGGACGGGATCGCCCAGGTCCAGCCGCCGGACATGCTCACCTTGCCGGGAGCCTGGCCGTTCTGGGTCGGCATGTGGGCCAGGCCCAGCTTCTTCGACCACTCCGGCCACTCGTGGCCCGCGCCCTTGCCCCAGTCCTGCGGCAGCCACGAGCCGTCCAGGTTGATGCCGAGCTTGTCCTCGGGGAGCAGTTCGCCGCGCACCCGGGTAGCGAAGTTCGGGTCGAGGGCGTCGGAGACATCGGGGCCGAGCTTCTCCTTGTAGACCGTCTCGACGAACTCCAGGGAGTCCTTGAAGCCCTGACTGCCCGTCACCCACTTCTTGGACTGCGGGTCGTACATCGGGTCCTTGCCCGTGCCGTACAGCAGCATCTCCATGCCCTGCATGGTGGCGGCCTCGCCCGCGGGCTTACCGGTGTAGACGTTCAGGGGAGTGACGCCCGGGACCTTCTTCTTGATGGTCCGCGCCGTCTCCAAGATGTCGTCCCACGACTTCGGCTGCCAGTCGGCGGGCAGCCCGGCCTTCTTGAAGATGGCCTTGCTGAACCAGAGGCCGCGGGTGTCGGTGCCGTCCGGTACGCCGTACGTCTTGCCGTCCGCCGCCTTCGCCGCCGACTTGGACGTGTCGATGAACCGGTCCCAGTCCTTCCACTTGTCCAGATACGGATCGAGTGGCTTCAAGTACCCGCTGGTGATGTCCGAGTTGATGAGGAAGGTGTCCTCGTAGACCAGATCGGGCGCGGTCTTCGGGGAGCGCATCATCTGCTGCAGCTTGGTGTAGTACTCGGAGTCCGGCGCCTTGATCGGCACCAGCTTGACCTTCTTGCCGGGGTTCTCCTTCTCGAACTGCTTCTTCACGTCCGCCAGAAAGTTGTCCATGACCTTGACCTGGTTGTCCGTGGACTGTTTGAAGGAGACCTTCACGGTGTCCGGATCGTCGCCGGAGTCCCCGCCGCAGGCGGTGAGGGTGCCGGCGGCGACCAGGGCGGTGGCGAGGAGCAGTGGAGTGGTGGGGCGCACGGGCACGACCTCCTACTGGCCGACGCGGCGAGGTTGCCACGCGGGGCTGCAACGCGGGCTGCCCGGTGAACGTAAGGGCGTGCTCGGAGCAAGGTCAATGCCCGTGCGTCGCCGCTTGTCATCAACGTGACAACGTTGTTATGGCGGCCCCGCTTCCGGTGTCCACCGGTGACTCCACGGTGCCTCAGGTGGCTGAAGTCAGCCAGCGGTACACGTACTCGGGGCGGCCCACATGGCCGTACTGCGGGGTGCGCGTTGCGCGGCCCGTGGTGACCAGGTGCTCCAGGTAACGGCGCGCGGTGATGCGGGAGATGCCGACGGACTCGGCGGTGGCCGCCGCGGTGAGGCCGTCGGCGGGGGCGTCGCGCAGGCCGATGGTCACGCGTTCCAGGGTGGGTCCGCTGAGGCCCTTCGGGAGGGCGGCGGGACTGGGGGCGCGCAGGGTGGCAAGGGCGCGGTCCACCTCGTCCTGGCCGGTGGCCTCGCCCGCGGCGGTGCGGTAGTCCGCGTAGCGGGTGAGGCGGTCGCGGAGGGTGGCGAAGGTGAAGGGCTTCAGTACGTACTGGACCACGCCCAGGGATACGCCCTCGCGTACGACCGCCAGATCGCGGGCGGATGTCACCGCGATGACGTCCGTTCGGTGGCCCGCGGCGCGCAGGGTGCGGGCCAGTTGGAGGCCGTGGCCGTCGGGGAGGTGGAGGTCCAGGAGGAGGAGGTCGACCTCCGTGCGGTCCAGGGCGCGTTTCGCCTCGGCTGCTGTGTGGGCCTTGCCTACGGCGTGGAAGCCGGGGATGCGGTTCACGTAGAGGACGTGGGCGTCGGCGGCCACGGGGTCGTCTTCGACTACGAGTACGCGGATCTCTTCCGTCACTTGGTGCCTCCGTTTGGTACGTCCTCTGTACTGGACGCCTCTTCATCGGCACCCGGCAGTGGAGCGTTGTGCCCACCCTTCCCCAAGCTCTCGGCTTCGCTCGAGCAGGGGAGACCCCACTCGCCCTGCGGAACGCCTGCCCACAACGCGGGCGACTCTCCTCCCAGGTGGACCTCGAACTCCGCCCCACCCCCCGGCGCCTCCCGCACCGTAAGTGACCCCTCGTGTTTCGTCACCGTCTGGTGGACCAGCGCCAGGCCAAGCCCCCGCCCCGTTGCCGCCTTTGTCGACCAGCCCCGCTCGAAGACCGACTCCACATGCGCAGGGTCCACGCCAGGGCCCGTGTCCGAGACCCGTAGCGTCAGGCCCTCCTCGTCCGCGCGGGCCGTCACCGTCACGCGGGCCGCCGGGGAGCCCTGGGCCGCGTCCACCGCGTTGTCGATCAGGTTGCCGAGGACCGTGACCAGATCGCGGGCCGGCAGATCCGGCGGGAGCATGCCGTCGTCGATGCTGCTGTCGGGGGAGACGACAAGCTCGACGCCGTGTTCGTTCGCCTGGGCCGCCTTTCCCAGGAGCAGCGCGGCGAGGACCGGCTCGTTGACCGCCGCGACGACCTGGTCCGTCAGCGTCTGGGCAAGTTCCAGCTCGGCCGTGGCGAAGTCGACCGCCTCGTCGGCGCGGCCGAGCTCGATGAGGGACACCACGGTGTGGAGGCGGTTCGCCGCCTCGTGCGCCTGCGAGCGCAGCGCCCGCGTGAAGCCGCGCTCCGAATCCAACTCGCCGGTGAGGGCCTGGAGTTCGGTGTGATCGCGCAGGGTGACCACTGTTCCTCTGCGCTCGCCGCTCGACACGGGGGACGTGTTGACGACAACCACCCGGTCCGCCGTCAGGTGCAGCTCGTCCACTCGGGGCTCGGCGGCGAGCAGTGCGCCGGTGAGCGGGGCGGGCAGGCCGAGTTCGGCGACATTGCGGCCCACCAAGTCGCCCGATACGCCGAGCAGTTCGCGTCCTCCGTCGTTGATGAGGGCGATCCGCCGCTGCCCGTCCAGCATCAGGAGGCCCTCGCGCACCGCGTGCAGCGCCGCCTCGTGGTAGTCGTGCATCCGGCTGAGCTCGGTGGCGTTCATGCCGTGGGTGTGGCGGCGCAGACGGGCGTTGATGACGTACGTACCGATGGCGCCGAGCGTGAGCGCGGCCGCCGCGACGCCGAGCAGGGCGAGCAGCTGGCCGCGCGCCTTCTCGCTGATCTCCTCGATGGTGATGCCCGCGCTGACCAGGCCCGTGATGCGGTCGCCGTCATGGATCGGGGTGACCACGCGCACGGAAGGGCCGAGCGTTCCGGTGTACGTCTCGGTGAAGGTCTTGCCCCGCAGGGCGTCCGCCCGGTGGCCGAGGAAGCGCTCGCCGATCTGTTCCTCGTCGGGATGCGTCCAGCGGATGCCGTCCGGATCCATGATCGTGACGAAGTCGACGCCGGTGTGACGGCGGACATCGGTCGCGTACGGCTGGAGGGTCTTCGTCGGATCCTCGCCGCGCACCGCCTCACGTACCGAAGGGGAGTCCGCGACCGCACGCGCCGCGGCCGTCGCCTGGTGGCGCGCGCCCTCCTCCGCCTGCCGCCGGTCGCTCAGGAACGTGAACAGCGCGCATCCGGCCACCACCAGGGTGACAAGCACGATCTGCATCGCGAAGAGCTGGCCCGCGAGGCTGCGCGGGCGGGGTGGACGGGTGAGGGGCATGGTGCCAGTCTGCCTCGCCGTATAAGCACGAACTAAATGAACGTAAGGGTGACCGCCCTCACAGGGCGGGAGATAGTCCCCGTATTCCCTGCCCAGGACGTGAGCCGCACGCACTGGCCGAAAAACGCCGACGCCGTCGTTCAAGGAGGGCCCTCGTGGCCGACACCGCGGAGAACAAGGTGGCACCCCCCGCCAAGCGGGACCGCACCCACTATCTCTACATCGCCGTCATCATCGCCGTGGTCCTCGGTATCGGTGTCGGCCTGCTCTTCCCCGACTTCGCCAAGGAGCTCAAGCCGGTCGGTACCGGCTTCGTGAACCTGATCAAGATGATGATCTCGCCGATCATCTTCTGCACGATCGTGCTCGGCATCGGCTCGGTCCGTAAGGCCGCCAAGGTCGGCAAGGTCGGCGGGCTCGCGCTCGGCTACTTCATCGCGATGTCGGTCGTCGCCCTGGCCATCGGCCTCCTGGTCGGCAACATCCTGCACCCCGGTTCCGGCATGGACCTGACCGAGGCGGCCAAGGACGCGAGCCACGACGCCGCGGACGAGGCCGCCAAGAGCCCCACCGACTTCCTGCTCGGCATCATCCCGAAGACGCTCGTCTCGGCGTTCACCATGGGCGAGGTCCTGCAGACCCTGCTGGTCGCGCTGCTCGTGGGCTTCGCCCTGCAGGCGATGGGCTCGGCGGGCACGCCGGTCCTGCGCGGTGTCGAGCACATCCAGAAGCTGGTCTTCCGGGTCCTCGGCATGATCATGTGGGCCGCCCCGGTGGGCGCGTTCGGCGCGATGGCGGCGGTGGTCGGCGAGACCGGCACGGACGCCCTGAAAGCCCTGGCGACGATCATGATCGGGTTCTACGTCACCTGTGCGCTGTTCATCCTGATCGTGCTCGGCACGCTGCTTCGCCTGGTCACCGGCGTGAACCTGTTCAAGCTCCTGAGGTACCTGGGCCGCGAGTTCCTCCTCATCCTCTCCACCTCCTCGTCCGAGTCCGCGCTTCCGCGGCTCATCGCGAAGATGGAGCACCTGGGTGTCAGCCGCCCGGTCGTCGGCATCACCGTCCCGACGGGCTACTCCTTCAACCTCGACGGCACGATGATCTACCTGACCATGGCCTCGCTCTTCATCGCCGACGCCATGGACCAGCCGCTCGGCATCGGCGAGCAGATCTCGCTGCTGCTGTTCATGATGATCGCGTCGAAGGGCGCGGCGGGCGTCTCAGGGTCCGGCATCGCGGTCCTGGCCAGCGGCCTGCAGTCGCACAAGCCGGGCCTGGTGGACGGCGTAGGCCTGATCATCGGCGTCGACCGCTTCATGAGCGAGGCCCGCGCGCTGACCAACTTCGCCGGCAACGCGGTCGCGACGCTCCTGATCGGTACGTGGACCAAGGAGGTCGACCGGGAGCGGGTCACCCTGGTGCTCGACGGGAAGCTGCCGTTCGACGAGAAGACGCTGCTCGACGACGGCGGTGACGCCCCGGGCGTGGAGGCCGCGTCGACCGTGGACGCGGTCCCCGGTCAGCCCGGCAGCAGCGAGAGCGAGATCGCGAAGAAGTCGCTGACCGCCTAGCCGGTCACGGTCGCCCTGCGCTCGGCGACCCTCTCCACCAGCTCGGTGGCTTGTGAGGCGGGCAGGCCCGCCGCGGTCAGAAACGTGATCGCGGTGGACCTGCCCGCCTTTTCTGCCGGTACGACACCGTCGTTGACGGCCTCCATCACGGCGAACAGGATCCCTTCGAGTACGTAGCCGAGTGCCCGCGTCGGCAGCGGCGACACGAACGTGCCGTCGTCCAGGCCGCGTTGGAAGGTTTCGAGGCCGGACTCGTGGACGCAGCCGAGCCGTTCGCGGATGCTGCCCATCGTGACGCTCCGATGGGAGAGCGAGAGCAACAGGCGGTAGCGGTCGGCGACTTGCCATACGGCGAGCAGTGATCCGGCCACCGCTTCCGCGGGGTCGTCGATGCCCTCGCGGCCCGCGGCGTGCGCGGTCTCCACCGCCTCCACCGCCCGCTCCACGATCGCGTCGATCAGCGCGTCCCTGCTGGGGAAGTGCCCGTACACGGTCCGTCGCACCACGCCCGCGGCGCGCGCGATCTGATCCATGGACGCGTCGGGGTCGCGAAGCAGCTCCGTGACGGCGACGTCGAGGATGCGGCGGCGATTGGCGTCGGCTCTGGCGCTGCTCGGGCTGCTCGCGGGGCGGGGGTTCATGGCCCCCATTCTGCCCACTCCCGCGCCGCCCGCACGCCCCCACTTGCACACCCCTGTGCAATATCAGGTATCTTGCACAGCAGTGTGTAGTTGCACATGCCTGTGCAACAAGTCGGTGCAACAGGTTCAGTCGCAACAGCTTCAGTCGCAACAGGTCTGTGCAAGACGGGATGGGTGGAATCCAATGCCATTGCTGATCAAGGAACCGGTCGAAAGGACGGACCGGCCGTACGCGCGCCGCTGGTGGGCACTCGGCGTGCTCTGCCTGAGCCTGCTGATCGCCGTCATGGCGAACACCGCGCTGACGGTGGCGGCCCCGGACATGACCATGGACCTCGGCCTGTCCAGCTCCGACCTGCAGTGGGTCATCGACGCATACACCGTTCCGTACGCGGCCCTGATGCTGCTGCTCGGCGCGATCGGCGACAAGTACAGCCGCCGGGGCGCGCTGGTGCTCGGCCTGGTCATCATGTCCGTCGGCGCCGGAGCGGGCGCGACGGTCGACAGCGCGACGGCGGTCATCGTGGTCCGCGCGGTCATGGGCGTCGGCGCCGCGCTGATCATGCCCGCGACGCTTTCCCTCCTCGCGGCGACCTTCCCACGCGAGGAGCGCGCCAAGGCGATCACGATCTGGGCGGCGACGTCGGGCATCGCGATCGCGGCGGGCCCGCTGATCGCGGGCGCGCTGCTCCGTGACAACGGCTGGCACTCCACCTTCCTGATCAACATCCCGGTGGCGGTGCTTGCGATCGTCGGTGCGTTCGTCCTGGTCCCCCCGTCGAAGGCGGCGCAGCACGGCCGCATCGACTACGTGGGCGGCCTGCTCTCGGTGGTCTGGGTGGGCGCGCTGATCTTCACGATCATCGACGGCCCGCACTTCGGCTGGGGCGCGCGGGCGATCGCCGCGGCGGTGGTCGCCGGAATCGGCCTGGTCCTGTTCGTGATCTGGGAGCTGCGGCATCCGCGCCCGGTCCTGGACGTCCGCAAGTTCACGGACCGCGCCTTCGCGGGCTCGAACCTCGCCGTGGCGCTCTTCTTCCTCGCGGTGTTCGGCGCCTTCTACTACCTGACCCAGCACCTTCAGTTCGTCCTGGCGTACGACCCGCTGGAGACCGGCGTCCGCATGCTGCCGCTGGCCGGCGCGGTCTTCGTCGGCTCGGCGGTCACCGGGATCCTGGCGCCGCGCATCGGCGGCAGGATCATGGTGATGGCGGGCATGGTCGGAGGCACGGTGGCCCTCGCACTGCTCACGCGGATCGACGCGGGGTCCGGTTACGGCGACTTCGTGGCGCCGCTGATCGTCCTCGGCCTGTCGCTCGGCTTCGCCGTCTCGCCCTGCACGGACGTGATCATGGGCGCGTTCCCCGAGTCGGAGCTCGGCGTGGGCGGCGCGGTCAACGACACCTCGCTGGAGCTGGGCGGCTCGCTGGGCATCGCGGTGCTGGGTTCGGTGCTCGCGGGCTCGTACTCCTCCAAGCTGGCGGACGGGACTTCGGGCAGCAAGCTCCCCGCCTCCGCCCTGGAGACCGCCCAGGATTCGGTGGGCGCGGGCAACGGAGTGGCGCAGGGCATCGCCGCGCAGGCGCGTGACCTCGCGGAGACGGCAGCAAACGCGACCACCCCGCAGGAAGCGGCCCAGCTCAAGGCCCAGGCCCAGGAACTCGCCCAGGGCGCGGGCCAGATGAGGGACGCGGTGGGCTCCGCGTTCTCGGACGCGGTGGCACACACGAGCCTGATCGGCGCGGTGATCCTCGGGGTCGGGACGATCGTGGTGGCGGTACTGCTCCCGCGCGCCGGGAAGGGCGGCCGGGTGGTTGCCGCTTCGGGGACGTCGGCCGAGGGGGACCGGCCTGAGGGGGACCAGCCTGAGGCTGGGGCCGAGCCTGAGTCCGCGTACGCGGACGGGGGTCGCTGACAGGGCGATCTGTTCCGGGACCGGGAGGCCAAGCTCAACAGTTCCGGGATGGAGTTCATGAACCTGGCTTGGGCCAATGAGTCCGCCACGGGGCTGATCTGCTGGCGGTGCGGGTACGTCCAGCTCTTCGTCAATCGGGAGCTGCGGATGTACAAGGCGGACAAGTGACGGGGTGTCACCTCACCGGCGTACACGAGCCCGGCGGCGAAGCCGCCGGGCTCGTTCCGTCGTTCGGGTGGCCGCGGCGTGTGCCGGGTGAGGTTTCCGCCATCTAGGTGGACGTCTGCGCGTACTGTTGACCGTTATTCAAACCTGCCAGTAACTTCAGCGTTGCACTACTGAAACACCCGCCACGGCCGGGCCGTTGGTGCCTGTGGCTCGCTCCTCTCCGGGACTGACCCCCCATCGGATTCAAAGGAGACTCCAGATGGTGATCCGCCGTGCCCTCGCGCTGCGCCTGGCAGCCGCCCTCTCCGGAACCGTCGCCCTGGGGCTCGCCGCCCCGGCGCAGGCCGTCGCTTCCGAGCCCCTCGACTACGTCGCCCTCGGCGACAGCTTCAGCGCCGCGTCCGGTGTGCTGCCGCTCGACCTCTCCGCCCCGCTCCTCTGCGCCCGCTCCACGGCCAACTACCCGCACGTCGTCGCCGAGCGCACCGGCGCCCGGCTCACCGACGTGACCTGCGGCGGAGCCCAGACCAAGCACTTCACCGAGTCGCAGTACCCCGGCGTCGCCCCGCAGCTGGACGCGGTCGACGCCGACACCGACGTCGTCACGCTGACCATCGGCGGCAACGACAACAACACCTTCATCAACGCGATCGTCGCCTGCGGCACCGCCGGTGTGCTCTCCGGCGGCAAGGGCAGCCCCTGCAAGGACGCCAACGGGGACAGCTTCATCAAGCAGATCGACGCCAACACCTATCCGGCGCTCAAGGCCTCCCTGAGCGCCATCAAGGCCAAGGCGCCGCAGGCCCGCGTCGCGATCCTCGGCTACCCGTGGATCCTGCCGGCCAAGGCCGACCCGAGCTGCTTCGCCAAGATGCCGGTCGCCGAGGGGGACGTGCCCTATCTGCGGGAACTCCAGACCCACTTGAACAAGACCGTGCAGCGCGCCGCCTCCGAGACGGGTGCCACGTACGTCGACATGGCCGCCGCCTCGGAGGGACGCGACGCCTGTGCGCCGCGCGGGACCCGGTGGATGGAGCCGATGCTCTTCGGCACCAACTTCGTGCCGGTGCACCCGAACGCCCTCGGTGAGGCGGGCATGGCCGCTCAGGCGATCGGCGCGCTGAACCTCAAGTGACCCTGCGCTGCGGCGAGTCGGCTACGGACGCGTCCACACCGCGACGTAGTCGACCGCCATCGCGTGTCCCGGTTCTGTTTGCGCCACCGGTGTTGCCCGGCCCGCTACGCCGTCCGGGAACGCCCCGCCCATCGCCACGTTCAGCAGGATGAAGTACCCCGCGTGGTCCGTCATGTTGGACCAGGTGGCGGCCGAGAAGCGGTCCTGGCTGAGCGAGTGGAACTGTTCGCCGTCGACGTACCAGCGCAGCCGGTTCGGGCTCGTCGAGCGGTCCCATTCGAAGCGGTACGTGTGGTACGCCGACTGGCAACTCGCGCCGGGACAGGCCCGGTTGGCGCCGAGGCCCTGGGTCTCGTTGCAGTCGCCGCCGGGGTTCACCCCGCAGTGCAGCACGCCCCAGACCGAGTTGATGCCGTTCACGTTCTCCATGACGTCGAACTCGCCGATCGACGGCCAGTTCTGGTAGTTGCCGCGGTAGGGCGCGCCGAGAGCCCAGAAGGCGGGCCAGTAGCCGAGCGCGCTTTCGCCGGTGACGTCCGGCATCTGGATGCGGCCCTCGATGGCGAGCGTGCCGCCGTCGGGTGCCTTGAAGTCGGCGCGTCTGGTCTCGATGCGGGCCGATGTCCAGTTGCCCGCGCCGTCCTTGCGCGGGGTGATCCGCAGGTTGCCGTTTCCGTCGAGGGCGAGGTTGTCGGGGGAGTCCGTGTACGACTGGATCTCGCCGGTGCCCCAATTGGCAGGGCCTCCCGGGTAGTTGTGGCCGGTGTCGATCTGCCAGTTGTCGGCGGACGGCGGGGCGCCCGCGCCGCCGTCGAAGTCGTCGCTCCACTCCAGCGACCAGCCGGGTCCTGGCGGCGGCACGTCGCCGCGTGCCGTGCCGGGCGTCATCAGTGCGGCCAGCAGGCCTACCGCGGCCAGGCCCGCGAGGACAGGGGCGGCGCGGCTCGTGCGGTGGATGCGTTTGGTGCTCATGGAACACCTCCGTGGGGGGAGTGCGCGTGACGGTGAGAGCGCTCTCAGAGTTTTGTAGTTGGAGGCGTGCGGGGCGTCAATGGGCGGCGCGCCTTCAACTTCTTGCTTACCTTTTGGTGAGTACCTGACTAAAACGGCCGTCATCGAGGCCATCCGCCCTGCCGCCGGGCAGGCCCGATGGCCGACAGGCAGGCCCGCTGACCGGCAGGCGGGCCCCGGCCCGGGCGGCGTACGGTGAAGAGGACGGCCGTCACAGGGCAGGAGCCGCACCATGACCGGTGAACCCAGCTTCTTCGAGATCGGTGTCGAGGACCCGGAGCGCGGGCGGGCCTTCTACGGCGAATTGCTCGGCTGGTCCTTCGTGCCGGGGCCCTCCGGGCACGGGTATGTGATCGACACTCCGGGTTTCCCCGGCGGCATACACGGCGGCGACCCGGGGGCCTCGCCGTATCTCTTCTTCAAGGTCGACGACCTGGACACCGCGCTTGCGCGGGTCATCGAGCTGGGCGGCACCGTCGAGGCGCCCATCGGCGCGGACAGCGAGGAGTCGGACGCGGCCTTCGGGCGGTTCCGGCTGTGCCGGGACGACCAGGGGTCCGTCTTCGGGCTGCATCAGCCGCCCGGCGAGTGACAGCGGCCGCGGATCGCGCTGGCCTTGACGCCCACGTCAAGGATTACCGTCGTAGACATGCGCATCGGCGAACTTGCGGAGCGGGCGGGCACCACCACGCGGACGCTTCGGTACTACGAGTCACGGGGGCTGCTGCCCGCACGTCGCAGCGGCAACGGCTACCGCACCTACGACGAGGACGACGTACGCCTCCTCGAGCAGATCAGGACCCTGCAGGACTTCGGGTTCGATCTGGAGGAGACGCGGCCCTTCGTGGAGTGTCTGCGGTCCGGTCATCCGGCGGGTGACTCCTGCCCCGCATCGCTCGATGTGTACCGCCGCAAGCTCGGTGAACTCGACGCGCTGATCGCCGAGTTGAGCGCGGTGCGGGAACAGGTCGGCGCGCAGCTCGTGCGCGCCGAGGCGGCGGTTCCGGGGGGTCCGGAGCCCCGGTGCGAAGTGACGGGATGAGGAGCGGGGAGCATGTCGAATTTCAAGGTGGCGGGCGTGGCCCAGGTGACGGACGCGGACTTCGACGGGGAGGTCCTGAAGTCGGAGGTGCCGGTGCTCGTGGAGTTCGGCGCGGAGTGGTGCGGACCGTGTCGGCAGCTCGGTCCCGTGCTCGGTGAGATCTCGCGCGAGGAGGCGGACCGGCTGAAGGTGGTGCAGCTGGACGTGGACCACAATCCGGCGACGGCGATCGCGTACAACGTGCTTTCGGTGCCGTCCCTGCTGGTGTTCCGGGGCGGTGAGCCGGTGAAGCAGATGGTCGGGGCGCGGCCCAAGCGCAAGCTCCTGGCCGAGCTGGCCGATGCCGAGGTGCTCTGACCTTCCGTACTCTGACCTTCCGTACGCGGACAGAGAAATACCCCGGACGAATTGACGTCCGGGGTATTTCTCTGCGTATATTGGATTCTTTCGCGAAGCCCTGCCCAATTGGGCATAACGGCATCACGAGAACCTGAATAAGAGCACTGTAACTGGCGAGGGGCTGAATTGTCAACCGAGGAATTGCGGGAAGAGCAGCAATTCGTCTCCGGGCTGTACGCGCGCCTCGACGCGCTGCGCGAGGAGGCCGAGTCCGCCGTGCAGGCGTCGTTGTCGCAGGTGGGCAACGGTCTGCAGGCGCGCCTTGAACGCGACGTGATGGTCGCCGAGCAGTCCGGTCTGCTGGCCGCGTTCAACGCGGGGGAGAACGGCCTTTGCTTCGGGCGGCTCGAATTCCGTGACGGCCGTGATCACCACATCGGGCGCATCGGAATCCGCGCGTCCGATACCGAACGCACCCCGCTCGTGATCGACTGGCGTGCCGATGTGGCACGCCCCTTCTATCTCGCGACGGGTCATGTGCCGATGGGTCTGCGCAGGCGCAGGCACATCACCACCGAGGGCCGTGAGGTCACGGCCCTGCACGACGAGATCCTCGATCTCAGCGACTCCACCCGCACCGGGTACGAGGGCGCGGACGCCGACGAGGTGCTGCTCGCCGCGCTCGACTCGGCGCGCACCGGCCGGATGCACGACATCGTGCAGACCATCCAGGCCGAGCAGGACCGCATCATCCGCGCCCCGCACCGCGGCGTCCTCGTCGTCGAGGGCGGCCCCGGCACCGGCAAGACGGTCGTGGCGCTGCACCGCGCGGCGTTCCTCCTCTACGCACACCGTGAGCTGCTCGCCAAGCGCGCGGTCCTGATCGTCGGCCCGAACCCGGCCTTCCTCGGCTACATCAGCGAGGTGCTTCCCGCGCTCGGCGAGACGGGGGTGCTCCTCTCCACGGTCGGCGAGCTGTTCCCCGGCGTGACCGCCACCGGCTTCGACGGCCCCGAGGCCGCCGAGGTGAAGGGCCGCGCGGAGATGGCGGACGTGCTCGCCGCCGCCCTGCGCGACCGGCAGCAACTCCCCGAACCCGGCGCCCCGTTGATCATCCGGCACGACGACGGCGATCTGATCCTGGACTGGACGATCGCCCAGGAGGCGCGGGACGCGGCGCGCGGCGCGGACGTGCCGCACAACCTCGGCCGCCCGCACTTCGCCTTCCACATCATCGACTCGCTCACCGCCCAGCTCGCCGAACGCATCGGCGCCGACCCCTACGGCGGCCCCAACTTCCTGGGCCCCGACGACATCGCCCAGCTCGGCAAGGCGATCGCCGCAAGCCCCGAAGTGCACGCCGCCATCGAGGAGTTGTGGCCGACGCTCACGCCGCAGGGCTTCCTCGCCGACTTCCTCGAGGAGCCCACGCCGCATCTGTCGGAGGAGGACGCACGCCTTGTCCGGCGTCCGCGCGCCGCCGCCTGGACGGCCGCCGACGTCCCGCTGCTCGACGAGGCCGCCGAGCTGCTCGGCAGCGACGACAGCGCGGCACGGGCGATGGCGGAGGCGGAGCGCGCGAAGCAGATCGCTTACGCACAGGGCGTGTTGGACGTGTCGTACGCCTCACGTACGTACGAGTTCGAGGACAAGGAGGACATCGACGCCGACGCCTCGGAGGTGCTGCTCGCGCACGACATCATCGACGCCGAGCGGATGGCCGAGCGCCAGGAGGAGGCCGACCACCGCAGCGCCGCCGAGCGCGCTGCCGCCGACCGCACCTGGGCGTTCGGGCACATCATCGTCGACGAGGCGCAGGAGCTCTCGGCGATGGCGTGGCGTCTGCTCATGCGGCGCTGCCCGACCCGTTCGATGACGCTGGTCGGCGACCCCGCGCAGACGGCGGAGGCGGGCGGCTGCGGTTCGTGGGAGCGGATCCTGACGCCGTACGTCGATGACCGCTGGGAGTACACACGGCTCGGGGTCAACTACCGCACCCCCGTGGAGATCATGGACGTGGCGGCCGAGGTGCCGCGGGCCGCCGGCGACCCGGACTTCCGGCCGCCGAGCTCGGTGCGCTCCACGGGCGTGCGGCCCTGGGCCCTCGCCACCGAGGATCTGCCCGCCGCCCTCGCGGACGCGGTCGCCGCCGAGGGCGGGGACGAGGGCCGCCTCGCGGTCATCGCACCGCGCGAATGTCATGCCGAACTCGCTGCCGTATTGCCCGGCGTGGCCGCCGGTGCCGCACCCGACCTGACCCGCCCGGTCGTCCTTCTCGACCCCCGCCAGGCGAAGGGCCTGGAGTTCGACACGGTCCTCGTCGTCGAGCCCGCACGCTATGGGACGAGTGACCTGTACGTGGCCCTGACCCGGGCCACGCAGCGGCTCGGCGTCCTGCACACGGAGGGGCTTCCTGCGGGTATCGAGGGGGTGTTGGAGAAGCGGTAGGCCGTCGCGTGGGGTCACACCGGCCGCAGCCACACCGTAGCCAGCGGTGGCAGTGTCAGCCTCAGTGATGCGGGGCGGCTGTGGGAGGCCACCGGGTCCGGCTTGACGGGGTCGGGGTTGGTGACGTCGCTGCCGCCGTACAGCGCCGCGTCCGTGTTCAGGACCTCGCGCCAGGCGGAGATCTCGTCGGGGACGCCGAGCCGGTACTCGTGCCGCACCACCGGTGAGAAGTGCGAGACGGCGAGGAGCGGCGAACCGCCGGTGTCCTCGGAGGCATAGCGGAGGAAAGCGAAGACGTTGTCCTCCGCCGCCTCGCCCTCGACCCAGGCGAAGCCGCCGGGGTCCGTGTCCCGCTGCCACAGGGACGGCTCACGGCGGTAGACGGTGTTGAGGTCGCGCACGAGATCGCGTACGCCCCGGTGATCGGCCTCCGCGCCGTACGCCGGGTCGAGCAGCCACCAGTCCGGGCCGTGACTCTCCGCCCACTCGGCGCCCTGCGCGAACTCCTGCCCCATGAAGAGGAGTTGCTTGCCCGGGTGGGCCCACATGAAGCCCAGATACGCGCGGTGGTTGGCGCGCTGCTGCCACCAGTCGCCCGGCATCTTCGACACCAACGACCCTTTTCCGTGCACGACTTCGTCGTGCGAGATCGGCAGGACGTAGTTCTCGCTGTACGCGTACACCATCGAGAACGTCATCTCGTTGTGGTGGTACTTGCGGTGCACCGGCTCGTGGCTCACATAGCCGAGCGAGTCATGCATCCAGCCCATGTTCCACTTCAGGCCGAAGCCGAGCCCCCCGAAGCCGCCCGGGCCCAAGTGGTGCGTCGCGCGGGTCACGCCGTCCCAGGCCGTGGACTCCTCCGCGATCGTGACGACGCCGGGGGCGCGGCGGTAGAGGGTGGCGTTCATCTCCTGGAGGAAGGCCACGGCGTCCAGGTTCTCGCGGCCGCCGTGCTCGTTCGGGGTCCACTCGCCGTTCTCGCGCGAGTAGTCGAGGTAGAGCATCGAGGCGACCGCGTCGACCCGCAGGCCGTCGATGTGGAACTCCTCGCACCAGTAACTGGCGTTGGCAACAAGGAAGTTGCGCACCTCCTTGCGGCCGAAGTCGAACTCCAGAGTCCCCCAGTCCGGATGCGCGGCGCGGGCCGGGTCCTCGTGCTCGTACAGGGTCCGCCCGTCGAACTCCGCGAGCGCCCAGTCGTCGCGCGGGAAGTGCGCGGGCACCCAGTCCATCAGGACGCCGATCCCGGCGCGGTGCAGCGCGTCGACCAGGTGCTTGAAGTCGTCGGGGGTGCCGAGGCGGGCCGTCGGCGCGTAGAACCCCGTCACCTGATAGCCCCACGACCCGCCGAAGGGATGCTCGGCGACCGGCATCAACTCGACGTGCGTGAAACCCAGATCGGCGACGTACGCGGGCAACTGCTCGGCGAGCTGGCGATACGTAAGACCCGGCCGCCAGGACGCGAGATGCACCTCGTACGCGGAGAACGGCGCCTCGTGCACAGGGAGTTCGGCACGGCGTGCGAGCCACTCCTCGTCGTGCCACTCGTGGTGCGACTCGTACACGATCGAGGAGTTCGCGGGCGGCTCCTCCGTGCGGCGTGCGAGCGGGTCGGCGCGCAGGGTCTTCGAGCCGTCGGGCCGGGTGATCTCGTACTTGTACAGCTCGCCCTCGCCGACGGACGGCACGAAGAGCTCCCACACCCCGCTGCCGCCGAGCGAACGCATCGCGAAGCCCGTGCCGTCCCAGAAGTTGAAGTTCCCCACCACGCGCACGCCACGGGCGTTGGGCGCCCACACCGTGAAGCGGGTCCCGGTCGCCCCCTCGTGCACCATCGGGCGCGCCCCGAGCGCCTGCCACAGCTGCTCGTGCCGCCCCTCACCGATCAGATGCAGATCGAACTCGCCGAGCGCGGGCAGGAAGCGGTACGCGTCATGGATCTCCAACTCGGCTTCCTCGTACGTGATATGCAGCCGGTAGTCGTCGGGGATCTCCCGCAGCGAAAGCACCCCGGAGAAGAACCCGTCGCCGTCGTCGTGCAGTTCGGCCCGCAGGTCCCTGGCCACCACCGTGACGGACCGCGCGTACGGCCGCAGCGCGCGGAACGCTATGCCGTCGCGCACCGTGTGGACGCCGAGCACGGCGTGCGGGTCGTGGTGCGTGCCGCTCAGGAGGCGCTCGCGGTCGGCCTTGGGGACGGGGGACGTGGGGCGCTTCGACTTCTTCCCCGGGGGCTGCTGCCCCGGCTTGCGCCTGCTCTTGTCGGTGGCCTCGTCGGACGGTTTGCGCGGCTGGGGGCGGGGGGTCACGGGGAGGCCTCCTCGGCGAGGGCGGGTCATGGGGCTTCGGTGGCGGGGCCGTTCGATGCGGGGCCGTTCATGGCGAGGCGGTGGACGGCGGCGAGCGGGACGGGCATCCAGTCCGGACGGTGGCGGGCCTCGTAGAGGACTTCGTAGACCGCCTTGTCCGTCTCGTAGGCGCGCAGGGCGACCGGATCGGTGCGCGGGTCGCGTCCTGACACCTCCGCGTATCCCGTGCAGTACGCGGCCCGGCACTCGCCCGCCCACCGGGGCGACCAGGGCTCGGCCGACCGCGCCGCGTAGTCGAAGGAACGCAGCATGCCCGCCACATCGCGCACCGCGGGCTGCGGCAGCCTGCGTTCGGCGAGCGGACGCGAGGGCTCGCCCTCGAAGTCGATGAGCGACCAGTCCCCGGACGGCGAGCGCAGGAACTGCCCCAAGTGCAGGTCGCCGTGGATGCGTTGGGCCGTCCAGAGCGTCCCGTCGGCGGCCAGATCGGCGAACGCGTCGAAGGCGGTGTGCAGGGCCTTCGCGTACGGAAGCAGCGCGGGCACCGCACCGGCCGCCGCCTCCAGGCGCTCCGCCATGCCCTCGGCGATCAGCTCCACCTGGGCGCGGCCGAGCGTGACGGTGGGCAGTGCGCGGGCGAGGGCCAGGTGCACATCGGCGGTCGCACGGCCGAGCGCCTGCGCCTCGCTCTTGAAGTCCTCCCCCTCGGCGAGCTCGCGCAGCGCACGGTCCCAGCCGTCCGTCGTGCCCTTCAGATAGGGCTGGAGCACGCCGAGCACATTCACGTCGTCCGGCAGGTCCGCGAGGAACCAGGCGGCCGGCGCGGGGACCTGGGCGCAGCCCTCGCGGGCGAGCATCAGCGGCAGCTCCAGATCCGGATTGAGGCCGGGGACGATGCGGCGGAACAGCTTCAGGATGTACGTGTCGCCGTACACCAGCGAGGAGTTGGACTGCTCGGCGGCGAGCACGCGCGGCACGAGACCCTCGCCGATGTCCTTGCGCATGTCGCGCTCGAAGCGCAGCTTGCCGACGTGTGCCCGCATCCGCAGGGCCTCCATCAGGAACTCGGCCATGCGGGGGTCGTACAGCGCCTCGTAGACCGTGAACCCGGCGAGCGGCCCCGCCGTCACATGGCCGATCAGCGCGGGCGCGAGCCGCGGCGGCAGCTCGCGCCGCACGCCGAGCAGCAGCTGATAGCAGTCGGCGGGCTGTGCCCCGGCGGCCCCGCCGCCCTGCCCCGGGATGCGCGGCTGGTCCACCCGCACCAGGAGGTGCAGCAGGCCCGACCTGGCGGTGGGCGGCAGCAGTTCGGTCGCCGTGACCAGGTGGAAGCCGGTGATCGGACGGCCCTTGCCCGCGAACCAGCGCTGCCTCGGCAGCCAGCCGCGGAGGAGCGGATCGAGCGAGGCGAGCAGCGCGTCCGTGGTGATGCCCGGGCGGGTGACGGCTTCCGACATGGCGTCGCGTCCTTTCCGCGGTGCGGACAAGGGAGAGTGCGGGAGTGCCGGTCGTGCGGGAGTGCCGGTTGTGCGGGGAGAGTGCCCAGGGCGGGGCGGTGGAAACCGCCCCGCGCGGGTGTCGCAGTGGAGCCTACGCCGGGTCCTTGCGCAGCCGGAACCAGTAGAACCCGTGCCCCGCCAGTGTGAGCAGGTAGGGCAGTTCGCCGATGGCCGGGAAGCGCACTCCGCCGATGAGTTCGACGGGGTGGCGGCCGTTGAAGGCCTGGAGGTCGAGTTCGGTGGGCTGGGCGAAGCGGGAGAAGTTGTGCACGCACAGCACCAGGTCGTCCCCGCTTTCCTCGGTCGAGGGGGCCTCGCGCAGGAAGGCGATGACGGCGGGGTTGGAGGAGGGCAGTTCGGTGTACGAGCCGAGTCCGAAGGCGGGGTTCTGTTTGCGGATCTCGATCATCCGGCGGGTCCAGTGGAGCAGTGAGGCCGGGGAGGACATGGAGGCCTCGACGTTGGTGACCTGGTAGCCGTAGACCGGGTCCATGATGGTGGGCAGGTAGAGGCGTCCGGGGTCGCAGGAGGAGAAGCCCGCGTTGCGGTCGGGGGTCCACTGCATGGGGGTGCGTACCGCGTCGCGGTCGCCGAGCCAGATGTTGTCGCCCATGCCGATCTCGTCGCCGTAGTAGAGGATCGGCGATCCGGGCAGGGACAGGAGCAGGGCGGTGAAGAGTTCGATCTGGTTGCGGTCGTTGTCCAGGAGCGGGGCCAGGCGGCGGCGGATGCCGATGTT